>JASHPX010000157.1 GCA_030037905.1 Gammaproteobacteria bacterium
TAAACCCCAAAGAAGCGCCCGCCCAGAGCGGATGGATAGTCTTTATGGCCAATTCTAACTATCGTGACTTCCACGTATGTCAGGCGACGATCAAATGATAAACCATTAAAAGGCTACCTCATACTTGATACACGCTTCAATGCGCCGCATGGAAGATCGATGGTCGTTGGGATGCGTTGGAATTTCACAACTAACGCAGCGACTAGCCCTGCAAAGACCGGGTAGGAGAAGCATCCGATGCTGCAGGACGGGCGCCTACGGGAAGCGACGCGGCCTTGCGCCCAGGTCGACTCTCAATCCGCCAGCATCGGTAACACCCTAGCCTCACACACAACAGGGGAGGCGAGATGAATATGGGTTGCACCGTCGCCTCAGTGTGGAGAAAAGACGCATGATAAACAGCGTTGCTGATTCACCCGTTTGGTTCGTCACGGGCTCCTCCTCCGGGTTCGGCCGAGAATTTGTGCGCGCCGGGCTCGCCCACGGATTCCGAATGGTCGCCACAGCACGCGATCCAACAACACTGGACGCGCTCGTCACTGGGTACGAGGAACAGGCGAAAGCACTTGCACTCGACGTGACGCGAGCGGACCAGATTGCCGAGGCTATTCGTCAGGCCGAGTGCGCCTTTGGTCGCATTGACGTGCTGGTCAACAATGCGGGCTATGGCTATATGGCCGCCGTCGAAGAAGGTCAGGACTCCGAAATCCGTGCCCTATTCGAAACCAATGTCTTCGGCTTGGCCGCTATGACTCGCGCAATCCTGCCCGGCATGCGGGCGCGCCGGCATGGGACAATCGTCAATATTGCCTCCATCGGCGGCATTATCGGCTTCCCGGGCTCGGGTTATTATGCCGCGACAAAATTCGCCGTCGAAGGGCTGTCGGAAGCTCTTGCCGCTGAAGTGGCGCCTCTGGGTATCCGTGTTCTGCTGGTCGAGCCCGGCCCGTTCCGCACAGATTGGGCGGGCCGTTCGCTCAAGCAATCAGCGGTTTTTATCGGCGATTACGAGCAAACGGCCGGAAAACGGCGACGAGCAATGTCGAAGTACAGCGGCACTCAACCTGGCGACCCGGCACGGGCTGTCAAGGCGGTAATCAGGGCGTTGCAGCTGCCAGCGCCGCCGGAACATCTGGTACTTGGTCGCGAAGGCGTCGAGAATGTCGAGAGGCAGCTACGACGTGAACTGGAGCAGATCGAGCGCTGTAAAGAGATCAGCCTCAGTGCGGACTATCCATCTTAAGATACATACGCGGCGACCCGGATCCATACCCTTCCCCGGTGGCTGTCCATGCACGCCCGGGGATAGCGTCCCTATGCAGTCGCGTGTGTACGCGCCGCCGCAGGGTGCTTGGTGCTAAAGCAACTGCCCCTCAGGAACGTTTACCGGCTGATCGAACCCGGACCGGTCGTGCTGCTTACGACGGCAGTCGCCGACCGAGCCAATGTTATGACGATGTCCTGGCATATGATGCTCGAATTCGAGCCGGCGCTGATCGCCTGCGTTGTCAGCGACCGGAACTACAGTTTCGTCGCGTTAAGCAAGACCAAGGAATGCGTTATCGCGATTCCACCGGTCAAGCTTGCGCCCAAGGTTGTGAAAATAGGTAATTGCTCGGGCCGTGACGTGTCGAAATTCAAAGAATTTGGGCTTACCTCCAAGCCAGCGCAATGCGTATCAGCGCCGTTGATCGCCGAATGCTTCGCTAACCTCGAGTGCCGGGTCACCGATACGCGCCTTATCAAGAAGTATTGCCTGTTTGTACTTGAAGTCCTCAAGGGCTGGACCGATCCGAAGCAGAAGGAGCCTCGAACAATCCACCATCACGGCTACGGAAAATTCGTGGTGGACGGGAGGACGATTATGCTCGACTCGAAGATGAGATGATCAACTTAAACAGCTAGCTTGATTAGCCGGGATTCTAGCCGCTTGACAGGCCATCTGCGCATAGCGTCACACGAGGATCGGAAAAGAGGAGCTCGCGGCAGGAAACAGATGCGTGCCTGTTGCCCATCATGGGGGTCCAGTGTGGCAAATCGCACTCGCGCATCTCCTGCCGCGAACTCTGACCTGAATGGTCTTCAGGTGCCTAAATAAATTATCAGCCCAGGGCCAGAGCTGACATTAGTAGATACCCGTAATCCAATGGCAGTCAGCACATTCCTGACATGTTGAGGTCGGACGATGATTTCTACGCGGAAAGGAATGCAGCAGCAAACAGGATACCCGATTCCTAGAATTTACCCCTTCCTAGATGGGATGCCCAATATCCCACGAGCACGGCCAGGATGAGAAACACAATAAAGGCGACGAGGGCGCTGCCCAGTGCCTCTTTCCACAACCGTAGCCTGGTAAGCCTGTGCTTTTGATACTCGCTGTAGACAATTAGAAACGCCATCACTGCAGCGACAGAGCCGAACAGGATGCCGGTCAGCAAGAGTAAGCTGAGAAGCATACGTTGGCTTCGATGCCCATTCGACGAGAGACGAGTACCATCGGCTTGGTTACCGTTGAAGACTTGTCCGAGGTCTGTCTTTGACACCGAGGTCACAGACGGCGCTGGAGCGATCACCAGCTCCGCATGGGCATGCGAGCAGTATCGCTGAGGCATCAAGGGTTGATGCGCTGGCGGCTGCGACGGCGAGATACCTTGCAGTTGGTGGATTTCCTGGTGGGGCGCTTAGCCCCTTTTTGCGCGAGGAACCTCAGAGGCGCGTTTCGCTGTTTCAGCCCCGAGACTGACTATCGCGCCAGCTGGTATAACAATGCACGTGCAGTCGCACCGGAGGCTCTTCCCCTTTTGCCTCCAGAACGTACTCTACTTGCGACGGTTCGATGATCTGTCCGCACTGATCGCAAGGCAGCCCACCTCCGGGCGCGGTCGGCAGATCTGGCGGATCGGCTCCTAGGCTGTCCAGGTAGATCCAGTCCGCGGCTTGATTTTCCGATTGTGGTGCTTTAGTTCCCATACACAATCCTATCTAACCTACGCGAATCAATGTGACGTAGTTTTAACGCTCACATGAATACCCCGCGGGGGTTAATCCACGCTATAACCGCGACCTTCGAGGCAAGCGCTCTCGGCACGCAGGTAGCCCTGACGTTGGGCTGACGCTGCGCCGCTGTTCGGATTCACGGAACCACTGCTCTGGCCTGCCGCAGCGCCGGGAGGGGTATACCCTGTTTGACCGCTTGCCCAATGGCTGCATTCCGATTCGTCTTTGGACTGCTGCTGTGCCGTCTGACCATTCTTCGGGTAGACGAACAAGCGAGGGCCCTCGTTCGGCGCCTCACCGGGACCCTGCGCTGCAATCTGCGGGGGCGGCTGTACCTGCTCATATTCACCGGCATCGCCGTTCCAAACCCAATAGTCGCCATTGACGTAGTAGTACGGTACGCCGTCCCAGATATAGGCCTCGTCGTACCACGGCAACGCTGCCAAATAGAGATCCAGGCCGAACCACCCAGGGCCCCACCACCAACCGCGGAAGCCGGCGCCGTTATAGCGGCCCCGGGGACTGCCATGCATCATCCCGCCAGAGATCGGTCCCCCGTGGAACCCTCCGCCGGATACACCGCCTCCGCGCGATCCACCGACATGCGGGCCACCTCCAGCGGGCCCCTGAAAGCCACCCCCATGAGCTCCGCCGCCATGCGCGCCGGCTCCGGGAGGATCGGCAGTTGGGTCGCTCTGCGTGGCATTCGAATCGGAGGGCGGCGCGTATACGTCCATCATCGGCATCCAGGGACGCATCGCGCGCCGTCTGAGGTGCATGCGTACGATTTGGGCGAACACGTCCCGTTGGTTCGAATCAAGAACGTTCTGCAGACTGGTCGCCGCGACGGCCAATCTCTTGAGCGCCTGTGCACGCCTCATTGCTTTTTCGGCACTCAAGCTAAGCAGTGCAGCCCCATTGCCTTGGTTGGACGCCGACGCCGAAAGCGCGCTGGGAGCAGAGGCGGTCTCTGCCAAGGCACTGAACGCGTCTGCAAAATCCTTCCACTCCTGATTCTGAGATGAACGGATCTGCAGCCGCGCAGACGCTAGGTCCAGCGTAGTCTGTGTCTCGGCGCGCAGTCGCTGAAGTACGGCCGCCCCGGAATCGGATTGATCGCCCAACGTGGGGGATAGGGAGCGCGACCCTTGGATCGCAGCGGCTCCAGCACCGAACGCGACTGTTGCAGTCGCAGCCATGCCAGCCGCTATCGTGATCGCCGCGACGGCAAATTTGCCGTTCCATGTTCTACGTAGCATCACAGCCTCTCCTATCGTCTGTTGACTAGCGCAGGTCTGCCGTCCGCTGATGGGAGTGCACCATCTGCAGTCGCGTGCGACTCGCTCTGAAGTCCCGGATCGCCTCGAAAGGCAGGCGATCCCGAACAGCGCCAGCAGCAACGTCAGTAGTGGCAGCAGCAGCAGCATGGACAACAATATGCGCATGGAAAACGGTGGCGTCGACATCATTTAAAAAAATGATTCACCCTTTTTGGTAGCGATTGAACTCGGGTCTTCCACAGCCACATAGGTATTGTCAC
>JASHPX010000158.1 GCA_030037905.1 Gammaproteobacteria bacterium
GAAGCAGCCGATTCGCTTCCTGATCGATACCAGCGCCGATGCCGCTTTGATCGGTGGCAATGCTGCGGTGGCGGCGTCCGGGCAGGATCTGGCGACCACCGACACGTTCGATGCCCTGGAGGTGAACGGCAACACCAGCAAGGTGGATCTGCCGGGTGACGCGTCTGTCCGTTCGCATATCCGGAAGGGTGGCGGTACACCGACACGCCCGCCTCCTCGATCCAGCGCATCGTGCGGTTGCGCGGCAGATCCTGGAACAGCAGGCAGCCCGCATCGCCCATCCATACCAGCCCCTCGATCCAGCGGAACCCTTCAGCGAGCCGCTCGAGCGGCGCGTTGGACAGCACGTAATGCGCAAACCTGGCGTCATGGATCTCGAAGTCGTCCACGCGCTCTTGACCTCAGGTCCAGGGACAGGCCGCGGGTGCGCCAGGCGGCTGCGACGCTTCGAGCTGCACGATCATCAGGACTGCCGGCTCCTGTCCCACCGTGCCGGAGCGATGCCCGCGCCGCCCGTCGCGATCGCGGCACTCCTGATCCGCGCCGAATGACAACTCTCCGGGACCCATCTCGATGCGCGTGCCATCCATTGACTCCACGAACCATCGGCCCGACAGCGGCACGATCCACTGCGGTCGGGGATTCTCATGCCATGCACCGATCCACCCCACGGGCAGCACCGTGATGAGCGTGGTCATCGGACCGCTATAGCGCGGCCCCTGCCACTGAGGCGCGGCCGGGGGCTGTATGGAGGCGGAGTAAAACCGACTCAGCTGGCAGCGCCGCTGATGACTCACGCCCTGCGCATCGGTCCACAGATGCCAGTACTGCACAGTGGGCGCCGACACCGTCCCCGGCGAAGGCACGGACGTGTCGCTCATCGCGTCTCCCGCACGGCCACGCTCGCGGCGTATGGATGTGTCGCGGCGTACGGATGTGTCGAGGCGAGCGGATCGTGCCAGAAGCGACGCGCCGCCGCTGCGTCGGTACCGAACGCCAGCACCAGGAAGCCGCCCGCCACCGCGAGGTTCTTCCAGAAATCCCAGAACAGCTCACGGCCACGGCTCGCGCCGCGCAGGCGAAAATCGGGCGCTTTCCAGAACTGCTTCCACAGCAGCGCCGTGACGATGCAGTAGAGCCCCAGGATCAGCGCGGCCAGCCGATCGAACACGCCCGTGAGCACTGCGAGGGACATCAGCACTTCGATGCCGAACCCGGCAATGATGAGTAACCTCGCCAGCGCCTGTGAGGCGCTCGCCTGCTGCGCCTGCTTCACCGCCGCGCCGAAGTTGAGCAGCTTGTCCAGAGCGCTGAACGGCAGGAACAGCAGCACCAGCAGGCAGCGGACCACGACGATGTTCACGATGCTCAGCAAGACTTTCTCCTCGAACACATTGTCGCGCACACTTGCACTCTGGCAACATCGGCCAGCACCGGCGCGGGGTACCGGCCCCTGCAGGGCACCACCGCCCGGCAGGGTAGCAGCCCCGCAGGGCATCAGCCGCGGCAGGGCGCCGCGCCGCCCCCGCTGACCCGTCGTCCTACATGAGGAGTACCCGCATGAACGCTCCGAGCGCGCCGACCTCCCCCTCCTCCGGCGCACCGCCGCTGACCATTCCACGGACCCTTGCGGGGCAGAAGGCGCTCGTCACGGGCGCCAACTCCGGTATCGGCCGCGCGGTCGCGATTGCGCTCGGGCAGGCTGGCGCGGACGTGGTGGTCAACTACATCGTCGGCGAGCCGGCGGCCGAAGCGGTGGTGCAGGAGGTGCGCCGCGCCGGCGTGCGCTCGTTCGCCTATCAGGCCGATGTTTCGTCCGAGGAGCAGGTCGATGCCATGTTCGCGCGCGCCTGCGCCGAATTCGGCACCCTCGATATCCTGGTCAACAACGCCGGCCTGCAGCGCGATGCACCGTTCGCCTCGATGACGCTGGCGCAATGGAATACGGTCATTGGAGTGAACCTCACGGGACAGTTCCTGTGCGCGCGCGCCGCCATCCGCGAATTCCTGCGCCGGGGTGTGGTGCCCTCGGTATCCTGCGCAGCAGGCAAGATCATCTGCATGAGCTCGGTGCATCAGGAGATCCCCTGGGGAGGCCATCCCAACTACGCCAGCTCCAAAGGGGGCATCAAGCTGATGATGGAGAGTCTGGCGCAGGAGGTCGCCCCACACCACATCCGTGTCAACGGCATCGCGCCCGGCGCCATCCGCACGCCCATCAACACCTCCGCCTGGCAGACGCCGGAGGCGTACGCGCGACTGATGACGCTGGTGCCCTATGCCCGCATCGGCGAGCCCGAAGACATCGCGCGCGCGGCGGTCTGGCTCGCTTCCGATCTGTCCGACTACGTGGTCGGCACCACGCTGTTCGTAGACGGTGGCATGACGCTGTACCCCGGATTCGCCACTGGCGGCTGAAGCACTGCGGAGCGGCGCAATGCCCGACGCACACTACGACCTGATCGTGATTGGCAGCGGCCCCGGAGGCGCTTCGCTCGCGCACCGGCTCGCGCCGAGCGGCCGGCGCATCCTGCTGCTCGAGCGCGGCGATTACTTGCCGCGCACGCGCGCCAACTGGGATCCGCAGACGGTGTTCGTGGATGCGGCCTACCAGAGCCAGGAGACCTGGTACGGTCGCGATGGGCGCGCCTTCCATCCGGGGCTGCACTACTTCGTCGGTGGCAACTCCAAGGTATACGGTGCCGCGCTGCTGCGCATGCGCGAGCGCGACTTCGGACAGATCGTGCACGCCGATGGCATCTCGCCGGCCTGGCCGCTCAGCTACGCCGCCTTCGAGCCCTTCTACGCCGAGGCCGAGCGGCTCTTCCAGGTGCACGGGCAGCGCGGCGAGGACAGCAGCGAGCCGCCCTCGAGCGGACCGTTTCCATATCCGGCGGTATCACACGAGCCGCGCATCCAGGCGCTGAGCGATAGCCTGCGGCGCGACGGCCTGCATCCCTTTCACCTGCCGCTCGGCATCCTGCTCGACGAGCGCGACGGCAGGGCGACGCCGACCAGCGTCTGTATCCGCTGCGATATGTTCGACGGCTTCCCATGCCCCCTGAACGGCAAGGCCGACGCACAGGTGGTGTGCGTCGATCCGATGTTGCAGAAACACTCCAATGTCACGCTGCTGACCGGGGCCTACGTCGAGAGACTGCGCACCAACGCCGCGGGCACCGCGATCGAGGCCGTCGAAGTCGTGCGTCACGGACAGCGCGAGGAGTATGCGGCGCATCTGGTGGTGGTCGCCTGTGGCGCGCTGTCTTCCGCATTACTGCTGCTGCGCTCGGCGAGTGACCGCCATCCGCGGGGCCTGGCGAACCGCTCAGGCCAGGTCGGGCGCAACTACATGCGCCACAACCAATCGATCCTGATGGCGCTCGCGCGCGAGCCGAACGACACCGTGTTCCAGAAGACCCTGGCCGTGAGCGACTATTACTTCCGCTCCGACGACTGGGAATATCCGCTCGGGCTGATCCAGATGTGCGCGACTTCGCATGCAGCGCAGATCCGCGGCGAGGCGCTGCCTGCGTGGCTCGAGTGGGCGCCAAAAATGCCGTTCGATGTGATGGCACGACACTCCATGGATTTCTGGCTCTCCAGCGAGGACCTGCCGCGACCCGAGAATAGAATTTATTACGATGGCGACCGTGTGGTGCTCGATATCACGCAGAACAACATGGAGGCGCATCGTCGGCTCAGGAAAAAGCTCGAGCAGCTGCTCGACCACGCCGATGCGCATCCGGTGCTGATGGAGCGCAATCTGTATCTGGGCAAGGACATCCCGATCGGCGGCACCGCCCATCAGGCCGGCACCGCGCGCTTCGGCACCGATCCGGCCAGCTCCGTGCTGGACGTGGACTGCAAGGCCCACGAGCTCGACAACCTGTACATCACCGATGCGAGCTTCTTTCCCTCGATCGGCGCGGTCAACCCGACGCTGACCATCATCGCCAACGCGCTGCGAGTCGCCGCGCACATCGGGCAGCGGCTCGAGTGAGCCGCTGCGGCCATACATGCCATACATAACTGGCACGGCAGCGCCTGACGAAGGGAACCCCGCGTAGATATGGCGGACCCTTCGGGCGAATACGTCAGATGTATTCGCCCGAAGGGTCCGCCATATCTGCGTGGGGTCGGCTACGTCGGGTGCTACCGTGCCGAGTCGGCTATGGCCGCAGCGGCACCCAGCTGAAGCTCCGCAGCATCGCTTCCAGCACGCGATCATCGGCCGCCAGGCGAGCCGGTACGCTCTGCAGGTCCAGCCGGTAGATCTCGCGATCGCGCACCACGATGACCTCGTCGTACACGTAGATGCGCCCACTGCCCGCGCAGCGCACCGTCATGTGGTAGCGTCCCCCCTGGACGCCCGCCAGTGAGTAACTCTCGCTGCGATCCTGCAGCAGCTTATCGAACAAGCGCGCCGTCGCGGTGTCGCGCAGATGTACGCCGGTGGCGGTGATGTCGTACAGCGCGTCATAGCCGGCATCGACCCGCAGAAAGGCACTCGGCTGTTCGGACAGGATGATGCCGAAACCCCGCGGAGCGGCGGCGGCCGCCGTGTAGCCCGTCAGTCCCGGCGGTATCGTCACGGCGTAACCGTACGTGGCATTGACGTAGCGGCCCGTGTGCGCAATGGCCCCCCGCCCGTCGAACCCCGGCCCCTGCATTGCGGCGCAGTAGGAATTGGCCTGCACCGCGGGGGCACCTCGGCGGGTGCTGGCCCGCAGAACCGGCGGTCGCGTGCTCAGATCCACCACGATCAGCGCGGCGGCAGTGGCCCCCAGGGCGAGCGCGGCGGCGATCATTCGGATGATGGGCAGCAGGCCAGGGCGGATCCAGGGCATAGAGCCGAGGAGCATAGCGCAGCCACAGCGCTGTCCCGCAGCGCCGCGGCACGCGCGCCGGACTGCGGCTGTCCCCGCGGGCCGCAGCCGCCGCAGCCGCCGCGGGCGCCGTTGGCCTACCGACTTGCCGGACCCTCTCCCCCGCGAGCGTCGGAGAGCCCCTACGCCGTTATTTCCGGTTGGGTCGAAGGCTGTCTGCCGGTATCCTTGCAGGCGATCGCCGCCGCCCTGCGTCGATCGGACCGCGATGCAGAACATCAGCGCCCTCGCAATGGTGCCCCGACTCCTGATTCCTCCCGAGCATTTCTACCGAGCAGCCGAACATGTCCGCGACACCAGAGCGAAAACCCGAGCCGTTCGCGGAGCCTGCGGGGGATGACGCAGACCAGCTGCGCGCCTTGGTCGGCGCGATGCTCGGCGGGACATACCGGGAAGAGTTCTATTTGTGGGACGTGGCCTCGCTATGTCGGGCGAAACCGCAGTTCGGGCAGCAATTACTGGCGTTGATCGACCGCTACCAGCGGCTGGGGCAGATGCCCGCCGCCCAGCACAGGCGCATCCGGCAAAAGATCGAGCAATCGCTGGAGCGGCGCGACGAGCGCCCGCCTGCCGGACGGGAACTGCACACCGATGCGCAGCGCATCGGGACCCATCACGATTCCACCAGCACTGTCGCGGTTCCCGCCTGGCCAGCGACGACGGCCGATCCCACGATAACCACGCCGCTGCCTGCCGCGCCGTCGACGCGGCCACCCTCGACGCGGCCACCCTCGACGCGGGCACCGCCCAGGCA
>JASHPX010000159.1 GCA_030037905.1 Gammaproteobacteria bacterium
TGCACCGAGCCGTCGCGGCAGAGCGCATGCACGATGCCATCATGCCAGCGCAGCTGCGGGGCTTCGGCCGCCAGATCGGCCGGTCCCGGCAGCGAGCGCCAGATCGCCAGATGCAGGCCCGCCGCGCGGCTGAAGGCGCCGGGATAGGGTGGTGCCACCGCGCGAATGAGATTGTGCGCGGCCAGCGCACCGCGCCGCCAATCGACCGCGCCATCGCGCGCGCTGCGGCGGCCGAAGCGCGTCGCCGCCGCCGCATCCTGCGGCGTGTGCGGCGCACTGCCTGCCAGCAGCTCCGGCAGCATGCGATCGAGCATCAGCTCGGCCGCAACGGCAACCTTGCGAAACACCTCCACGGCGGTGTCGTCGGGCAGGATCGGCACCGCTTCGCGCGCCACGATCGGGCCCGCGTCGGCTTGCAGGGTCATCGCGTGCAGCGTCGCGCCCGTCTGGCGCTCCCCGTGCAGCACGGCCCAGTTCACCGGAACGCGGCCGCGGTACTTCGGCAGCAGCGAGCCATGGACGTTGTAGGCGCCGCGCGGCGGTAGCGCCAGCAGCGCCTCCCCGAGCAGGCAGCGGTAGTAGAAGGAGAACAGGAAATCGGGCTGCGCTGCGGCCACCTCGGCGATGATTTCGGGCGCATTGGGATCTGCCGGGGTGCGCACGCGGATGCCGTGCCAGGCCGCATGGCGCGCGACACTGTCGAACCAGATGCATTCGCCGGCAGCGTCCTCGTGGGTGAAAACCAGCGGGACGTGCACGCCGTGCGCAAGCAGGGTGCGCAGGCAGCGCACGCCGACATCGTGATAGGCGAACACCACGGCGCGCGGACGCGGGGCGGCCCCGGTGGAGCAATCCGCGGAGACGTTCACGAGCCGCGCTCCGGTTGCGATGCGCAGTACATGATGGCCGGCAGCGGCAGCTGCTCGGGCGAGCCGGTGGAGGCGAGCGTGGTCGGCGGCCCCGATGGCGGCGCCGCGCCCTGCCCCGCCGCGGCTTCCGGGGCCGTATCGCCGGCGGGCTCGCCGGGCGTGTGCTCGAGCACGGCGCCGACGATGTAGCGCGGCCGGTGGCGCACCTCGTCGTAGATTCGGCCGACATATTCGCCGACCAGCCCGATGCCGAACAGCGCGGTGCCGATGAACATGAACGCCAGCGCAAACAGGGTGAATACGCCCTGCACCTCGGCGCCCAGGAACAGTCGGCGCACCATCAGCAGCACGAACAGCACGCCGGAGAGCAGCGACACGCAAATGCCAAAAACCGAAAACAGCTGCACCGGTACGCTGGAGAAACCGGTCATGAGATCGAAGTTCAGGCGCAGCAGCCGCAGCATCGAGTACTTGGAGCGTCCGCCGGCGCGCTCCTCGTGGCCGACGAGGATCTCCACGGGGTCCATGGCGAAGGTGTAGGCGAGCGCCGGAACGAAGGTGTTGTACTCCGAGCACTGATTGACGGCGTCGACGACGACGCGCGCGTATCCGCGAAACATGCAGCCCTGATCGGTGATGCGCACGCGCGTGGTGCGCTCTCGCAGCAGGTTCATCAGCCGTGAGGCCCAGCGGCGCCAGATGGCATCCTGGCGTCGGCGGCGGATGGTGCCGACGTAGTCGTGACCCGCGTCCATCTGCGCGACGATGCGGCCGATGTCCTCGGGGGGGTTCTGCAGGTCCGCATCCAGCGTGATGATGTAGCGCCCGCGGGCGTGCGCGAAGCCGGCGAGGATGGCGCGGTGCTGGCCGAAGTTGCCGGCAAACAGCACCACGCGCGTAACGTCGGGACGCCGCTCGAACTGTGCGCGCATCAGCGCCGCGGAGCGATCGCGGCTGCCGTCGTTGACGAACAGGATCTCATAGGGCCGTCCGAGCGCATCGAGGGCGGGATAGAGGCGCTGGAACAATTTCGGCAGCACGTCCTCCTCGTTGTACACCGGGATGATGATCGAGAGCTGCGGGCTCATCGGATCGCACCCAGCACGGCGGCCGCGCTGTCGCAGGCGCGGTCCACGTCCTCATCGCGCATCGCCGGGAACAGCGGTAGCGTCACGATGCCCGCGCCGATGCGCTCGGCCACCGGGAATTCACCCGGCTCGTGGCCGAGATTGCGGTACAAGGTCATGAGATGCACCGCCGGGTAGTGCACGCCAATGCCAACGCCCGCGGCGTGCATGCCGCGGATGAAGGCGCCGCGATCGACGTCGGCCGGTAGAACGATCTGGAACATGTGCCAGTTGCTCTGCGTGAAGTCCGCGCATGGCAGCTCACAGCCGAGCGAGCGGTCGAAGCGCTCGAAGTAGCGGCGCGCAAGCGCGCGGCGGCGCGCCGTGAATTCCGCGAGGTGCGCGAGCTGGCCCAGACCGAGGCGCGCCGCCAGATCGGTCATGTTGTACTTGCCGCCGGGGAGTGTCGCATCCATGCCGCCATCGGCAAAGCGCTCGACGCCCTGCAGGCGCCAGAGCTCGCAGCGGCGCGCCTCTTCGGCGTCGTTGAGGACCAGACAGCCGCCCTCGGCGGTGGTCAGATTCTTGTTGGCGTGGAAGCTGAACGCCACCAGATCACCGCCGGCTCCGATGCGTACGCCGCCACTGCTGGCGCCGAACGACTGCGCCGCGTCCTCGAGCACACGCACGCCGTGGCGATGCGCGATCTCGTAGAGGGCGGCGCGGTCGACCGGTAAGCCGGCCAGATCCACCGGCAGCAGCATGCGCGTCGCCGGGCCGATCGCCGCCTCGAGCTGCGACAGATCGATATTGCGCGTCAGCGCATCGACATCGACGAACACCGGGCGTGCGCCGGCGCGCACGATCACGTTGGCGGTGCCGACCCAGGTCAGAGGAGAGGTGATCACCTCATCACCCGGCCCGATGCCGGCGAGCGCCAGTCCGATCTCCAGCGCCGCAGTGCCGGAGTTGAGGGCGCGCACCGGCCGATCGCCGCACCAGAACGACAGCTGAGACTCGAACTCGCGCACCTGGGGGCCGCTCGTGATCCAGCCCGAGCGCAAGACCTCGGCGACACCGGCGATGGTCGCCTCGTCGATCGAGGGCCGGGCAAACGGCAGATAGTCCTGCTTCACGACAGCATCCTGCTTCGAAAGCGCATCCTGCTTCGAGACGGCATCCTGCTGCGCCACGGCGTGCTGCTTCATGCGCCGGATGCGAGCTCAGCTACGCGCGACCAGCCAGCATCCGAGGATGATGACGCCGATGCCGGCGATGCGCTGGCCGCTGAGCTGCTCGGCGAATAGCGCCCAGGCCGCCACCGCGTTGACGACGTAGCCGATGGACAGCATGGGATAGGCGACGCTGACGTCCACGCGCGTGAGCGCGAGGATCCAAACGACGACGCTGACTGCATAGCAGGCCAGGCCCGCGAGAATGGGACCGCTGAACGCGGCGCGCTCCAGCAGCGGGCCCGCGTTGGCGAAACTGATCGACATGCCATCCAGAGAACGTGCACCCGCCTTCAGCAGCAGCTGTGCGACCGCGTTGAGCAGCACACCGGTCAGTATCAGCGCCAGGTCCGCGCCTCTCATCATTCACGCACCACTGCGAGGAAGGACGGCGCAGTGTATATCACGTGCATGGGCGCGCCCAATGATTGCAGCCGCTGGTAGTCGGCATGCCGCAGAATGGCGAGCGCGGAGTCGTCACGATTCCATACGCGCGCGAATTGCTGGAGGCTGTCGATGCCACGCCACGGCTCGCGGCGCAGGCCATAGTCGAACTCGCCACGATAGCCCACGAGCGTGCAGGTGCGCTGCAGGTAGAAGGGCAAGGTCTGCACGTAGTCGTCCACGCAGTAGACGTGGTGATAGCTTTGCACGAAGCTGGACAGCTGGCGCGAGAGCTGCCGCTGCGCGAGCGCATGCGGTAGCTGCGCGAGGCCGAGCAGCACCGCCTGGGTCAACAGCAAAGCGCCGGCGGCGGCACTCGCGGCGCCAAGGAGCGCCCGCCCGCGCCGGCACCAGAACGAGCCCAGGGCGGCCCCGGCGGCAAGCAGCGCGAGCGCGCCCGTGAATAGCGCCTCGCTCGCGCTCGAGGCGCCCGAGACCCACCTCGCGGTGCGCGGCCAGTGCGTGACTATCAGCGCTGCGACGACTGCGAGGGCCGCGGCGGCGGCCAGCGCGCCAAGGTGCGCGCCCAGGCGTGGCGCGGACAGGCGCGCCAGGGTGCGCCCCAACAGCAGACTCATCGCCGGCATCATCGGCAGGATGTACGTGGCGAGCTTGGACTGCGAGAAGCTGAAGAACACGAATACGAACGCCGCCCATAGCAGCAGCAGCCCGGTCGCGCGCTCGACGCGCGCGGTGCGCACCGCTTCCAGCAGCGTGCGCGGCAGCAGCGTGATCCACGGCACCAGCCCGATGGCCAGAACCGGCACGAAAAACCACGGCGGCTCGTAGCGCTTGAACTGCGCGCTGCTCATGAAGCGCTGGAAATGCTCGAAAATAAAGAAGAATCGCGCGAAGCCCGGATTGCGCAGCGACACCAACACGAACCAGGGCGCCGCCAGCGCGCACAGCGCCGCCAGCGACCACCACGGCCGGGCGGTGAGGAAGAGTCGAGCGTCGCGATATGTCAGCATGTAGAGCAGGGCGACGCCCCCCGGAACGACGATGCCGATCAGCCCCTTGGACAACATCGCCAGCGCGACGCCCACGGCCAGCAGCGCAGACAGGGCCACCGGTGCGGGCGCGCGTACGGGCCCGGCCTCCGGCGCGGCTGCGAGGTTCGCGGGCTCACCCGGCGGGCCATGCACCAGCAGCACCAGGGCACTCATGGCCATCTGCAGCGTGAAGCACAGTCCCATGTCGAGCGTGGCCACGCGCGCGAGGCCGGCGTACAGCAGCGCGCTCGCCTGCACGATGACGCTGAAATAGGCGGCGCGCTCGCCGTACAGTCGCCGGCCGACGGCGAAGCAGAGCGCGAGGCCCAGAAAGCCACACAGCGCCGGCCACAGCCGCGCGGTCCAGGCGTGCAGGCCCGCGACCTCGAACGCCACCGCACTGGCCCAGTACTGCAGCGGCGGCTTCTCGAAATATTCGATGCCGTCGAGCCGCGGGGTCACCCAGTCGCCACTGACGACCATCTCGCGAGGAATCTCGGCATAACGACCCTCGTCAGGATTGAGCAGGTACGGTGTATCGAGTGGCAGGAACCAGACGAGCGCCAACGCCAGCCATGCCAGTGCGAGCACACGACGGGACTTCGGGCGCGGCCCGACGCCGCTGGCGGCTGAGGACATGAGCAGCTTACCTGGGCGTGGCCTCGGCCTCGCGCAGCCTCAGCCCCGCGCGGCGGACAGCGCCGCGGGCGGGCTGGACTGACGATGCCACAGCGTGAGCTTGCGGCCCGATCCGAAGGACTGACTCATGACGAGGTGATAATCCGGAGGTAATGGTTTCCCCTGCCTGCCAGTGACATTCTGTATCAACAGCCAGCGCGGAAGCATCGGGGCGGCCGCAGCCAGGGCAATCACGCGCCGGCCGGTGTAGAACGGCACCTCCGCGGACAGCGTCTCGTCGACGTGCAGCGCATACAGGGGCTCGCCCCCCGGCACGCGCCGGCCGAGCGCCTGCATGAAGGGCGCCATATCCTTGGTCCGATTGAGCACGGGGCCGGCAAGCGCCAGCAGTACCGCGGCCCCCGTGGCGGCGGTGGCCAACGCACAGATTCCGGCGGCGCCGGGCCTGCCGCCGGAGGTGCCGCCGAAGGCTCGGCGGTGAAATAGCAGGACCGCGGTACTGATCAGCGCCGCCAGCATCGCAAGCACGATCGGCAGGGTCGGGGCTCCAGTCCAGACCCAGGCGGCCACCGGCGCCGCGAGTGCGTAGATGCACAACAGCGCCACCTGCGCACGCCAGAAGAGCATGGTCCGCGTGTCGCTGGCTGGTTGCGCTCCCGTGTCCGACTGCGCTCCAGCGCCCGACTCGCCTCCCCGCTGCCACCACTGATGAGCGCGAAGACCCAGCCAGAGGAACAGCAGCGGCAGCACAGGAAGCAGGTAGGTCTCGCGCTTGGTGGCCGACAGGGACAGCAGCAATACCATCGCCGCGGACATCACCGCACCGTAGCGCGCGGCATCGGGCATGCGCGCGGCATCGGGCATGCCTGTGGCATCGGGCATGCGTGTCGGTACCGCTCGGCGCCAGTGGACCGGCCGCAATGCCTCGATCAATGCCGGTACCCAGGGCAGCACGGCGTAGGGCAGCGTCCACGAGTAGTAGAGCAGCGGCTGGCGATGACCGGTCGCGCCGGGCCGCAGCAGGCGCTGAACATGGTTGACGTAACCCCATTCCCAAAGAGCGGAGCGGCCGCCGGCCGCATAGATCGCCAGTGCCAGGATCACAACCATCGCGGCGAGCAGACCGCAGCCAACCACGGGCCTGAGCCTGCGCCAGTGCGCTGGCCGCTCGACGAGTACGTAGGCCGCGAGTCCGGCGCCGAGCAGCACGGGTCCGATCGGCCCCTTGATCCACAGGGCCACCACCAGAGAGGCGTACAGCAACCCGCGCAGCCGTGCGCAGTCCCCCGGCCCCGCCAGCAGCCACCAGGCCGCCCAGGCGGCCACCGTGGTGAAGAGCATCAGCAGCGGGTCGAGCAGCACCCAGTGCGTCGAGACCATGAATTGCACGCTGGTCGCCAGCATGAAGGCGCAGGCGAGGCCCGCAGCGCGTGAACGTGCGACAGCCGAGGCCCAGGCGTACAGCAGTGCCAGTGTCGCCAGGCCGGACACGACACTCACCGCGCGCGCGGCGAGCACCGAGGGTCCGCCGCTCAAGCGGTAGGCCCCCGCCATGACCCAGTAATACAGCGGTGGCTTCTCGATGAAACGATGCCCGTCGAGCGTCGGGATGAGGCCCGGAGCAAGCGCCATCTCGCGGCCGATTTCGGCCTCGCGTGGCTCATCGGGTGTCCACAGGCCGCGGTTGCAACCCAGCAGCGCCAGCACCAGCAGACACAGCAACGGCCAGGCGTAGCGCCTACGGCGCTCGCCCGGCCCCAGAACAGACATACTTCAATCCACCCAGAAAGTCGCCCAGAAAGTGGCCCAGAAAGTGGTCGATAGTCGAGCCGCGCACTCTAGCGGCTGCGCTGCGCCACGCCAACCGCGCGGCTGCAGGGGCCGCGCGCGAAGCCGTGACCCCGCACAACCGGTTGCACTGCAGGATTCGGTACACTTGATCTGCGCACTCTCGGGCGGCTGAGCCCGCCGTCGCGCACCACTGACGCAGGGACCGCTTAGCCTCCGGACAGATCCGCTCATGTCGTCCACGATTTCGTCCACACCGGCAGCCAGTGCGGCACCGCCGGCGCCAGCCGCACCGCCGCTGCCAGCCGCAACGCCGCCGCCCGCCGCACCGCCGCTGTCGCCGGCCGAGCGCGAGCGCTATAGCCGTCACCTGCTGCTGCCGGAGATCGGTCCGGCGGGTCAGCAGCGGCTGAAGCAGGCGCGCGTGCTGGTCATAGGCGCCGGAGGGCTGGGCTGTCCGGCGGCCCTGTACCTCGCGGCCGCCGGGGTGGGCACGCTCGGACTACTCGACTTCGATCGCGTGGATGCCTCGAACCTGCACCGGCAGGTGCTGTTCACCCTCGAGGACGTCGGTGCACCGAAGGCCGAACGAGCGCGCGAGCGACTTGCGGCGCTGAATCCGGGCATAAACGTCGTCGCGCACCAGACCGAGCTGTGCGCAGCGAATGTGCGCGCACTGTTCGAGGATTACGAGCTGATCGTCGACGGTAGCGATCGCATCGGTACCCGTTACCTGGTCAACGACGCGTGCGTGCTCTACGGCAAGCCGCTGGTCAGCGCCGCAATCCATCGCTTCGAGGGCCAGGCCATGAGCTATTCGCCTGGCCGCGGTCCGTGCTATCGGTGTTTGTTCCCCGAGATCCGCGACGGGGTGCTGCCGAACTGCGCGCAGGCCGGAGTGCTCGGGGTTCTGCCCGGAGTACTCGGCACGGTGCAGGCGACCGAGGCGATCAAGCTGCTGCTGGGCATCGGCGAGCCGCTCATCGGCCGGGTGCTGGTGTACGACGCGCTCAGCCTGCGCTTCGATGAGTTCCACATCGAGCGGCGGCCCGAGTGCGCCGTGTGCGGCGATCACCCCAGCATCCGCGAGCCGCGCGACCCGCCCGGCTTCTGCACCGTCGAGGAACAGCAGCGCGTGCCGCGCATCTCGGCGCGCGAGCTGGCGCGGCGGCTGGCGGCGGCCGATGCGGCAGCGTTACGCCTGATCGACGTGCGCGAGCCGGATGAGTACGCGCGCGGGCACCTGGCGCGCGCCGAGAATCTGCCGCTGGCGCGTATCGAGGAGCACGGCTTTGCGGAACTGGCGCTGGCGCGTGAGGCGCCGGTGGTGTTCATCTGCAGAAGCGGCGTTCGGAGCCTGAAAGCCTGTGCGCTCGCCCGACGCGCGGGCGTCGCCACACCGCTGCAGCTCGAAGGTGGCCTGCTCGCCTGGCAGGCGGCCATCGAGCCGTCGCTGCCGCTGTAGCGTCGCCGCGGCTTCAGCGCGCGCTGCCGCGGCCGCGGGGCGCGCTCAGGGCGCGGGGCCGCGCACCACGCGCACCAGATCGTTCGGGCGGATCCATTTGCGGAAGGCCGCCTGGACGTCCGCGCCGGTGAGCGCGATGTATTCTTTGGCGGCGATCGTCGGCTCATCCAGCGGCAGCCCCAGCTCCCAACGCCGCAGGAACCCTTCGGCGATCGCATCCTCGCTCCCCTCACCGAGCGGGATCTGCCGCAGCAGCAGCGCCTTGACGCGCGCGAGCTCATCGGCGCGCGGCGGTGCCAGCTGCATATCCGTCAGCAGCCGCGTGGCGATGCCGGCGGCGCGCTCGACGTTCTGCGGATCGCAGGCATAGTCGATCATGTACACGGCGCGCGTGCGCCCCGCCTGCAGCTGCGAGCCGACGGTGTAGACGAGCCCCGTGTTCTTGCGCATCTGGATGGACAGACGCGTGGAGTAGAAGCCGCCGCCGAGCACGGCGTTGCCGAGGTTGAGCGCGTAGTAGTCCGGACTGGAGCGCGTGAGCGACAGATCCTGCGCGAGCTGGACGCTGTCCTGCACGCGGCTTGCGTCCGGAACGCTGACCTCTCTGGGCTTGTTGGGGGGGGCGACCGGCAGGTCGGTGTCGGGTTTGGGACCGCTGGCGGTCCAGGCGCCGAAGTACTTGCCGATGACGTTGCGCGCGGTGTCCGGATCGACGTTGCCGATCACCACGATGGCGGTGAGATCAGGGCGGAAGACCGTCTGATAGTAATCGCGCACGTCCTGCATCGTCAGTGAGTGAACACTCTGCGGGGTCGCCTGCCGCAGCGAAGGATCGGTCGCTGGAAACAGTGCGGCGGTGAGCGAGCGCCCCGCCAGATAACCGGGACTGCGGTTGCGGCCGGCGATCGCCGCGGTCAGCTGCGGTTGCAGCAGCCGCATTGCAGCCTCCGGAAGCGCCGGGTGAAGCTCGTTGTCGGCCAGCAGCTGCACGGCTTTGTCGAAGTACGGCGCGAGCGCCTCCACGCCGAAATCGGTGCCGGCCTGCTCGTCCGCGCCAATGGCGTCGAGGGCGCGCTGGTAGGCCAGCCGATCGAGCCGCTCGGTGCCGAAGGGCAGCAGCGCATCGAGCAGATCGTCGACGCCCTCCTGGCCCGGGGGCGTCTCGGTGTCCGCACGGCTACGGACGAGGCCGACGACGCTGACCGTGTTGCTCACGTCTTCGGGCTGCACGATGAGGGTCAGGCCGTTCGGCAGCGTGCTGACGACCGGATGAGTCGTCAGCGGCGGCACCGAAAGACGCGCAACCGCACGCTGGGCCCAGTCGGGCAGCGCGGTGGGCTGGCCCTGGCCGAGCGCGATGCTCTCCTGCCCGCCGAAGCCACCGCTCGCCACCACCGGGCGGCCCGAGCCCTGCGGCAGGAGCGTCGCCGAGACGGCGCGGTCGAGCACCAGGTACTCGCGCGCGACGCGGTCCACGTCTGCGGTCGTGACGCGCTCGATGCGCTGCAGATCCTCATCGGGTGAGCGCAGACCATAGAGCGTCACGGCGTCGGACCAGATGGAGGCCAGACCTTCGATGGAGTTGCGCTCGAAGCCGGCCTCGCGCTCTTCCTGGATCTTGGCCGCCTGCACCAGCTCGGGCGGCACTCCACCCTGCGCCACCTTCGCGAGGATGTCGCGCACGTCCTTCATCAGAGCCGCATTGTCCGAACCGGCCGTGAACTCCGCCGTCGCATAGGCGAGACCCGAGCGCGGCAGCGGATCGAGCGAGAAGCCGGCGTCGAGGACCTTGCCCTGCGCGACCAGCCCGTAAAGATCGAAGCGGCGGCTGCTGAGCACGTCGGAGAGCACCTCCAGCGCCGGGAAGTCGCGGCTGCGAGCGCCCGGGGTGCGCACGGCGATCATGAGCACGCCGTTGGGCTGATCAGTCGGGACCGAGAAGCTCGTGGCCGTGATCGGATGCAGATTCACGGCAGGGCGGGCCGGCAGCGTCTTGCGTGGGATATCGCCAAACAGCGTGCGGATCTGCGCGAGCGTGGGCTGAAGCTCGAGGTTCCCGACGATGACCATCACGGCGTTGTTGGGCGCGTACCAGCGCGCGTGGAACTGCTGCAGCATCTGCGCGGTGGTCTTGTCGAAGGAAGGCCGCGTGCCGAGCGCATCGTGCGAGTAGGGTGTGCCGGCGTACGCGTAGGCGCGCAGCTTCGTGTAGAGCACATACCCCGGATCGGACATATCGCGCGCGACCTCCTGCTCGATGGCGCCGCGCTCCTGATCCCAGCCCTGCGTGCTGTCGTCCACCCCGCGCATGCGCAGCGCCTCGATGTGCAGCGCCACGTCCAGATCATCGGACGGCACGGTGAAGAGGTATTGCGTGATGCCCTCGCGAGTGTCGGCGTTGAAGTCACCGCCCATCAGAGCGCCGATATCGGCGAGCTGATCCGCCGTGAGGCCGGGGGAGCCGCGGAACATCATGTGCTCCTGGGCATGGGCCATGCCGGGAAACCCTGCGGGTGCTTCGTCAGAGCCGACCAGGTAGTTGACCGAGGTGGACACGACGGGCGCGAGCGTGTTGCGCACGAGGATGACGCGCAGGCCGTTCGCGAGCGTTGCCCGCAGCACATCGGCGCGGGGCGCGGCCGCGGCCGCGGCAGGACCCGCGGCGAAGGCGGATGACGATGCGAAGCACAGACACGACAGCGCGAGCAGGCTCGCGACCCAGCAGTTGACCCGGCGTTTCATATGATGCTCGCCCCGGTGGATCCGGTGGGATGGCGGGGCCCACTATGCCATATCCCCGGCTCTACGGCCCTTGGCGCGGTCGCCGCCGGGCTGTCAGGGGATACCCACAGCCGGGGACACCCGCAGCAGGGGATATCCACACCTGGATGCGTCACTGTACGTCACTGTACGCTTCGGCGGCATGTATGCGCTCGCCATTCACGGTGGAGCGGGCAGCCTGTCCGCCGCCGATCTGCAGCCTGCGCGCGAGCTGGGCCTGCGGGAGGGCCTCGCCGCGGCGCTCGAGGCCGGCCGGCGCATTCTGCAGGCGGATGGACCTGCACTGGACGCCGTGCAGGCGGCGGTCACTGCGCTGGAGGACGATCCGCTGTTCAATGCCGGGCGCGGCGCCGTACTGACGCTGGAGGGATCGGCGGAGCTGGACGCCGCGATCATGGAGGGCACGACGCTGCGCGCCGGTGCGGTCGCGCTGGTGCGGCATACGAAAAACCCCATCCGTATCGCGCGCTACCTGCTCGAACACTCCCCGCACGTGTTCCTGGCGGCAGAGGCTGCGGACCGGCTCGCGGGCGTGGCCGGCAGTGAGCGGGTCGAGAACGACTACTTCATCACCGGCGCCCGGCGCGAGCAGCTGCGCGCCTTCCGGCAGCGCGGCGAGGCCGGCGGGGCAGACGCCGCAGGCACGGTCGGTGCCGTGGCGCGCGATCGGTGCGGCCGACTGGCCGCGGCCACTTCCACCGGCGGTACGACCGGCAAATGGCCCGGGCGCATCGGCGACTCCCCGGTCATCGGAGCAGGTACTTATGCCGATGATGCGAGCTGCGCCGTATCGATGACGGGTCAAGGCGAGTGGTTCCTGCGCACCGCGCAGGCGTACGACCTCGTGGCACGCGTGCGCTATGCCGGCGAGCCGCTGGCGCGCGCCGTGGAAGCGGCGCTCGAGCGACTCACGTCCCTGAATGCACGTGGCGGACTGATCGCGGTGGATGCTTCCGGCACGATCGTCATGCGCCACAACAGCGCGGGGATGCTGCGCGCGAGCGTACGCGAGGGTGAGGAGGCGGCGGTGATCCAGTCGCGCTGAAGGTGCGGCGGCGACACCCGCGGCCCGCGACCCGCGGCCAGCGGCCGCACCGCTGGAGGCGATTCACCGAGCCGCAGGGAGAGACCAGGGCAGGCGGTCCAGATCCACGTTCCCGCCCGTGAGGATGATCGCCGCGCGCTGCCCCGCCAAATCCAGCCGCCCCTCGAGCAGCGCCGCATAGGGCACAGCGCTCGAGGGCTCGACGATGCTGCGCAGCTGCTTCCACAGGACGCGCATCGCCGCCGCGATGCTCTCCTCGCTCACGGTGACGACCTCATCGACGTAGCGATTGATCAGCCCGAGCGTGCGCGCACTGACGGTAGCGCGCAGCCCATCGGCGAGCGTCGCGGGGAGAGGCTGCGAGGCCGATGTGGCCTGAGGTG
>JASHPX010000160.1 GCA_030037905.1 Gammaproteobacteria bacterium
GGGAGCGGAGGGCTGAATGATGGTGCCGTTGGGGCCGTAGATCGGTGTGTTCGCGGTGGCGACAGCCCCCGCGATCTTGCTGCGCTGGGCGGAGTAGCTCGCCTGCACGGTCGGAAAGAAGAACCCCTGCTGCGCGTAGACGTTCTCCTGCGCCTCATGCAGAGCGGCGACCGCGACATCGATGCTCGGGTTATGCGCGAATGCCTGCTCGATCAGCGCGTTGAGGGCCGGGGAGTGAAACAGCGTCCACCACTGCGCCGAGATCGCCTGACCCACGGAGAAGCTCTGCGCCGCACCGGCGCTGCCCGCGCTGCCCGCGATGCCCGTGGTGCCCGTGGTGCCCGTGGAGCCCGGGACCGAGGCCGTGGCCGCCGGCAGCGGGGCAGGGCTGTACCGGCTGGCCGGCGGGGTGCTCGGCCGCTGGTAGTTGGGTCCCACGGCGCAGGCAGTCAGGCCCAGCGCACACGCGGCGAGCAGTGCCGTCAGCGCCGCCGTGGCGACTCCGGGACAATGAGTGTGCTGCGCGCGCATGCTGCCTGCCTCCCGAGACGCCCGCTAGCGCGGCAATTGCCGCGGCATCGTGCTGCCGCTGACGCCGGCGGTGCCGTCACGCATGCCCCCGTGCGCGCCCGGATGCACGTTGCCTGCGCCGCCGATGCTCGCGGCACCGTGCCAGGCACGGGTGCCGGCCGGTCGCTCCCGTCCTGCCACACCGGCGGCTCCCACTGCGCCGGCACCGCTACGCCCGACCCTGACGTCTGCCCGTGACCTGTTGGCCATCGGCAGCCGCGTCGACCGCAAAGCCCCGCGCGCACCAAGCGCAGGCGCCGTCGCGGCGTTCGGCGGCGCGGCAACGTGTGACGCGTGCATCACCTCGGAGGCCGTGTGCGCGTGAATAGCGCGGATCGCCACCGGTCGCGCCGCGCCCGCTGGCGCGCTCGCCCAGGCGAGCATTACGCCACCGCCCGTCAAGAGCACCACGCCGAGCCCCAGTATCAATCTGCCCATCAGCGCGTGGCTCACACGCCCTCGTCCACGGCGGATGTCGCCGACGGCGCCGGTCGGGGCTTGCCGAGGAACATCATCTGCAGGGCTGGGGCCACCACCAGCAGCATGATGGGCCCGAGCAGCATGCCGCCGACCACCACAGTCGCGAGTGGCCGCTGCACCTGGCTGCCAATGCCCGTGGAGATCGCCGCCGGGAATAGCCCGATACAGGCGGACAGCGCCGTCATCAGCATCGGGCGCATGCGCTGCTCGGCGGCATTGAACATTGCCAGCTCGGGTCGCTGTCCCTCCTGCCAGAGCTGCACGAAATAGGTGATCACCAGAATGCCGTTCATCACCGAGACGCCGAACAGCGATACGAACCCGATATCGGCAGACACCGAAAGGTTCTGCCCGGAGATGAACAGCGCGATGACACCGCCGGCGATCGCAAAGGGGATACCTGCCAGCGTCAGCAGACTGTTACGCAGCGAATTGAACAGCCCGTAGAGCAGCACCAGGATGATGCCGATCGCGATCGGGATGACGACCATGAGCCGTGCCTTCGCCGCCTGCAACTCCGCGAATTCGCCGGCCCATTCGATCCGGTAGCCCTGTGGCAGCTTCACGTTGCGCGCGATGCGCGCCTGAGCCTCCGCGACCGTGCTGCCCAGATCGCGACCGCGCACGCTGAATTTCACCGGAATGAAGCGCTCGCCGCGCTCGTGATAGATGTAGGAGGCGCCGGTGTCGAGCGAGATGCTCGCCACGTTCGACAGGGGAATGTACGAGGTCCCACCCGCCGAGTTCTGGTAGCCGACCATCAGGTGCCGGACCGCATCGATGTTGGCCCGGTACTGCGGCGCATAGCGTACCGTGAGCGCGAACTCGCGATCGCCCTCCAGCACCGTGGTCGCCTGCGTCCCGCCCATTGCCGCCTGGATTACGGTATCGACGTCGCCGGTGTTGAGTCCGTAGCGCGCCGCCTTGGCGCGATCCACGGTGACGTTGAGGTTCGGCTGTCCGAGCACGTGGAAGATCCCCAGATCCTGCACGCCGCGCACATCGTGCATCTGATCGTAAACCTCCCCCGCCAGCCTCTCCAGTACCGTCAGATCCGGTCCGAAGATCTTCACCGCGTTGGCTCCCTTGATACCGGAGAGACCTTCCTCGACGTTGTCCTGGATGTATTGGGAGAAATTGAACGAGGTGCCGACGAACTCGTTGGACAGCTGCCGGTTCAGCTGTGCGATCAGCTTTGCCTTGTTCATGCCGCGCGGCCAGTGATCGAAGGGCTCGAGCGGGCAAAAGAACTCCACGTTGTTGAAGCCCGCGGCATCGCTGCCGTCATCGGGGCGGCCATGCTGCGAGGTGACCGTGATCACCTCCGGGTAGCTGTCGAGGATCGCGCGCATGCGATTCACGGCATCATCTCCCGCCTGCAGCGAGATCGTCGGCGGCAGCGTCGCACGGATCCAGAGATTGCCCTCCTCGAGCGCCGGCAGAAATTCGCTGCCGAGCTGCGTGATCAGAACGCCCGCGATCGCGAGGAAGACCACGCCCATACCCACGGTCGCGCGCCGGTGCGCCAGCGCCCAGCGCAGTACCGGGGTGTACAGCGCGCGCAGCTGCCTTACCGTCCATGTCTCCACCTCCTGCACGTGGCGCGGCAGCAGCAGCGAGGACAGCGCCGGGCTCACCGTGAAGGTCGCGATCAGCGCACCGGCGAGTGCATAGCCGTAAGTGCGCGCCATGGGTCCGAAGATCTGGCCCTCCACGCCCTGCATCGTGAACAGCGGGATGAAGGCCGCGACCGTGATGAGCGTGGAGAACAGCACGGCGCGATCCACCTGCAGAGCGCTGATGAAGATCATGCGCAGCCGGTCGCTCCAGCCGGCTGAGCTCTCGAGCGGCGACCGCACATGATGTGTCGCATGGTCGTCCAGCAGCGCGTGCCGCTCGGCCGTGGGCTTCTGAAAGTTGCGGTAGATGTTCTCGACCAGGATCACCACCGAATCGACGATGATGCCGAAATCCACCGCGCCCACCGACAACAGGTTGGCCGATTCGCCCGTGATCACCAGCATGATGATGCTGAAGAGCAGCGCGAAGGGGATGTTGGTCGCGACGATCACGGCTGTGCGCAGGTTACCCAGAAAGATCCACTGCACCAGGAACACCAGCAGGCACCCGAACAGCAGGTTGTGCAGCACCGTGTGCGTGGTGACGCTCACGAGCGTGGAGCGATCGTAATAGGGCACGACATGCACACCCGGCGGAAGCGTACCGTCGCTGTTGATCTGCGCGATCTCGCGCTTGATGCGCGCGAGCACGTCGTTGGTGTGCAGCATGCGGTTCATGACCACGATCGCCAGCACCACGTCGCCGTCGGCGTCGCGGCCCGCCTGACCGAGTCGCGGTACGTACCCGATCTGCACCTGCGCGACATCCTTGACGAGCACCGGCACCCCGTAATCCTGGGTGAGCACGACGTTGCCGATGTCGTTCACGTCGCGGATCAGCCCCAGGCCGCGGATGTTGACCGACTGCTGGCCAAAGCTCACGGTGCGACCGCCGACGTTGATGTTGGCGTCGCCGAGCGCCTGCAGCACCTGCGGCAGCGTGATGTTGTACGCCTGCAGCTTGTGTGGATCGACGACCACCTGGTATTCCTTGGTCGTGCCACCCCAGGACACCACCTGCACGACGCCGGGCACTGTCAGGAGCCGTCGCTGCAGCACCCAGTCCTGCAGGGTGCGCAGATTGGTGAGCCCAAAGCGCGGCGGACCGACCACTTGATAGCGATAGATCTCGTTGGTCAGGCTCGAGGCCTGAATCTGCGGCTGCACGCCGTTCGGCAGGTTGACGTTCTGCTGCAGGTTGAGCTCGGCCTGCTCCAGCGCAAAGTAATAGTCAACGCCGTAATCGAACGTCACACGCACGAACGACAGCCCGTAGAAGGAAGTCGAGCGGATGTTGTTCACCCCCGGGGTGGTCGCCAGGCCCACCTCCATCGGAATGGTGTAGTAGCGCTCCATCTCCTCGGCCGAGAGGCCCGGGGCCTGGGCCGTGATCTCCAGGATCACGGGCGCGGGGTCCGGATACGCCTCGATATTCAGCCGGGAGAAGGCTATCAACCCTGCGACGAAAAATGCCGCCAGACCAACCAGGATGATCGGCCGGCGCAACAGCGCAAGGGAGATCAGGGCTCGCAGCATGGGAAATTATCTCTCGAGCTGAGCGCGCATGGCGTGAGCATCCATCGGGGCAACTGGCCGGGGGAAAGAGCGCTGCGGCACGCTCAGTTCGCCGCTCCGACGACCGCGGCGTTGCTGATGAACAGCGCACCGGTGGTGGCAATGCGCTCACCGGGACGCAGCCCCCCGACAATCTGTTCGTACCCATCCTGCTCGGCCCCGAGCGTGACCGAGCGGCGTGTGAAGGAGTTCGCGCCGTTCGCAACCCACACCGTCATCGTGCCGTCGCCCTCGCGCACCACCGCGTCGTCCGGCACGGCCAGCGCGGCCGCCGGAGCGTGCACCTGCACGGTGAAGGTGGCGAACATCTGAGCGCGCAGCTCGTCGTGCGGATCCGCGATCTGCGAGCGCACCGCGACGCGATGCGTATTGGGATCGACCGCCTCGGCGATGTAGCTGATGCGCCCATGAAACAGCCGGCCGGGATAAGCGAGCACCTGCACGCTCACCGGCTGACCCAGTCGCAACGCCGGCAGATCGGTCTCGGGCATATCGGCGATGAGCCACTTGCTCGCGAGGTCCGCAATCGAGTAAGGCGCCGGCGTGCCGCCCGGTTGCACCAGGGTCCCGGGCGCGGCATTGCGGGCCGTGACGACCCCGCTGATCGGGCTGAGCACCGGCATGCTCGCATCGACGCGCTGGGTGGCGAGGATGCGATCGATCTGCGCCTCGCTCTTGCCGAAGATGCGCGCGGCGTTACGCGCCCCCTCGTAGGCGGCCAGGGCCGATTGCTGGTCGGAAACCGCTTGCTCGTAGTCCTTCTGCGCGAGCCCGCGCACGGCATAGAGTCCCCTGGCGCGCGTGAGCGCGCGCGTGGTCAAATCGAGCGTGCCGGCCGCCGAGATCAGCGTGGACTCGGCCTGCACCAGATCCGGACTGTCGATCGTGAACAGCAGCTGTCCGCGGCGCACGTGACTCCCGGCGTCGGCGAATAGCTGCAAGATGCGCCCCTGATAGGGAGGAGACACCTGCACCACGCGATCCTGATCGAAGTCGATGTAGCCGACGGAATCGCGCTGCTGCGTGAAGTCATGCTCGCCGACCGGCCGTACCGACACGCTCGACAGTTCCGCCGTGCTCAGTTGCACGCTGTCGTTACGCGCCGCCGTGCTCTGCCGCGGCGTACCAACGCCCGCCGCGCTGTTGCTGCAACTGCAAAGTTCCGGTAGCAGTAGCGCGCACGCGCCCGACAGCATCAGCACTGCTTTGCATCTCATCCAAACACTCAGCTCACGTCCCATCCCTTTTTTTATGCTCCCAGCACGTACCCAACGCCGCGAATGGTGCGAATCAGCGACGACGGAAAGTTCTTGTCAACCTTCACACGCAGTCGACTGATTTGCACGTCGACTACATCGCTCTGCGTCAGGTAGCTGCCGCCCCACACAGCTTCGAGCAGCATCGCGCGAGTGACGACCTGGTTTGCGTGACGCATCAGGTAGGCGAGCAGCCGAAATTCACGCGGCTTCAACACGATCGACGTCCCCGCCCGCACGACCTTGAAAGTGCGGGTGTCCAACGTCAGGTCGGCGACTCTCAATACCGGGGAGTGATAGTCGCGCTGTTGGCGTCGATGCAACGCCTCGATGCGCGCCAGGAACTCGGAAATAGCAAAGGGCTTGGACAGATAGTCATCCGCCCCCTCGCGCAGGCCACGCACCCGCTCCTCTGTGGCGGCAAGCGCGCTCACCACGATGACCGGGACATCCTTGCCCAATTCGCGAAGCTTACGCACGATTGACAGGCCATCGACTCCACCCGGCAGCAGGCGATCGACCACCACGAGGTCCCACTCGCTCTGGACGATGTGGTGCAGGGCACTGGAACTGTTGCGACAAGATGTAACCGTGTAGAGGGCCTCTGCGAGACCACGGCAGATGTACTGCAGCGTTTGCGGCTCATCCTCGATCACCAGACATTTCATGATTCCAGCGCGCTCTGCGCACTTCGTGTGCGCCACGCACGCGTCGAAGCAATCCTGACAGGTTCCGCGCGCCGATGAATTGCGGCTCGTTTGCCGTCACATTACTGTTTCGAAAGGTGGGGCGCGGTGGGCGTGGAAGCTGATTCTCTAGCGCGGCTGGAGTGATCCCGTCATCGCGCCGCTCGCCACGATTGCATGAATGCAGCAGTAGATGTTGTTGCGCGACGTCCTCGAGATCGTGACCGTGACTTCATCCTGGTCGGGATTGCTTCCTCTGGGCGGGCATCCTCGGTGGGTTCGTACCGGACAGCGAGTGGGACGCAATTGTCAGGGTACCGGCGGGTCCCAGAGTCAGTCTCAGAGTCAGTCTCAGAGTCAGTTGATATACTTCGCCTTGCCGGAAGAAACAACGGCGCAGCACGGGGATCAGGCGCCATCATGACGAAGATTACGAAGCTGTTCGCAATTGTCGCAGCCTCGGCTGCGGTGGCGGCGTGGGGACAATCCATGCCGCAGGGTACGGTGCCACAGGCGCAGTGCGCAGCCAGCGCGGCGGTCCAACGATCACCAGCCGACGCGGCGAAGCTGGCGCGGAACCAGCAGGTAGCCATCAAGTATGCGGTGAAATTTTATACGGCGACGATGGCGGAAATGATGGACCCGCTGGCTCCGGATTACGTCGAGCACGCAGCAGCGGCTCGGCGCTTCAACGAGATCAACCACGTGTCGTCCCGGGACGGCGCGCGGCTCCTCTACGAGACGTATAGCCGCCTGCGCGGCGGTGGTCCGCCTTTCGGGCGGGATCCGTACAACCCCAACTCGCCACTGCACTTGGGCGATCCTGGCTATATGATCCTGACCGAGGGCGAATGCGTCATGGTAGTCGCCCAGCAGTTCCCGCCCGATCCGCAGCACCCGGGCAAGCGCTACGAAACACTGGTTTTTGATGCCTTCAAGGTGAACGACCAGGGCAAGATCACCGACCACTGGGACAACACGACAATTCCTCCCCATCCTCCGGTGTGGATGACCGAGCCAGTGTCGAAACTGCACTTCCCGCCGGCGAAGCTACCGATCTACGGTTCGGACTACAAGGCGCATTGAGCGCAACGGACGACGTCCGGCCGCGAGTGCTCGGCCAAAAATCTCGTCATGTCGCTACCCACTACCCGGCGCCGGAGATCGGCTCCCTGATCGAGGCGTCCGAGCGGGTGTGTGCACTGCAGTCCCGCAGAGGTCCCGCACTGAACAAGGGGATTGCGAGTGACTGATTAGACTGTGGCTAGGGAGAGGCTCGACAGCTGCTCTGAAGTGCCTGTTTCTACTGGTTATCCCAGATGAGGCAACCGAGAGTTGCCCCCGATTCTGCCCCCCGCTGGAACGTGCCCGAGCGCGCTGGAGCACCCTGCTCCGCAAGCACGCTTCCGGCGGCGGAGTTCGATGCACTCGAAGAAGTCGTCCAGGATGAGCTTCGGGCGCATGCGAAACTCATCGAGCAGTTCGGCCCGGCGTTCTGTTCGCCGCCGGCGATAAATCCGGCGCGAGCGAGAAGCGGTTCTACCGCAAGCTCATCGAGACGGCAGACAAGCGGCTCGATGCACACTTGGCCCGCCTGAGGGACGCCGAGCGCAAGACGAACGAGCCAAGGCGGAAGACACGACGGAAGAAGTGAGGAGGTCGCAACCATGGGACGTACACTCGCTCAAGACTTGGCGGCGCTTCCGCGCGAGCGCGGGCAGAAGATCGAGCGCCGCGCGGCCGAACTCATCGCCGAAGAGATGACGCTGCGGGAGCTGCGCCGGGCCCTCGGCCGGACGCAGACGAAGATGGCGAAGACCCTCGGCATCGGACAGGAAGCCGTCTCGCGCCTCGAGGACCGCGCCGACATGCTCATCTCGACGCTCGACCGGTACATCAAGGAGGCCGGAGGTGAGCTCGAGCTCGTGGCCCGCTTCCCAGAGTCGTAAGCCCGTAAAGCTCAAGGGGCTGGGTGATATTGCCGCACCATCGAAGCGGCGACCCAAGTCGCGCTCGCGTGCTCGTCAGTCCGACCGCGTAGCGCCTGAATGGGCAACATGACACATGCATCGGCTGGGGAGCCGGACGCGCGAGACTCTTGATACGCGTCCAGTAGTGCGGGGCACGCCTCTCCGATCAACTGATCGATGCGCGCGCGATGGCGTTATGCGTGAGCACGGGCGTCTGAGCGCCGTGGGCCGCTCGAGTCCGCGTCGCCCCCGGATCAGTCCCCGCCTCCGACCCGAGCGTGCGCTTCGGCGCGCAGATGCGCGAAGTAGCGGTCGAGCACCTCGAGCTTGCTCAGGTTCGGCACCGGACCGGCGTGGGGGCGGGCATCGAGGTACATGACTCGCGGTGATGACGCGCTGAACGCCGGCCAGTGCGGTAATCCCGGACCGTTCGGGTCGCCGGTCTTGGCGAAATTAATCCAGTAGCTCTGGATTTGCTGCGAAAACGCTACGTCCGCAGGGCCCGGTGGCCCGAAGCTCTGTGAGGGGATTGGGGCCACGTTGCCGAAGACGTAAGGGATCTCGGCGCCATGGACCGGTCCGAGTGGCTCCTGCGGCGAGTGACGGTCGAAATAGTACAGGTACGCCTTGCCTTGGCCCTTCTGCGATTGCAAACGAGCCCACGACCAGCTATCCCACGCGAACGTCGAATCACGGAAGACATCCCTTGCGGCCTGTTCCGCCTGGGCATTCGTGACATGCGGGTACAGCGCGAGAATCGCTCCCGCATATCGGCCGTATCGGGCATGGATCTGCGCTTCGAGCCGCGCTGGCGTTACGCCCGCCGGTGTGAAGATTCTTCCCTCATCGGCGTTCGTGCCCACGAGCACCGACGTGTCGTTGAACCGGCCCGCCTGATACAACTCGTATTCGTTGCCCGGGAGAACCTCACCGTCGAGGATCGGGGTGAAGGGGCTCTGAAGTCCACTCGGCTGTGCCTTTTGGATCACATCGGCGGGGAGCGCACGTGCGGCCGCGAGGTCGCGGGCCCCGAGCCCGGCGAGAAAGCGCTGGCCGGTGGCTTCAGCCGTTGCCAGCGGCTCAGCGGCGAGTGTGCCTGCGTCGTTTGCCGATGCCGGCTCTCGCCAGGAGCGCACGTCGCCGCTTTCCGAAATGGCGCGCTGGTAGAGTCCATGGGCCGCAGGCGATGCGGCCAGTATCATCACGGCCGCGCCACCCGCGGACTCGCCGAAGATCGTCACGCGCGAGGGATCGCCGCCAAAATGGGCGATGTTCGCCTTGACCCAGTCGAGGGCGGCGATCATGTCGCGCAGTCCATAGTTTCCCGACACATGACGGGGGGACTCGGCACTGAGCTCCGGATCTGCTAGAAAGCCGAACACGCCCAACCGGTACGCGACGCTGACCAGCACGACTCCCTGCTGCGCAAGGTGTGTCCCATCGTAGACGGGAATGCTCGTCGCACCCTCGGTGAAGCCGCCACCGTAGATCCAGACCATCACGGGCAGCCGCTCGCGGGCGGATCGAGCCGGTGTCCAGACGTTGAGGTAGAGACAGTCCTCACTCATCGCCGGGGGCGCGCCGTACAGCTGCTCCAGAGTCTTCTGGTTCTGCATGCAGCTCGGAGCGAAGTGGTCTGCTTCCTTGATACCGCTCCATGGTTTCACCGGCTGCGGGGCCCGCCAGCGCAGGTTCCCCACCGGCGGTGCCGCGAATGGGATGCCCTTGAACGAGGTGATGCCGTCGATCGTGACGCCTTCCACGCGCCCGCCCGTCACCGAGACGATTCCAACCTGGGCAGCCGCAGGCCGCACACACACCAACGCGAGCGCAGCGAGTGCCGCACCGACCCACGTCTTCCCCATTTTCGTTGACTTGCTCATCGTCCCCTCCGCGCGGGCCTCAGACCGTCGGCGCACTGCTACTCTATATCGACGCTTTCAAACGAGCGTTGCAGCGGGCTCGCTGGGCCGTTATTCATTGCAGGTCGGAGCCGAGCTCCCTCCTGGCGGGGTCCGCTCGTCTCGATTGTAGGTACATCCGGATCTGGGGCCGGGCTCGCCCTTGCCCTCTTGTCCCCGCCGCTATGAGATTCCCCTGCAAGCGAAACCGGAATCTTACGCCTGGACAGCCGGATGAAGTGAAACTCCGGGGTCTCGAGGGGAGCGGCGCGGGGGATTCACCGTCCGACGTGGGATCGGCATCAACAGACTCCGGCACTTCCCTGATCTTCATCTCCACGATCGTCCCGTCGGGCCGCCTGCTTATCGTAGTACGCGAGCGCCGCCTTCATATGGCGTACTACGCATAGTCCGCCTATGCAGTAACGCATCGCCTCGGCGTGCCCCGCTCATTGCGCGGTTGCCTCGGGATTCCAGTTCAGGATCAGCCTGATCGGCGCGGTGGATCGGTTCTCATCGAGCAGCGTGTTGATCAGGAACCGGCCGTCGCGGGCCACGGCGTATTCGAAGCCTTGCTGCATATTCACTCCACCTCCGAAGATCTTCGTCGCAAATAACGGCACCGGCGCGCCCGGTGCGATCGTCGTGCCCGTGACCGTGATCGACACCGCCATCATCCGGCCCTGCGGGTCCAGGTAATACAGCTCCCGCTCATCCGGACTCCAGCGGGGTTCGATACCCCCGTCCGTCGAGATCTGCCACTGCCCCCCAGCCGGGTTCGCCGTCTCGCCCAGCGGGGTGAATGGGCGGATGTAGATCTCATCGCCTCCCGATTCGTTCGACTGGTACGCCACGAACCGGCCGTCGGGCGAGAACTGCGCATATTCCTCATTGAACGGCGTCTTCAAGAATACCCACGGCTTCTGTTCCCCCGTCATCGTCAGCACCCACAGGTCGGTTCCCGTCTGCGGATCGGCGCTGAAATAGAGCAAAAACCGCCCGTCCCTGGACCAGTCGGTCGGTAACTTGGGCTGCGGCGAGGCCATGAGCAGCACCGCGGTGCCCGAGCCATCCACGGCCTTCCGATAAAGGTCGTATGTTCCGCTTCGATTAGAACCAAACGCTATCGAGCGGCCATCCGGCGACCAGATGGGGAAGCCATTGGCCGGATCGAACGTCAGGCGTGTCATGCGGGTGCCGTCGAGCAGCCAGATATCCATGTTCCCGTGCACCGTGCGGGTCACCACGGCCCGTTGCCCGTCGGGCGAGACGCTCAGGTCCCTCAGAGTCTCGTCCGGATCACCCAACACGCCCAGCGGCTTGCCGGCGCGATCGAACCACGTCAGTTGCCGCCGCGCACTAGCCGCCTCCCCGGTGCGGTAGGCCACCAGCCCCGTGGCCGATGCGGAAAACGCAGCGACTCCGCCGGGGCCAGTAGCGACTGCGTCGGCGATCGTCACCGGATCGCCCGTGAGCCTCTGCCTCGCGAGATCGAGCCGCTGCGCCACCAAGTTGCCACTGGGTTGTACCCACAGCAGCCAACCCGACGGGAGATAGGCGATGACGCTGAAGGCCGAAGTGAGCCGCTGCACATCCGTCGTGCCGAGCGCGGCGAGATAGATCCCTGCCGTCTCCGGCGAGCTACTCACCGCAGCGAACAGAAAGTGCCGGCCATCGGGGAGGAAGAACGGAAAGCCTTGCCCCGGAAGTCTCGCCGTGAGCTGGATAGCGGCTACCGCCGAACCCCCCGTGGCCGCGATGCGCAATAACGGCGCCCCAGGCGACGGCGCGAACACGATGACACCATCTGCATTCCATGCGCCGCCCTGTCCCTTGGGAGCTGCAGCGAGGGAGCGCGGCGCTCCGCCGCCGAGGTCGAGGCGCTGCAGCTCGCCGTTTGCAAAAAACCCCACCGACCGGCTGTCGGGGGACCAGAAGGGAAGGCTCGCATCCTCGGTACCCGCCAACGGCTGCGCGCTCGTCGCACTCAGAGACCGCAGCCACAGGCGTGAAATACCATCCTCGCCGGAGGCCACGAATACGATCTGCCGCCCGTCGGGTGAGAGTGCAAACGATTCCGGCCGGTCGGTAGCGGGTGTGATGATGTCGGTGCGCATTTCCGGAGGCGGCACTTCGCGCAGATACCGGATCGCGGGAGTCGCAAGCGCGGCGGCGACGATGCCCAGTAGTACCGCGGCAACGATCCAGCCCAGCCGTCGGGGGCTCCTCGTGCGTGTCGCAGCAGAAGGCCGTGTGATCGCGGCAGCCGCTTGCTCTGCCGCCGCCGCTGCCGCTGCTGCCGCGGGGTCCAGGATCGCCCGCAGCGCCGTCACCAGGCGCGTCGCGTCGTTGTGAAAGTCCGGATCCGGCCGCACTTCGATCGACTGACGAAACACCAGCGATGCCAAGGAACCCGGCAGCTCCGAGGCAACCGGCAGCTGCGCATGACCCACCAGGACCGGCACCACGGGGATGTCGCGGGCGAGCGCGGTCTCCAGCTCGATGCGCACGAAGTCGTCCGGATCCTCCAGCCGCCGCTGCCCCGCCGGGTTGCGCGCCTGCGTCCAGTGTGGACCCACGATGGCGAGCATCACCCCGCAGTTCCCAACGATGTCGTTCAGATGTCCGCGAAAATCCCGCCCCAGCGGAATCGAATCCACATCCTTGAACACCTGCGCCTTGCCGAACCCGGCGACGAGGCGATCGTAGATGCGGCCCGTGGCGTCCGGACTGTCGCTGCGGCGGTAGCTGATGAAAACGCCCGACAAGAC
>JASHPX010000161.1 GCA_030037905.1 Gammaproteobacteria bacterium
GCGACGCTGTCCACCAGCGGCACGCTCGCGCCGCGTGCCGAGCAGATTCCGCTGACGATCGACGCACAGTACGTCGTGGGGTTCAACTGGACGCGCAATGCGCAGCTGCGCTTCGTGAAGCTCATCGGCGACTCCGCGGCGTTCGGCATCTCATTCGAGAGCCCGCAGGCCGCGTTCACGGGGTCCGTACCGAGCACGACGGTGACCACCGAGCCGGGCGTTGGCGGGGGACTACTGCCCAGCACCAATAACTATTCGATCGATTTCGCTCCCGACATCATCGCCAAGTTTGCGGTCAGTCCCGGTTGGGGGCACTACGAGATCTATGGGATGGAGCGCGGCTTCCGTGACCGCTACGAGCCGACCGTCCCCAGCACGGGCACGGCCAATGGCACGGGCAGCAACAATTCGACCTGGGGCGGCAGCGTCGGCGGCGGCATGATCCTGCCCTTCACCAGGGAGTTGTCCTTCCAGGCGAGCGCGCTGTGGGGCAACGGTATCGGCCGCTACGGCTCCGGCGGACTGCCGGACGTGACGGTGGAGCCCAACGGCACCATCGCAGCGATCCGCGAGACCGCCGTGCTGTTGGGTCTGCAATACAAGCCCGTCAGCGCCCTGACGCTGTACGCCTACGGCGGTGAGGAGCAGGCCCAGCAGACCGCCGCCATCACCGTCGGCTCGACCAAGTACGGCTACGGTAACCCCGATCAGAACAACAGCGGCTGCTACCTGCTGACCGGCACGTCCAGCACCTGTGTGGCGAACACGCAGAAGCTCGAGCAGCTCATCGTCGGGGAGTGGTGGAAGGCGTATGTGGGCCCGATCGGCAATTTCCAGATCGGTCTGCAGTACACCTATGAGGATCGCCTGGCGTTCATGGGGGTCGGTGGGGCTCCCAGCACCAACCTGGACATGGGCTTCATATCCTTCCGCTACTATCCGTATCAGCGCTGAGCGCCGCAGTCAGCACAGGAGACCGCAATGAACAGATCACATCGCTTTCTGGCCGCGCTCGGGGTGTCGGCCCTGGCGTTGGCGGTTGGCGCGACGGCGCTCGCCGCTGATATCTCCGGTGCCGGCGCGACCTTCCCCTATCCGGTTTATGCCAAGTGGGCCGAGGCCTACAAACAGCAGACCGGCATCGGGATGAACTACCAGTCGATCGGCTCGGGCGGCGGGATCAGGCAGATCGAGGCCTCCACGGTGACCTTTGGAGCCTCGGACATGCCGCTCATGCCGCAGGTGCTGCAGCAAAACGGCCTGGTGCAGTGGCCCATGATCATCGGCGGGGCCATCCCGGTGGTGAACATCCCGGGCATCCGGCCCGGACAGATGCGGCTGGATGGTCCGACGATCGCGGCGATCTACCTGGGGGATATCACACGCTGGAACGATCCCGCGATCGCCAGGCTCAACCCGGGTCTGAAACTGCCGGCGATGGACATTGCGCCGGTCTACCGCGCGGACGGCTCGGGGACCAACTTTCTGTTCACCAACTTCCTCTCCAAGGTGTCCGCGAAATTTGCCCAGCAGGTCGGCTCGAACACCTCCGTGCAGTGGCCGGTCGGCCTCGGCGCCAAGGGCAACGAGGGCGTCGCCAACCAGGTGATACAGACGCGGGGTGCCATCGGATATGTCGAGTATGCGTACGTGATCCAGACGCACATGACCTATGCGCGGCTGCGCAATGTCGCGGGCGTATATGTCACTCCCTCCGCGGCCAGCTTCCAGGCCGCCGCCTCGCACGCCGACTGGGCGCATGCGCCGGGGTTCTACGAGGTGCTGACCAACCAGCCCGGGCCCAACAGCTGGCCGATCACCGGTGCAAGCTTCATCCTGATGCATCGCGACAGTCACGACCGCAATGAAGTCGCGGCGCTGAGGTTCTTCCAGTGGGCCTACACGCACGGCCAGAGTCTCGCCCAGCAGCTCGACTACGTTCCGATCCCCGCGAACGTGGCCCAGCTGGTCGCGAATGAATGGCAGGGAGCGCTGCGTGTCGACGGCCAGCCCATCTGGCCGGCACAATAGCGGGGTGAATACACCGACCCTCTCCCTGCCGTTCGCCCGCCAGTTGCGGCGGGAAGCGAACGCCGAGGCCGCCTTTCGTACGGTCACCGTGCTGTCGGCCGCTCTGGTGCTGGTCGTGCTGGCAGGCGTCATGGGAGCGCTGTTCTATGGCGCCTGGCCCGCGCTGTCCACTTTCAAGCTCGGCTTCCTGACCCGCACCATCTGGAACCCGGTCACCGGTCAGTTTGGGGCGCTGGCCGCCCTCTATGGGACAGTGATCACCTCCGTGATCGCGATGATCATCGCGGTGCCGCTGGCGTTCGGCATCGCGGTGTTTCTGACCGAGACCTGTCCGCTGTGGCTACGCGGTCCGATCGGGGGTGCAATCGAGCTGCTCGCCGCGGTGCCGAGCATCGTGTTCGGCATCTGGGGCCTGTTCGTGCTCGCGCCGATCCTGCAGCACACGGTGCAACCCTGGATCATCGATACTTTCGGCGATCTGCCGTGGCTCGGCCGGCTGTTTCGCGGACCGCCCTACGGCATCGGCCTGCTGACCGCGGGCTTCGTGCTCGCCATCATGGTGCTGCCCTTCATCACCTCGGTGATGCGCGAGGTGTTTCTGTCCACGCCGCGCTCGCTGAAGGAGGCGGCCTACGGCATCGGCGCGACGCAGTGGGAAGTCGTCTGGGACGTGGTATTGCCCAATTCGCGCGCCGGGGTCATCGGCGGCGTCATGCTCGGTCTCGGCCGGGCACTCGGGGAGACGATGGCCGTGACCTTCGTGGTCGGCAATGCGCACCGCATCTCCACTTCGCTGCTGGCGCCGGGCACGACCATCTCCGCGAGCATCGCCAATGAGTTCACCGAGGCGATCAGCAGTCTGTACACCTCCTCGCTGATAGCGCTCGGACTGCTGCTGTTCGTGCTGACCTTCGTCATCATCGCCGCGGCGCGGCTGCTGCTACTGCGCCTGGAGCAGCGCGGAGCCGCGACGTGAAGACCCTCGCGCGCCGCAGGATCACCGCGACGCTCGCGCTCGGCGCCTCCGGTGTGGCGACTCTCATCGGATTGGCATTCCTCGCAGCCATCCTCTGGACGCTGTTCTCGCGCGGGTTGGGCGGACTGTCCTGGCATGTGTTTACGCAGACGCTGCCGGCCCCGGGCAGCAACGGTGGGCTCATCAATGCGATCTACGGCAGCGTGGTCATGACGCTGCTCGGCGTGCTGATTGGAGCGCCCATCGGCATCCTCGCGGCCACGTACCTGTCCGAATACGGCCGCCGCGCGCGCCTGTCGGTCGTGATCCGCTTCATCAACGATGTGCTGCTGAGCGCCCCCTCGATCGTGATCGGGCTGTTCGTCTACACGCTGGTCGTCGTGCCGATGGGACATTTCTCGGGGATCGCGGGCGCGATCTCGCTGGCGATCATCGTCATTCCGG
>JASHPX010000162.1 GCA_030037905.1 Gammaproteobacteria bacterium
CGGCACGCCGAGCCGATGGAGAGTCGTTCTGCGATACGGGGCCGCGGATCGTTACGTGAGACAGGAGCAATGCCAGTCAGCTCGGGGCTGGGGCAGACGAGGAGCCCTCGGTCAGCGCCGTCCCGGCCCCGAGGTTTGGAGCGCTGAGTAGGCGTCCGGAAATCGCGTCGCTGGAGCGACGCGATCCGTCTCGACGAGAGACGGCTTCCGCAAGGCTATTTGCGTGTGGTCCAAAAGCCGGGGCGGCGGCGATGATGGGCCACCGCAATGACTTCGATGGCTTCAGGGGACGATCGATAAATCAGGCTGAACGGAAATTTGTGGAATATGCAGTGTCGAACCGATCCTCTAATACCTTGACGCTCTCGCGCCAGAGCCACAGCCGAATCAAGTTCTGCGAGGAAGAGTTCGCCAACCTTAAGGCTGCGCTCCGCATACCAAGCGCGCGCGTTCCGCGTCTGCCGACGCGAGTGGATGGAATCGAACCTTTCGGTCAGTCACCGGGGGCGCGATTCAGCCGATTCCGTACGACTTCCCACGCCTCGGTTTGCACGGCACCGCTATCGAGCTGTGCTATGCGCTGATCGATTTCCTGCATCCATGCCTCTTCGACTCCAGCCTCAGTTCCGGCGTCCAAGCTGTCGATGAGCAGCGCCAACAGTTCGGTCCGCTCTTTTACACCGAGCTCGAGGGCGTTTTGAAAAACTTGTTGGGTCGAGCAGCCATGCTCAGATCCTAACACCGCCGTTGTATCAGCGCGAGGTGCCGTCACCAGCGTGGCCGTCTCTGCAGCCTTTCAGCGAGTTAAGCTGAAGCAGCCGGTGGGTTAGCACGCGTAGTACGCCAGCGTTCCGTGGCAGCGATTGCCCAGAGCGTTGCAGAACCGATGAAGTATCCGTGAGGGATGAAGGAGTCACTGCCTTGGAAGCGATATTCCAGGCAGAGCGCTGCGATCTCGCCGCTGGCGGCAATGGTGACGTACCACCCCGCAGCTCGCCGCGAGCAGTCGTTAATCAACGCAGAGAATCCTGAGAAGACGCCGCCGAGATAGAGTCCGTAAAGCAGTGCAGGCGTGAAATACTGCAACCCTGCGACCGGTCCAAAAATGCCGACCATGACGGGTGTGGTGAAGATGCGGGTGGCCATCACGACCAGCGCGACAAGTACGCCTGGAAGACTCACTACGGCGCCGATGCCAGCGACGGCCTTTCTATGTTGAAGCACGGTTGTGTATCGCTCACAGCGTGTCGTACGGCGACTCAACCCTGAATAGAGGTTGGTAACGATCGCGCGGCAACTGAGGGTCGTGCAGCGTAAGGATCACGACATAGTGATTGCCCGGCTTTGCCCGGAATCGCCCAATCCCGTACCAAGCTCTGGCGATTTCGAAGGGCCGGGGCCATTGCCAGCCGATCGCCGGTGCAGTACCGCCAGCTACGACCTCACCGCCAGGCGCGCGTTTGACTACCCAGTCGACTGCCCCCATTGGAGGAAGGAGCGCCCGGCACGGCTGGTTGGCCGGGTACGTCAGGGGCTCTCCACGAACAGCTGTCTTTGGTCGTACTGCCAAACAGGCAGCTTCAGCCGTCGGCACCGCCTGTATACCGATTTCTATGTCATAGAAATGGTCCGCAAGGGCAAGGAATTCGGGAGATTGATAATGACCGCCCAACGGCAGTAGCGCCGTATCGGGAACGGGTTCGTGCAGCTGCCGGTTGTAGACATACAGCAACCCTACAATGAGCACCAAAATCGCTGATGTTTTGGCCACGAAGCTGCCCGCCGGTTTCATGGCGAGGAAGGCTGCGACTCGCGGAGTTCACAGGCAAGGAGCAAAATCCAACGTTACACCTAATAAGCCTGGCGGTATAATATTCTTATACTGCTGAAGCAGTGGAGTCTGCTATGGTGGCCGCAAGCGCTGCGCTGATCACGGGAATAAAAGCTGCGCTGCGTGTGCGTAAGATAACTTATCGAGCGCTCGCACGTGAGATTGGCATCAGCGAGGCGACGGTCAAACGCGATCTAAGTAGAGGCAGCTTTTCCTTACGACGCCTCGACGAGATCTGCTCTGCCTTGGGGTTGGAGGCTGGCGACCTATTACAGGTACCGGATAACCTTCAGCTGGTGACTGAACTAACGGAAGCTCAGGAAATCGCGTTAGCGAGTGACCCTCGAATACTGCTCGTCACCTACCTGTTGGTGAATGATTGGAAGTTCAATGAGATAGTGACGACTTTCGCAATGGATGCAAATCAGTTAATCGACGTACTGCTCCGACTCGATCGGCTCGGGATCATCGAATATCGCCCACCGCATCGTGTGCGCAAACTGACCGCGAGAAACTTTAGCTGGCGGAAGGACGGACCGGTACACAGATTCTTCATTGGTCGGCTTATACCGGAGTATTTCCAGTCCAGCTTTGACGGTTCGGGAGATGCATTGCGCTTTGTCGGAGGTACTCTCTCGCCGGAATCGACCATCCGGTTCAAACGTTCTCTGGAGCGTTTGGCCGGTGAATTCGAGCAACTCGCGCGCCACGATGCCCGACTCCCACTCGAGAAGCGTAACGGCTGTAGCGCCATACTCGCCGTACGTGCCTGGGAGTTTTCGGAGTTCACGCGTCTCCGGCGGAGGCGTACGTTCCCGAGATGAGGTCATCTGGTTGTCAAGAAATCCGATGGTCGCGACCGTTAAATTCGGTCAAAAGCACGCCCTTTGGGCAAGCGCGTGGGTCATTTATTGCTGCGACCGGCGCCGGGAGCTGTTGAGATAGTTAGTTATAGGTTACCTTTATGGAGGCGCCCATAACCGCTCTAGCGCAGCTGATCAAGGGATTGAATTTGCGGGGTAACCGATACTCGTGGAATCGACTTTTGGCTGAAAGCGCAGGCTGGTTCCTAAGGAATTAGAATCCTACCGGGCCCATTTTTCCATCGTTCGCTGCGGTTCGCTGAAGTTTGGGCGGCTTGCGGAAGGAGCAGGAGATCTCTGCGCAGCGACCCTTCACTGTTGGGAGCCTGCGGGCCGAGGTCGATGTGACGCGGTACCTCGTCATTTACCGCCGCGCCGTCGGCAGTGAAGTTTCCCGCGACATGGGGCCGCAGATCGTCATGCGGGCATCGCAGAGCGTTGGCGCCAGCCGCGCGCCGCCCGGACACCCTCGCAGCGCGTTATACGTCGCCTTCGGCCCGATCGGTCGCGGGCTCCAGAACGCTGAAGCAAAGACGCGGGACTTTGAGCGACAGGTTCGCGGTCGCGTGAGCGGTATTTGAGCGCTCGGCTCCGGCCCTCTTGCGATCACCCTCGATGACCGCAAAGGGCTGCGCCCGGTTTTTTTTGCAATGTCTTCAGCTGCTTCCGCACACACCTCGGCCCGGTAGACGGTGGTCGGGAGTCCGCAGCAGACCCCGCAAGAAGATCCTGCAATGCTCGCCGCATACCACCGGCGGTAAACTCATATATACGGCCAGCGCGTCTGAGGAGGTCCGTCATGATCGCGGTCGAAGTCCATCTCAACGGCCAGCGTCTTTGCGTCGCGGGCGCAGACGACCTGCGTGTTCTTCATGCTTCTGTCACGGTGGCCGGTAAGCTTGGCGCCAACACTGTTCTACGGGAAGGCTCTGAGACGAAGGATCCGCCGACGCCAACGCTGTTCATCGAAGGCGTTGCCGCGCGTGAAGGGAACCAGGAGGCTGAAACACTACAGTGGCGTCCACAGGCTTCGGTGTCCATTGGTGACGTAGTCGAGCTGCGTCTAGTCGATGTAGCTCACGATGCAGCTGATGCCCCAGACCAAAGACGCGAGCGTAGAACTATCCCAGAGCGAGAGCGCCGAATGTTCGAAGTGGCGAAGGCTAACTACCTCGCCCTGCGGGACAAGTACGAAGGCCCCTCGACCGATGACCGGAACAGTATATAGGACGATCGAGGTAGGAGGCGATGACTGACTGCGAGGCCCGCCCGGATCCGACGGACGGTTCGAAGGCGAAGTACGGTTCGAGCTGATCACTGGCTCGAAGAACCAGCCCTTGTATTGGTTGGTACTGGTTGTGAAGCACGAGATAGCGACGAAATTCTGGAAGACCGCTGCGCAGTACGGCAAGACCCAACAGATGTTCTAAGACAGAGGCACCGAGCCGGTGGCAACAGACAGCAACATCGAATGGACGGAATTCACATGGAATCCCGTGACTGGCTGCATAAAGGTTAGCCAGGGTTGCAAGAACTGCTATGCCGAGAGAATGGCAAAGCGACTGCGGGCGATGGGCGCACGACGATACAGTGGCGGGTTCAAGCCGATGCTGCACTGGGATCTTAATCGAAGCGCCCCGGACCTGGAGGAAGTCCAGGCTGGTGTTCGTCAACTCCATGAGTGACTTGTTTCAAGAAGACGTTCCAGAAGCATTTATTCGTAGAGTATTTCAGACGATGGCCGAGTGCCCTCAGCACACGTTCCAGATCTTGACCAAGCGAAGCCAGCGACTGCGCGAGATGGCAGCACGTTTGCCGTGGCCAGAGAACGTGTGGATGGGTGCCAGTGTCGAGGACGCCCGCGTACTTGACCGCGCGATTCATCTCGCGACGGTCCCCGCAGCCGTCAGGTTCCTTTCGTGCGAACCCTTGATTGGGCCGCTGGACGATCTGCCATTGAATAATATCGACTGGGTCATCGTGGGCGGGGAATCCGGGCCCAGGGCACGCGCGATGAGCGCGTCTTGGGTCAAGTCGATACGAAGACAATGCCGTATGCGCGGGGTCGCGTTCTTTTTCAAACAGTGGGGTGGGGTGCGCAAGGATCTTACCGGTCGCCTGCTGGATGGCAGGACCTATGACGAAATGCCTCGTCGGGTGAGAGATGTCAGATGCGCTGCCGGGCGGCCGTGGAGTCTGCCCGTTGCCGTTGCTAGGTGGCCCGCGTATCGTGCGTATCCCGGAGCGTCGAAGCAGGACGTGCGACGGCTAGGAGATCGAACAAGAATGAACGGGCTCGGATGCTCTGGGGGACGATGTCATGAAGAAGCTCTGGGTCAGCGCGGCGCTCGCCGTTGCCGCAATCGTGTGTGTTCGGCCGGCGCTTGCCGTGGCTGCATGCCCGACTCCAGCCGCGCCTGCCGCCACAGTCCAGGAGCAGATCGCACCATAACCTGACGCCTCAGCGCCTGCTACGCGTCGGCCCAGGGCGCAGCATCAATCTCGTCTGCCTCGGACACGGGTCGCCGACCGTCGTGCTGACGGCCGGGCTCCGAGGCAGGTCGGCGGGGTGGTGGAAGGTCCAGCGCCCGCTGGCGCGCCGGACGCGCGTCTGCGCCTGGGATCCCGCCGGCTACGGCTTCAGCAGCCCGAGCCCCGAGCCGCAGGACATCGTTCACACGACGGAAGATCTCGCGATGGCGCTGAAGGGGGCTGGCATCGAGGGCCCCTACGTGATGGTGCACACTCCCTCGGTGCCTACGACGCGCTGCGGTTCACGGACCTGTATCGGCAGAGCGTCGTCGGGATGGTTCTGGTGGACCCGAGCATTCCCGACCAGCTCGTGGTCATGGAACGTGTCGCGCCGAAGGTTGCAGCAATGGGCAACGCCGCGACCGGCGCGCTGGTGAAGCGGCTGCAAGATTGCGCCGCCGAGCTCAGGGCCGGCACTCTGAAGCGCGGTACACCGCGGTTCCAGCGATGCACCGCCGCCCCTGATCGCGGCCCGGTCTGGTCGGGCCTGACGGTGACGCTCGCCCGCCTCAACGCCAATCCCGCTCGGCTGCTGACGCAGGCGTCGTCTCAGAAGGAGTTTCCGGACGACTCGCGCGAAGTGATCAATGCGAATCGCCACTACGGCAACCTGCCACTGACCGCTGGCCGCGATGCCGATACTGCGATTCCTCTGCCGCCGCTGGGCGCTCCCGGCATCCGTACGCCGTCCGACCGTGCGGAGCTTAGAAAGGAAATCGTACGGTTCTTCAAGGATGCATGGGGTCCCGCGCACGATGCCTACGCGGCCTTGTCGACGCGTGGACGCAACCGGCTGGTCCCGGATTCGGGCCATAGCATCCCGATCGAGAAGCCCGCGGCGGTGATCTCGGCGGTCAGTGAGGTATTGGACGAGATCCGGCCGAGCTCGTCGACCTCACCGCCAGCGCCTCCCGTGAATTGACGCAACGTAATGCGCCGCATAGATCGGAAGCGCTGACGAACATGACACGGCAGAAGCGTACGAAGCTCGTGCACGAAGGTCGATATCTGGCCGAAGTGGACGTGGAGCTGCTTGTTACCAATGACGAGTGGTCTGCCTATCTGTCGATTGAAGATGCATACAAACTGGATAATGTGAGAGAAGCGTTGAAACGCGATGCCGTGGCCACAGCGGCTCGTCTAGGTCGGGTGTTCGCGCTCACCCCCGTCGCCGTATAGCCGGCTGCCGGGCTGCCGCTCGGTCGGTGCCGTCCGAATATTGGTGGGTGGAAACAGCCCTGGAAGCCTGCAGCTTCTCCGTGGGACGAATTGCCGCGCGGTTCGCGAGATTTCAATCGCAGTACCTCTGCGATGGCCTCGGCCGTCAGCGACCTATCGACCAGCGATGCAAAAACATGGCTATCGATATCAGCAGATGATATAGTATCGCCATGAGCAGGGATCCGGCCGTCGACACGCTGCTGGACCTGCACGACTCGATCCTCGATCAAGGCGGTGGCTACTGGATCAAGATCGAGGCGTGGCGAGTGGCACCTTCGGCGGCGGTCCCGCACGGTATCCACTACTCGTTGACGTTGCACGAGCCGGGCGGGGATCGCATCCTCGGCTACGACAATGCCCATGCGGTCAAGCCACCGAGGAAATTCAAGTACGCAGGGCGAGTCCTTGCATACGACCACAAGCACCGGCACGTTTCGGACAAGGGTGTGCCCTACGAATTCAAGGATGCCCAGCAGTTGCTGGTGGATTTTTTTGCGGACGCGGATCGCGTCCTGTCAGAGGTGAGGAAGCCATGAAGTCCATCGTCATTGGCATCATGCCGCAGGAGAAGATCCGGGAACGTGTGCTGGCCATCGCGCGCGGGGAATACCGGCCCAAAGCGGACGAGCCGAAGATCTGGTTCACGTCGATGAAGTCTCTGGCTGAGGTGTTGAGCGATGACAACCGCGCGCTGCTGCGAGTCATCACTGAGACCAAGCCGGAGTCGATATCGGCCCTCGCGTTGGCGACGGGCCGCAAGCCCGGCAATCTGTCGCGCACGCTGAAGACCATGTCCCACTATGGCATCGTCGATTTGAAGCGCGAACGGAATCTCGTGCGACCGATCGCCAGGGCGACAGAGTTCCGTATCGTGGCTGCCTGAGGGCGTGACCTTCGCGAAGAAGTGTGCCAAAAAGGGTGCGTCCAAATTGGACCGTGCTGAGCTCGATCCAAGTCCATGTCATAGAGTTCCAAAACCTCGTTCTCACGGATTTCAATACCGAAGGCGTCCTCAATGTCGCAAATGGATTCTGTTCCTTCGATGATGTCCGGCGGATCGTTTAACGAGTTCGAATCCTACCGGGCCCATTTTTCCGTAACGAGACAAACGCGGTTGAAAGGCGCCGTGTAATCCTGTCGACGACGGAGTAATTCTCATGCGGCAGTTGCATAGCGGTGCGTCAGCACATGAGACGATTACCTTCCGTATCGGTGGGCAGAAGGCGGATACCAGCTCGCGTGCGCACAGCTACGGTCAACGTTGAACGAGTCAGTCACTTCATTCTGGTCATCCGTCGCCAGCGCGTTCTGCTCGACTCGGACCTGGCAATGCTGTATGGAGTGGAAACTCGCATTCTGCTGCAAGCGGTAAGGCGGAACTTGGAGCGCTTTCGACCGGATTTCATGTTTGAACTGTCTGCCCTTGAATGGGCGGCGTTGAGATCACAATTTGTGACCTCAACACCACACCGCGGCGGCCGACGGTATGCCCCCTGCGTGTTTACTGAGCAGGGTGTCGCAATGCTGTCTTCCGTGCTCAGCAGCGGTCACGCCATCGCTGTGAACATCGAGATCATGCGATCATTCGTCCGAATCCGGAGGCTGCTCGAGGCAGACAAATCCTTGGCGCACAGGTTCGAGCGTCTCGAGCGAAAGCTTGCTTCTCACGATCATGCGATCATTGGCATTCTTTCGGCGATTCGCCAATTGATGCAACCACCCGTGGCAAAGCGGCGGGGCATCGGTTTCACCGCGGATTTGGGGGACTGATCGAGCCTGCGTACGGATACTCTGCAGGGACGATGTCATGAAGAGGCTCTGGATCAGCGCGGCGCTCGCCGCTGCCGCGATTGTGTGTGTTCGGCCGGCGCCTGCCGCGGCCGCATCCCCGGCGGGGGCCGCGCCTGCCGCCGCAATCCAGGAGCAGATCGCACCTTACCTGAGGCCCCAGCGTCTGGTAGGACATCGTCCACACGACGGCAGATCTCGCGATGGCCCTGAAGGGGGTTGGCATCGACGGCCGGATATCGACCTTGACAAGCAAATCATGGCTAAATACCGACCGGCGTCGGAGAGGTTCTATCTTCACAAGATGCCGCGTCAGCTCTCCCCGCTTCATTCATCCGCCACGCCGTCTGAAACAGCAGGGCATCACTCATTTCAGCATTGAGCTGTGCCGCATGGCGGTTTATTGCGGCAACCTCTCGAGCGTCTCTCCCGGCCTGAGGGCTGCCTTGAGGGCGACGATTCATCCTACCGGGCCCATTTCATATCGGCTGCGGATTCGGATGTACCGGTGGCCGGTAAGGTCCGATAGGCAGCACGACTTCACCTCGCGTCTCGTTGATCACCTCCGCAGCCGCCAAATAGAAAGCCGCCGCCGCCGTCAGGAGTCCCGTATAGCCTCCGGCCAGTTGCAACTTCGGGCTCGCTAACCAGTTACCCAGTGCCAACAGCAGAAAGGTAATCCATAACGCCAAGAAAATGAGCTGCACGGCCCGATTGGCGCGGAATGTCCCGATCCACATGAAGAAGGTGAAGATACCCCATAGAAAAAGGAACCAGCCGACAAACGCCGCCGGTACTCTATTTTCGAAGAACTCGACGAACAGTGCGAACGACCACCAGAACGCGCCGTAGCCGCAGAAGGCGACGAAGCCGAAGGTATTTCCCCGCGGGAATTCCAGCAGGCCGGCGCAGAATTGAGCGGTGCCACCGAATGCAAACGCCGAGGCAAGCACCAGCGGCACGGCGACTCCGCCGAACCACCCGGCATTTACCATGCTGAGCAACCACGTGGTCAAGGCGAAACCGCTGAGTCCCAAGGGGGCCGGGTTGGCGAATTTCATGTCTGTCGTCCCTCCACGAATAGACGATGGCGGCATTGGTTCGCGAGTCGGCAACTCGACGGCACCGCCTCGTGTTTTGTGTTTTGGTCTTCTAATCGCGCTCGCTGTGAGCTTCGCGCGCCGTTGGTCAGGATCGGAGCTATGTCGGAGCTATGTTAGATCAGTACTGCTCCGCGTTCGAGAGCCCGGAGGGCCACGGCGGAACCAGCGTAAGCGGTGACACGGCCTGGATGCAGTGGCCGCGAATGGACTCGGGCTCGTAGGGCTCTCGGGATCTGTCGGCGGCGCACCTTGCAATTCACTGCGCTCATGCGCTCATGTACGCTCGTAATCCACTGAGCACAAAGCCACTTTCAGCGCAACACGGCTGACCGATCCGTACGCCAGACTTTGTTGCTCCGCCGCCCTGCGTATATAATATTTTGACAACAGCGGCGCCTATGAGGGGTGGAATCATGCGCAAGCGAATGAGGCTGAGCGGGGGTGTCTGGCTGGGCGGCTCTTCGCATCGGGGCGATTGGCGCGCCCGAGGGCGCGTAGCGCTGGGCGCTGTGCTGGGGATCACGGCAGGCTTGGCGCTGCTGGAAGCGCCGCCGGCGAGGGCAGCGGCGCCGACGTGTCAGGAGCCCCCGATGGCGTCCAAAGTACTGCAAGAGCAGTTCAAGGATGTCGCGCCGGGCGTGCCGTATCAGGCAGGTGTGCCGCCGATCACCGACAAGGACCGGCCGAAGGGCGACGCGGCGATCCTGCGCACGGTGGAGGATCAGATGGGTTTCATCCGCGGGGCGGGACCCGCCGAAACTCTCCACGCGATCAACCGCCTGCGCTATAGCGGCTGCGGGGAGATCGTGGAGGACGGCCACACCTACGAGGTGACGCAGTACATCTATGGGATCAGTCTGCACGAGGACGCGGCGCGCGAGGACATCCAGGCCGAGGGCAATGTCCATCTGATTCGCGTGGTGCGGAGCAATGAAGCGTGGGATGAAAGCAGCCCCGGGGTGGGCACGCACTCGGCCGATAAGCTTGCCAAGCAGCGGCAACTGCAGCTGGGACGCACGCCCTTCGGAATCGTCAACACCATCACGAATCTCGATGCCCATCGGATCAAGGTGCGCGACACCGGGCACGGGGCGGTGACCCTGGAGTTACCGGTGGATGGCGTATCCACGAGAGTAGTGCTGGACCGGAACTACCGTCCGGCGACGGTGACGCAGCGGGTGGATCACCACCTGATCGTGGATCAGTACAGTGACTATCACGACCTGAATCAGTATGGGCTGATGATTCCCAGGCACATCGTGGAGACGATTGATGGGCGTCCGCACAT
>JASHPX010000163.1 GCA_030037905.1 Gammaproteobacteria bacterium
AACATCACCTACAACCTGGAAGACAGCACGCAGTTCGGCAATGCCTTCGGCGTCAGCTCGATCACGCAGAACGGCTACACCACCGGCCAGCTCAGCGGTATCTCGGTCGGCTCGACCGGGGTGGTACAGGCCAACTACACCAACGGCCAGTCGACCAACCTCGGGCAGGTGGCGGTGGCGAACTTCGCCGACCAGCAGGGACTGCAGCAGGTGGACAACACCAACTGGGTGGCGACCTATGCCTCCGGCGCGCCGGTCTACGGCCAGGCGGGCGGCGCCGGCGTCGGCACGATCGAATCCGGATCGCTCGAGGAGTCGAACGTCGACATCACCACGCAACTGGTCAACATGATCACCGCCCAGCGGGCCTTCCAGGCGAACGCCGAGATGGTGTCCACGGAAAACCAGATCACCCAGACGGTGATTGGCATCCCGCAGGAGACCTGATCCGATGGATCGGCTCGTGTACGTGGCCATGTCGGGCGCGAAGGAGATCCTCAACGCGCAGGCGGCCAACAACGAGAACCTGGCGAATGCCAGCACGACCGGCTTTCGTGCCGATCTCACGGCATTCCAGACGCAGGAGGTGACCGGCGCGGGCCTGCCCTCGCGCGCCTACGCCACCGACGACAGCGTCGGTTGGGACTCGACCCAGGGCCTGTTGCAGAGTACGGGACAGCCGCTGGACGTGGCCATCCAGGGCCAGGGCTGGATTGCCGTGCAGGCGAGCGACGGCACCGAGGCGTACACACGCGCCGGAGATCTGCACGTGGACCCGAGCGGGCAGCTGATGACCGCGAACGGCAATCCGGTGCTCACCGACTCCGGCCCGCTCACCGTGCCGCCGGAGAGCTCGATCACGATCGGCTCGGACGGCTCGGTGTCCATCGTGCCGCAGGGCCAGCCGGCCACCACGGTATCGCTCATCGGGCGCATCAAGCTCGTCAATCCCCCGCCGAGCCAGCTCGAGCGCGGCGCCGATGGCCTGTTTCGCAGCACCGCCGATACGCCGGTGACCTCCGACGCGAACGTGACGCTCGTATCCGGCGCGCTCGAGTCGAGCAACGTGAACATCGCCGAGACCATGGCGAACATGATCGAGCTGGCACGCAGCTACGAGGTGCAGGTCAAGGCGATGAAGGCTGCCGAGGACAACGCCTCGGAGAGCGCCAAGCTCCTGCAGAGCAGCTGAGGCGACGCAGGACGGCACGCGCAACACTCAACGGAACCCGGAACGGAACGCGGAACACTCATTAGGAATCGACAGCGATGGATGCAGCACTTTGGGTTGCGAAGACCGGTCTGGATGCGCAGCAGACCGAGATGGCGGTCATCGCCAATAACCTGGCCAACGTCAATACCACCGGCTTCAAGGCGAGCCGCGCGGTGTTCCAGGACCTGCTGTACCAGAACGTCTCGCAGGTGGGCGCGGACACCACGCAGAGCACCGAGGAGCCGAGTGGTGCGGAGCTGGGTACCGGCGTGCAGCTGGTGGCCACCGAGAAGCTCTACACGCAGGGCGACATCAACCAGACGGGCAATACCTTCGATGTGGCCATCAATGGCAACGGCTTCTTCCAGGTGCTGATGCCCGACGGAACGCTCGCGTACACGCGCGACGGCAGCTTCCAGCTGAGCTCGACCGGCCAGCTGGTGACCGCCAGCGGCTATCAGGTGCAGCCCTCGGTCACGATCCCGCCGAACGCGCAGAGCGTCACGATCGGCGTCGACGGCACCGTGCAGGTGCTGCTGCAGGGCCAGAGCGCGCCCTCCACGGTCGGCACGCTGCAGCTCGCCAACTTCGTCAACCCGGCCGGCCTGCAGCCCAACGGCGAGAACCTGCTGGTGCCGTCGGCCTCCAGCGGCACGGCGGAGACCGGTACGCCGGGTCTGAACGGACTGGGCACGCTGCAGCAGGGGGCGGTCGAGGCCTCCAACGTCGACGTGGTCACCGAGATGGTGGACATGATCGAGACGCAGCGTGCCTACGAGATGAACACCAAGGCGATCGAGACCAACGATCAGATGCTGCAATACCTGGACAGCAACCTGTAAGAACCCGAGGAAACCCGAGGAAACCCGAGGAAGAATCCATCTTGAGCATGCCACACGAGTCAACGGCCGGGATCGCGGCGCGCCGCCTCCCGGGTCCGATCGCCGCGGCCATCGCCGCGGCCGTCGCTGCGGTCATCGCGTCGGCCATCGCCGGCTGCAGCCACGTGCCGAAACCCGACGAGAACTACGCCGCGACGCTGCCCGAGGAGGTGCCGGTCGCCTCCCAGCCCAACGGCGCGATCTTCCAGGCGAGCACCGAGCAGACGCTGTTCGACGATCCGGTCGCGCGCCGCATCGGTGACGTGCTCACCATCGTGCTCGAAGAGAACACGAACGCCACCAAGAGTGCGGTAACGACGACCAAGAAGACCACGACCGAGGCGATGGCCGCGCCTACGCTGCTCGGCGGATCACTCACGGTCCACGGTCGCGCGCTGCTGAATAATTCGCTCAACGACGCCACCACCTTCGACGGCGAGGGTGACAGCTCGCAGAGCAACCAGCTCACCGGCTCGATCTCGGTGACGGTCGCGAAGGTTCTGGCCAACGGTAATCTGCTGGTGCGCGGCCAGAAGTGGATCACGATCAATCAGGGGCGCGAATACGTACGCATCCAGGGCATCGTGCGGCCGATCGACATCGGCCAGGACAATACCGTGCCCTCGACCAGCGTCGCAGACGCGACCATCGAATACGGCGGCGAGGGCACGCTCAACGACGCCAACACCAAGGGATGGCTGGCGCGCTTCTTCGATTCCAAGTGGATGCCGTTCTGATGGATGCCCTGCGCTTGGAAGCCCTGCGCTCGAATGCCTTGCGCTGGATGCAGCTGTTTGGCGCGGCACTGCTGGCCTGTGTGCTGGGCACCTCGGCTGCGCACGCCGAGCGGGTCAAGGATCTGGCCACGGTCGGCGGGGTGCGCACCAACCAGCTGGTCGGTTACGGGCTGGTAGTGGGCCTGAATGGCACGGGCGACCAGACCACTCAGACCCCCTTCACCGTGCAGAGCATCGAGAACATGCTGGCGAAGTTCGGTGTGCAGATCCCTGCGAGCCTCAGCTCGCAGACCATGCTCAAGGACGTCGCCGCGGTGAGCGTCACGGCCGAGCTGCCGCCGTTCGCCAAGCCAGGGCAGACCATCGACGTGACCGTGGCCTCGATCGGCAACGCCATCAGCCTGCTCGGCGGCGCGCTGCTGATGACGCCGCTGCGCGGCGCCGACGGCGAGGTCTACGCGATGGCCCAGGGCAATATGCTGGTCAGCGGCTTCGGAGTGAAGGGCAAGGACGGCTCACGCGTCATCGTGGATGTGCCGAGCGCCGGTCGAATTCCTAACGGGGCGACCGTCGAGCGCGCCGTGCCGACCGATTTCGGCCACCAGCCGTACGTGGTCCTGAATCTGGACACGCCGGATTTCACCACCGCGGCACGTCTGACGCAGGGGCTCAACAAGTTGCTCGGGGCCGGTAGCGCCGAGGCGCTCGATGCGGTGTCCGTCAAAGTGCGCGCGCCGGTCGACCCCGACGCGCGCGTTGCCTTCATCGGCACGCTGCAGGAGCTGCAGATACAGCCCGACACGGCGCCGGCGCGCGTGATCATCAACTCGCGTACCGGCACCGTGGTGATCAGCTCCGAAGTGCGCGTCACGGCCGCCGCGGTCGCGCACGGCTCGCTGTCGGTGACGATCACCGAGCGTGAGGAGGTGAGCCAGCCCGCTCCGCGCTCCAATGGCACGACCGTCGTGGTGCCGCGCTCGGACATCAGCGTGCAGCACGGCCCGACCGACGGGCACATGTTCATGTTCCAGGCGGGCGTCAATCTGGAGGAAATCGTACGCGCGGTGAACCAGGTGGGCGCCGCGCCGGGTGACCTCGTGGCCATCCTCGAGGCCCTGCAGCAGGCCGGCGCGCTGCACGCGCAGCTGATCGTCATCTGATCGCGTTGTTCTACGAGCGCCATCCGAACCCAGCGCCATCCGAACTCCAGCGCCTTCCGACCCCATGGCCACGCCCGTCATCGATCCGAGCTTCTACGCCGACTTCAACGGCCTGACGCAGCTCAAGAGGAACGTCAAGGCGAATGATCCGCAGGCGATCCGCGAGGCCGCGCGGCAGTTCGAGAGCCTGTTTACCGAGATGATGCTCAAGTCGATGCGCGAGGCGAAGCTCGGTGAAGGCCTGGGCGAGAGCGACCAGACCGATTTCTATCAGGATATGTACGACCAGCAGCTCTCGCTCGAGATCTCGCAGGGCAAGGGGCTGGGGCTCGCCGACATGCTGGTGCAGCAGCTGACCCGGCACGGTCTGATCAAGGGGGCCGCCACCGAATCCGCCACGGGCAACCGCGGCGCTGCCAGCGGCACGGCACACGCCGGCACTGCGGCGGGCACGCCGTCCAGCGGCAGCCCGCGCGGCGGCGGAGGCGTCGGTACCCGCGGCGCGGTGACCGATCGCCAGCGCATCGGCTTCATCCGCGCAATGACCCCGTACGCGCAGCGCGCCGGCGCGGCGCTGGGCGTCTCACCCGACAGCATCATCGGTCAGGCGGCGCTGGAGACCGGCTGGGGCCAGCATGTGCCGGCGCTCGCCGGGGGCGCCTCGAGCAACAACCTGTTCGGTGTGAAGGCCGGAGCGGATTGGCAGGGCGCATCGGCGAGCGCTGCGACCACCGAGTACCGCGCGGGTGCGCCGGCCACGCAGAGCCAATCGTTCCGCGCCTACAGCTCGGTGCAGCAGGGCGTCAATGACTACGTCACGCTGCTGCGCCGGCAGCCGGGCTATCAGG
>JASHPX010000164.1 GCA_030037905.1 Gammaproteobacteria bacterium
GGCGGCTGACTCGTCACGGCCGCGGCAATGACGGTGCCCGAGCGCTCATTGAAGACGTCCTGGCTCAGGATCAGGACCGGCCGCTGTCCGGCCCGCACCCGCCCGCGCACGGGATTCAGATCGGCCCAGCGAATCTCGCCCCTCAGTATTCGGGCCACGATGCCGCATCCCGGCTCAAACCTTCCTCGGCCAACGCCTTCTCGAATCCCGGATCGAGCTTCAGGCACTCGGTTGCGAGGCGATTGCGATCCATTCGCGTGAGCTTCTCCGTCACCGCGGCCTGGATCGCGCGGCTGCGGTTGGGAAAGACGTCGTGCGCCACCAGCTCATCCACGCGCTGCACGGTCCGCCGGTCGAGCGTGATGGCCACCTTGACGCTGCCCATGGGTCTCCTCTTCGAGTAGGATGTTTTATCATACTCCCCTGGGCGGTGACATTGAACGTCGGTGGTGACATCCGGCTTGCGGTCGGCCGCACAAGGCGTGGCGTACCCATGTAGATACGGTGGGGCTTCAGGCGAATACGTCTGATGTATTCGCCTGAAGCCCCACCGTATCTACACGGATGGGTCACGTCGCGCGCCGTTCACTTCCCGATGCAGAAGGTCGAGAAGATGCGTGTAAGCAGCTCGTCGGAGTGCTCTGCACCGACGATCTCGCCGAGGCAGCCCTGCGCCAGGCGCAGCTCCTCCGCCACGAGCTCGGGGGCCTGGCGCGCCGCAAGCATCTCGCGCGCCCTCCCCACGTGCACAGCAACCCGCTCGAGCGCCTCCAGATGCCGTGCCCGCGCGGCGATCGCTCCGCCCTCACCGTCGCCGCCTGTGCGGCCCCTGCCCTCGCCGTCTCTCTGGCCGTGGCCGTCGCGGTCCCCAGCGTCGGCGCCAGCCACCGCGGTCGCGCGAGCTTCCTCGTCCCCTGCCCAGCCGGCGCAAGCCTTCAGGTGCGCGATGAGAATCTCCATGCCCTCTCCGGTGAGGGCCGAGAGGCGAATCTGTGCGTCGCGCGGTAGCTCGGCTCGCGGCGGCTCGACCGGGAGCTCGGCGGTGGCTGCGGCGCCAGCACCCGTGGTGACGCCAGCGCCGGCGGTGACGTCGGCGGCGGTTCCGATGCCGGGCTCAACGCGATCGACCTTGTTGAACACCAGCGTCACCGGCACCGCCGGCGGCAGGCGCGCGCGCTCGGCCGCGTAGGCCGCACCGTGGGGATCTTCGACGGCATCGATCACGAACAGAATGTGGTCGGCGCGCGCCATCGCGGCTACGGCGCGCCGCATGCCTTCGGCCTCGATGGGATCGTCGGTCCCGCAGACGGCAGCATCTGCGGTCGCATCGCCGGTCGCACCGCCGGCCGGCCGGCCGGCGGCACGCAGCCCGGCGGTGTCCAGCACCTGCAGCGGCAGACCATCGAGCACAATGCGCTCGCGCAGTACATCGCGCGTGGTGCCGGGGCGGTCCGTCACGATCGCTGCCTCGTGGCCGGCCAGACGATTCAGCAGCGTGGATTTGCCCGCGTTCGGACGGCCGGCGATCACCACGGTGAGGCCTTCGGAGAGCGCGCGCCCGCGCCGCCCCGCGAGCTGCAGCGCCTGTAGCGCGTCCGAAATGCCGCCGAGCTGCGCCTGCACCGACCCATCGGACAGAAAGTCGATGTCCTCTTCGGAGAAGTCGATCGCCGCCTCGATCCAGGCGCGCAGCGCACCGATGCGCTCGGAGAGCGCGGACACCTGATGCGAGAACTCGCCCTCCAGCGAGCGCAGCGCCGCGCGCGCGGCCGCTTCCGAGGCGGCATCGATCAACGTGGCCACCGCCTCGGCCTGAGCCAGATCGAGCTTGCCGTTCAGGTAGGCGCGCTGCGTGAACTCGCCGGGCTGCGCGCGGCGCGCGCCGAGCTCCCTCAGCCGGCGCATCAACGCCTCGACCAGCACCGGGCCACCGTGCGCATGCAGCTCGAGCACGAACTCGCCCGTATAGGAGTGCGGTGCCGGAAAGTACAGCGCCAGTCCGTGATCGATAGGCGCGCCGGCCGCGTCCAGGAACTGCGCGCCGGTGGCGACGCGGGGTGCTGCAGCCACGCGCGCAGCCCCGTCTGCTCCGAGGATTGCAGGCATCAGCGCCGGCACCCCCGGTCCCGAGATGCGCACGATGGCGATGCCGCCGCGCCCCGGAGCCGTCGCCTGCGCGGCGATGGTGTCAGCGGTATCGTCGCTGGCGGCGTGGGCGCCGGCGGTCACGCCGGTGGTCGCGGTAGCAGCGCTGGCAGCGCTGGCGGTCGCGGCGGCGCCGTGGCCGGTCGTCAGCGCCGCGCCCGCGACGCGATCACTTGCGCGCGGCGGTTGATGTTCCATTGCTGCAGCACGCCCAGCACGGTGTTGGTGACGTAGTAGAGCACCAGGCCCGCGGGGAAGAACGCGAAGGTCGCGGACATCGCCACCGGCATGAACATCATGAGCTTTTGCTGCGTGGGATCAGCCTGCGGCGGGTTGAAGTACTTGGTCTGCACGAACATGACCGCGGCCATGAACGCGGGCAGGATGTAGTAGGGATCGCGTGCCGACAGGTCGTTGATCCACAGCAGGAACGGCGCCTGCCGCAGCTCGACGCTATCGCGCAGGACGTAGTACCAGGCGAAGAACACCGGGACCTGGACGATCATGGGCAGACAGCCGGCGAGCGGATTGATCTTCTCGCGTTTGTACAGGTCCATCATCGCGCGGTTGAGCTTCTCCTTATCGTCCTTGTAGGTCTCGCGCAGGCTGCTCAGCCGCGGCGCGAGGGTCTTCATCTTGGCCATCGAGCGGTAGCTGGTCTCCGACAGCGGATACAGCACCAACTTGATCAGGAACGTGACAAATATGATCGCCCAGCCCCAGTTCCCAAATAATCTTTCCACCAACTCGAGCAGCTGGAACAGCGGCTTCGCCAGAATGGTGAACGCACCGTAGTCGGCGACCAGGGCCAGGCCGGGATGGATCATGTCGAGCCTGGATTGCAGCTTCGGCCCGACGAACAGCCGATCGCTCACGCTGGCCATGCCGCCCGCGGCCACCGCCTGCGTGGGGCCGACGGCCTTGAGGAGGAATTCATCTCCCTGGCTCTGGGCGGTGTACTGAAAGCTCTGATCGGAGGGCGGCAGCACCGCGGCCACGAAGTACGGCTCGAGTGCGGCGAGGTAACCGTCGCGCACCGGTATATCGAGCATGGGGCCCTTCTGGAAGTTGATCTTCTCGAAGCGCTTGCCGTCGTAGTAGGCCGGCCCCTTGTAGGCGTAGCTGCTGGGATTGAAATAGGAGTGATGCGGCGGGACGTTGTAGCGCAGGATCTGCGCGTACGGCGCGAAGCTCCAGGCAGCGCCGCTGGCATTGTCGACGTGATAGGAAACGTCGATGACATACGAGCCCCGGTGCAGCGTGATCGTCTTGGTGACCGTGACGCCCTGGCCGTCGCTCCAGGTCAGCGGCAGAGATAACGTATTTTGTCCCGGCGCGAGCGTCAGATCGTGCGCGGCACTCGTATAGCGCGCCAGATGTGTGGGCGCGGCCTCACCGTCCGTGCCCGCGAGCCCTCCCTGCACCTCGAACACCGGGGAGCCCGTCTGCAGCAGCTGCACCGGGTCGTTGGGTTGGCTCTTCTGCTGCGGATAGGCGAGCAGCCGCGCTCCGGTCACATCACCGCCGATCAGGCTCACCGTAAGATCCAGCACGTCGGTATGCAGCTGCACACTCGGCGCATTGGTTTCGGCCGAGACGGCGGCGCTGCCTGCGTTGGCGAGGCTACCGCTCGCCGCCGTCGCCGGCGCGCCGACTGTCGCAGGAGCAGCACTGCTGGCCGCCGCGCCGGTGCTGCCGGCAGCCGGCCCGCCAGCCGGAGCGTTGGCTGTGGGCGCGCTGCTGCCGAGGGACGGCGGCGGCGCAGTTGCGCTCGTGCCGGCGCTGCTGCCGACGCTGGGTGCGGGAGCCGGGCGCACGGGCGCGGGAAACTCGCGCGTCCACATCTGGTAGTTCACGAGCAGCGCCATGACGAACAGCGCCCAGAGGACGAAGCGCAGATTGGTGCTGAACAGATTAGTGTTGAGAGACATGCGGAACCTGTGGGCGGACACGCGGCGGGACGCGTGGCGCGAGGTGTGAGGTGACGCGTGGCGGGACGTGTGAGGTGACGCGTGGCGGGACGTGTGAGGCGACGTGTGAGGCGACACGCGGCGGCGGCACCGGGTCGTAGCCGCCGGCGTGGAAGGGATGGCAGCGACTGAGGCGGCGCAGCGCAAGCAGAGTCCCGCGCAGCGCGCCGTGCAGCTCGAGCGCCTCGAGCGCGTACTGCGAGCAGGACGGATGAAAGCGGCAGCGTGGACCGAGCATGGGGCTCAGCAGCAGCTGATAGGCACGGATCAGGATGCGGAGGACGATGCGCATGCGGAGGATATTTTCTGCCAAAGTCTCTCGAGGGAGCGGCGCAGTTGCGCGTTGCCGGCGTTGCCGGGTGAGCCGCGCAGGCCCACCACGATATCGAGCGGCGGCAAGTCGTGCTGGTGGTGGCGAAAGCTCTCGCGAATCAAGCGCCGCATCCGATTGCGTTCGACCGCACGCCGCAGTATTCGTGCCGCGACCGACAGGCCGAGGCGCGGTGCGAGGCCATTGGGCAACACCACCGCCGTGAAACCATCGGCCGCGAGACGCCTTCCCTGCGCGTACAGGCGCCGGAAATCCGCCGCGCGCCGCAGCCTCCGCTGCGGCGGAAAGGCCTGCGCTGATCCGCTCGCGCTCATCGCCAGGCGGCGTCGATGCGCGTGCCGTCAGGGGATGAGTCGCTTGCGGCCCTTGGCGCGCCGGCGACTGAGCACGTGCTGCCCGCCTCTGCTCGCCATGCGCGCCCGAAATCCATGAGTGCGCTTACGGCGCAGCTTGCTCGGCTGGTACGTGCGTTTCATGACTTCGGGCCTTGAAAGCTCACGGAAAAAAGGCCGGCAGGGTACGCAGCGGCCCGCAACGTGTCAATATGAATCTGCCCGGCGGCTGCCCGGCAGCGCTTCCGGCCCCGTGACGCTTGGGTATAGACTCTCGCCCCCTCTCCGGAGTGCCTGGTTGGAAGCGTCGCTTTGGTCACGCTGCCTGCGCGTGCTCGAGACCGAGCTACCAGAGCAGCAGTTCAACACCTGGGTCAGGCCGCTGCAGTCGGTCGAGGCGGCGGGCGTGCTGCGCCTGCTGGCACCGAATCGATTCGCAGTGGACTGGGTACGCACCAACCTGCTCACACGACTCTCACCGCTGATCCGTGATCTCGGATTGCCCGAGCCAACGAGCATCAGCGTAGAAGTCGGCGCACGGCCGGCGCCGGCGGCTGTGGCCGGAAACGGCGCCAACGCCGGTTCCGCTGCCGGGACCTTCCCCGGCGGCGCTGGATTTGCCGCCGCCGCTACGAACGGCCAAGCCGGTACGAGCGCGGACTTCAGCGGCCGCACGGCTGCCGGCTCGGCAGGCGCTGCGGGGCATGTGCCGCGCCCCAAGGCCGTCGGTGTGCCGCTCAACGTCGAGTTCACGTTCGACCGTTTCGTGGAAGGCAAGAGCAACAATCTCGCCAAGGCGGCCGCGTTGCAGGTGGCCGCCAATCCCGGCCGTGCCTACAACCCGCTGTTCATCTACGGCGGCGTTGGCCTCGGCAAAACGCATCTCATGCACGCGGTCGGACACGCGATACTCGAGCGCGACCGCGAGGCGAGCGTCGCTTACGTACACTCCGAGCGCTTCGTCAGCGACATGGTGCAGGCGCTGCAGCACAACCAGATCAACGAGTTCAAGCGCGCCTATCGATCGCTGCACGCGCTGCTGATCGACGACATCCAGTTCTTTGCCGGCAAGGAGCACTCGCAGGAGGAGTTCTTTCACACCTTCAACGCGCTGCTCGAAGGCCAGCACCAGGTGATCCTCACCTGTGATCGCTACCCGCGAGAGGTCGATGGGCTGGAGGAGCGGCTCAAGTCGCGCTTCGGCTGGGGACTCACGGTGGCGATCGAGCCACCGGAGCTGGAGACTTCGGTCGCCATCCTCATCTCCAAGGCGCAGGCCGCGGGCGTGGAGCTGCCCGAGGAGGTGGCGTTCTTCATCGCCAAGCGCATCCGGTCCAACGTGCGCGAGCTCGAGGGAGCGCTCCGACGCGTCATCGCCAATGCCAATTTCATGGGGCATGCGATCACCATCGAATTCACCAAGGAAGCCCTGAAGGATCTGCTGTCGCTGCAGGCGCGGCTGATCACGGTAGAGAACATCCAGAAGACCGTGGCCGACTACTTCAAGGTGCGTGTTGCGGATCTGCTCTCCAAGAGGCGCAGCCGCTCGGTGGCGCGCCCACGACAGGTTGCGATGGCGCTCGCCAAGGAGCTCACGACGCATTCGCTGCCGGAGATCGGCGATGCGTTCGGCGGCCGCGATCACACCACGGTGATGCACGCCTGCAGGCGCATCAAGGAGCTGCGCGACATCGAGCAGCGCATGCAGGAAGATTATTCGAACCTGTTGAGAACCCTGACCGGCTAGAGGTGCATGGGCTGTGGAGGAAAATGTGGGTAACGTTACCCACATCTGACTCACAGCTCTCCCTGAGAGTTATCAGCGCCGGATGCGCAGGATGGCAGCTGCGACGGAGGCGTAAAAATATGTGTTTGCAGGGGCGATGCGGCTGTCATCCACACTATGCACAGGCTTAGTATTCATCATCGATCTTTTTTCCGAAAAGAAAACCTCAGGATAAGGAACCCAGGCACATGAAAGTCTCCGCGACGCGCGAGCACCTGCTCGAAGCCCTGCAGAGCGTCATCGGCGTCGTGGAACGCCGGCAGACCATGCCGAT
>JASHPX010000013.1 GCA_030037905.1 Gammaproteobacteria bacterium
GACCGACCGGGAGTTTGTCTTCGTAAATTAGGTCGGGCATTAATTCGGTATGAGCGTCGAAAAATGACCACGAAACGCCGCAGTTCGCTGCCTGCTTCGCGAATGCCTCCCTTCGCTCGAGCGCGGTCGCGAGACTTATGACTCGAACTCTGGTCCTCATATTAGTCCACTCGACTGCCTCGTTTGGTTTCAGCGCGACGCAAAGTAGCTGCAATTTGCTGTGCGTTGGGCCTGAAGGCACGGAGGTTCACATATTCCTGTTGGCTCGGCAAGTGCGTAGCGCTATTCTGGCGAAGGAATGTCGGTACCTCTCCGAGCACGCCCCGATGCTCATCGTCGGTCAGGTCCGGGTCGGCAAAAGCCATTTCGTCCAGGCTCTGGACCACTGCGCCATGCGCCAGGGTGTTGATGTGATCTTCATCAGCTGTACCCAGATCACCGCCAGTCTCAGCGTCGTCGCCGCGCCATTCGCGGCTACCAGCGCGAGCTCGCGGCTCGCGCGCGCGTGCCGCTTTCGATCATTGACGATTTTGGCTAGAAGCCCCGACGTCCGCCTCCACGACCCCGGTACAGTTGCGCGGTCGATTCCAATGTCCCTAAGGCCATCACGTGCATAATGGACCATGACATAATCACCCCCGCTGATTCGGGCTGAGATCCGGTCTGGCCCATACCGTAGGGAAGTGCGTACGCATTCGCTAATATTATGGATGTGCCAATGACAGCAATGAGTTCCCCGGGAGACCAATTGTCGCCTGAAAACGCGCGACGGTCCTTCGAACGGAGCTAGGCGAGCTCTGACGCGAGATCTTCACGGCTTCCCACGTCCAACACTGGGACCCGATCGAGGGCCGCCACTCACTCTTGCTCCTCGTGGGCCCAGGTCGCGTACGGGCGAAGCTCGCGCTACGGGGCGTCTCGAGATGCGTTGCGCCGTACGCGCTCAGGGTGATCCAAGCGTACTTTGGGTACCCCCCTTCGAGCGCGCCGTGTACATCATCCCGTGGTCGGGACGTGCATCGAGAGCGATCTTCCGGCGCGCGGCCGGGGAACCTCACAACTCTCGTGTTCGGTAGCTGTTCAAGTGGTTTCTCGCGGCCTTCGGCGTGGTGCAGTTTTCTGTCACAGCGAACTTGCGACCCTTTGCCATGATTGAGACGGCCCGACAAGTCCTTGCAAAGACAGAAATACTGCCTAAAGGGTCACCTACTCGCCTACTCGGGACGCTTGACCTTAAGAAACGGGATTTGCTGCCATTCGTACTTCTCAACCCGTACCGCGGCGGCGTGCTTCTCTCCTGAGCATTTTTGCTACGCGAGGCCGGTGCCGTCGCTAAGCCCATTCAGCGGGCTTTGGAATCCTACGCACGACGCGCGCTGGAACTCCCGCGACGACTACAAGTTCTGGCACATCTTTGGTGACAACTGCGCCGCTCGCCACGACCGCGCCGCGACCGATAGTGACGCCTGGCAGCACCGTCGCGTCATTGGCGATCCATACATAATCTTCAATCGTAATCGGTGCCGCACCTCCCGCCTCTGGTGGTTCCCCAGCGGCTCGCCGCATCGGGTCGACCGGGTGACCGCTAAAGCCGTTGAGGACGACACGATTCCCGATCAATACGTGGCTGCCGATCGTGACTGTGCTGCCGGAGACCACCTGAAGCGCATGTCCTAGGTAGGTATCGTCTCCGACGACAAGGCGGTTCGTTTTGCCTCTCCCTCCGGACATCCACACTTGGTCACCAGACAACGTCACCCGATTGCCGAGCACGACCTCGAGGTTGCCCAGGAATTTCGGCATATTCTCATAGAGCAGCAGGCCGGAGCCCACGGTCGTGCAGCTCATTCGGAGCAATGGCGCGTAGTAGATCTTACCCAACACCGGCCGGAATACGGCCCTGCGAAGCATCCTTTCCGCACGCAGCAGATGATGCACTCCCGGGATCACCGGGCAGTCCCAGCGCGATGCGCGCCGCAGTATCGCAAACAACTTGCGTCCAAGTGTCGTCTCGCGGCGAAACACGTAGGATCGAAGGGAGCTCATGGCTCGATCGTTACCTCTCTATAGAGAGTGAGTATGCGATCCCGATACGCTTCCGGGGAAAATCTCTCAACGGCTCCGAAGGCCGAACGCCCCAAACGGGCACGTCGATCCCGGTCACCGCTCAACTGCGTCAGTGCCACCTTCAATTGCTCGATATCGCGCGGCGGCACCAGCATGGCGCTTACGTCATTTTCGACCGTTTCCGGTGTGCCGCCGACAGCGGTCGCCACGATTGCCCGCTGGGCTGCCATCGCCTCGAGCAACACGAGCGGCGACCCTTCGGAATGCGAGGGGAGCACGAAGATGTCCGCGATAAAGTAGAGCGGCCAAACGTCCGTTTGATGGCCGAGAAAGCGCACACGATCGCCGAGATCAGCGGCCATCCTTTCCAGCCGTTCCCGATCCGGTCCGTCTCCTACCAGCAGTAGGGTAAACCGCTGTTGCGGCGGAGACACCGCAAGCCATTGCTTAAACGCGGTGACGAGATCGATATGTCCCTTCTCGCGCGACAGCCGGCCCACGGAGAGAATCACCCCTCCCTCTGCATCAAGCCGCCATTGCTGCCGGAGCGCCGCGATCTCCGCATCGCTTGGCTTTGGGCGCGATTCGATGGCATTAGGGATCACCGCTACGCGATTGCTCGGTGTCCCGTTGCGGACGAGCTCAGCGGCAAACGGCTTACATACCGTCACGACACGGTCCGGCCTTCGAAGAGACCATCGATCCAGCGATTCGTAAAGCCTCAGCTTAACGCTCGCCTTGGTATAACCGTGATGATAGGCAATCCAGGAGAAATTCTTTCGGAGCCGCCGCCACAGCAGTGCCTGAGCCAGTATGAAATGACATTTCACTTGATGCGTTTCGACGACATCCGGCTGGTGCAATTCGATTACGCGGCACAACTGCGTCAATACCCGGAGGTCCCAGGCTCGCCGCTCGCGAAGAACATCTACGTGAATCGCGGCCTCGGCGGCAGCAGTGAGTAATAAATTGCTCGGGATCTGCGTACCTTTGGTGCGGGCAGTGGTCACCAGCGACAGGTCCACCGCCGGGCGGCCATTGCCGCCCCGGCGGGCCAGCCCGGCGAACATCATCAGGGGTTTGATCGGGCCGGTGACCCACGTCCCCTCGACGATCGAAAGTACGCGCATGCTCGAGCGCACCGAAGCGCTATAGTTTGAGAACTCTGTTTGGTTCAAGCGATGGCTCGGCTCTCTCTCTGTTGACTAAGGCGATGAGAGCCATCGCGAGCCCGATTGTCGCCCAATGCCCATAGTAGTAAGTCGCCGAGAGGAATTGGCCGGCGACGAAGTTGCCTACCAAGCTCGCTTGCGACATCCGACAAAAGACCGCCTGCTGTCTGTGTTGCTCAGATGGCGCCGCCAACTGGTCCAGCTTTCGGCGAATCTTCGCCAACCCGCGCCAGAGATGCAGAAGCATGCCCAAATATATCAGGAGGCCTATGGGACCCAACTCGACGAGGACGAGGACTAGAATATTGTGCGCCGTATAGAAGAGGCCGCCGTTCTTCCAGTCCACCATTGGGTAGGTTGCGATACCATAGCCAATCGGGCGATCGGCGAGCGCGTGCAGACCGCGCTTCCAGATCTGCAGGCGACCGACCCTCGTGTTCATATTGTAGTCGGATCCCAGGCTCAATATGCTGGCGAGCCGCTCGCGAGGCTCTTGCGGCAAGTGCGGCCAGACGACCATCCCAATTAGCGTGAAGACCGCCGTCCATATGACAAGCCGCCCCACTAGGCCCATCCTGCGCTTGGGCGCTCTCGTCAATCGGTCGGCTTCGCCCTGCCGCTGCCTCAGCGTTGCCGGCGCGAGCAGGACGAATGCCATCACGGCGAACAGACCGAACTCGCCACCCCGTGATCCCGTCAGCACTACCGCTAGTGCCATCGTCGCCACAGCGCCGAAAAAGACAAGCCGGCGCCTCTTAGACGCTGCAGTGATGCCGAACGCCAGTGCAATCGGGATAACGCCATCGAACATATATGCGAGTTCGTTAGTGTCGCCCAGCGTTTGCACGTCCAGCCGACCGCCGCTGTAAGTCCGCAAGCTCGCGACGACCAAGACCAGGGCCGCGCAAAACAGTGCGAAGAAAAGGTTTCGTAGCGACTCCCAATCGCCCGACAACTTGCAGATGACCAAGACGAGTGCGCACAGAACCGGAAGCTCTAAGACTACGAAACGGCCGCTGGAACTGAGCCAGATTGAGTACGTGATACTCAGACCGATCCACAAGACAAATGCGATCCACCACTTGACGGCTGGATTGGCGGGCGTTATCAGCTCCGGCAGTGCCTTCCAATGCGCGATGAGTGCAAAGGCGATGTAGACGAGAAGAATCTTGACCAACGGCAACGACGACAATGCCGGCACGATATTGAGGACTCGGCCGACGGAAAAGGCGATAAATAGATAGACCGCCCATGACAAGGCTCGCAAAGGATTCCGTTCCCTGGAATTCGCGCGGTCCTTGCTCGCGGGAATGGCAGGAGATGCCGGTCGAAGATGCTTGACGTTCATGCTTTCGTTCACGGCGCGCCGGAGTGCTCTACTTGCTATGATCGTAACAGGAAGCCACTGGCCACGATAGGACCTGGGTTTTGTCGAAAAGCGTGAACCCCGTTGCGGATCGCCCCGTGATCGCACAGGGCCAATAGATAGCCCGCCCACGACAAGGCTCGCAAGGGATTCCGTTCCTTAGAGTTCGCGCGGTCCTTGCTCGCGGGAATGGCAGAAGATGCCGGTCGAAGATGCTTGACGTTTATGCTTTCGTTCACGGCGCGCCGGAGTGCTCTACTTGCTATGATCGTAACAGGAAGCCACTGGCCACGATAGGACCTGGGTTTTGTCGAAAAGCGTGAACCTCGTTGCGGATCGCCCTTTGATCGCACAGGGCCTCTACTCGTTCCGAACGGGGGGTTCCGAACGTATAGGTGCCCAGCTATGCGTCGAATATGCGGCTCGGGGCTACCGTGTGGTGTGCTTCGCCTTCCATGGCAGTACCGGACCGTTTCGAGATTATTTGGAATCGCACGGCGTCGAATGCGTCGATTTGGATTATTTGGCTCGCAAGCCGCTCGTTCGGCGGGTCACCTATCCGATAGAGTTGTACCGGTTCTTCCGGAGCAGACAGGTTCGCGCCTTGCACGTCCAACATGCGCTGGGGCTGACGCTTTGCGGATTTGCTGCCCGTTACGCGGCTATTGGGCGCGTTGTGATGACCGAACACGATACTTTCCAGCTGGACGAGCAACCCAAATACCGGCGAAGAGCTGCGCGCTGCTGTCGCTACGCGACCTCGATCACCGGGGTTCATTCGGGAATCACTAAATATTTTCGCGACTGCATGGGTGTGCCCGCAAGTCGATTGCATGTCGTTTCGAACGGCGTGCCTACGTTCACGCCTGACGCAGAGACGCGCCGGCGCACGCGTACCGCGTTGGGAGTTGATGATTCGACCTTCGTTTGCCTGTATGTCGGCCGGCTCGAATCGGTCAAGGGTCTGCATACGCTGGTGAACGCCGCGGCTCGACTAACCGAATCTGGCGGCCGAGCGATGCGGGTGCTTTTGGCCGGCAACGGGTCCGAGCGAGCGGCTTTGGAGTCGCTATGCCGATCCCTAAGGCTCGCCGCGACTGTCACCTTTCTAGGAGAGCGCTCTGACGTTCAGGAGTTGCTCAATATGGCCGACGCGTTCGTGATGACGTCGCGAACGGAGGGTCTGCCGATGGCGCTGATCGAAGCGATGGCCGCGGGCTTGCCCTGTGTAGCCACGGCCGTCGGTGGCATTCCGGCCGTGCTAGCCGACGATGCAGGAATCCTAGTCCCGCCCGAAGATCCCCACGCCGTCGCAGAAGCGCTAACGCGCCTTGCCGGTGACGACCTCATGCGCCGGCAGCTCTCCGAACGTGCATTGTGCAAGGTTCAAGCGCAGTACGGTTTGCAGCCTGTAGTCAGCGCGTATCTTGAGCTGCTTGGGCTGCCCGCTCATTGGCCTTCCGAACGGTAGCGCCGCATTTTGATATGCAGATACTATGGCTATCCCATGTGGTCCCCTACCCACCGAAAGCTGGCGTGTTGCTCAGAGCCTATTATCTATTGAAGAGCGTCGCCGAGCGACATTTTGTGGACCTGATCGCCTTTGTTCAGCGGCCTTTGCTCGAGACCTACTATCCAACTCTCGACGAGGGACTTAACGACTGTCGGCGGACGCTCGAGGGATTTTGCCGCTCGGTGACTTTTCTGCCGATAGCGGCCATCGACCGGCCGTTCGGCAAAGTGCGCACGGCACTCGAAGGGCTGCTGCTGAGGGATTGCTATATGGCGCGCTGGCTCTGCAGCGACACGGGCACGCAGGTGCTGTTGCGCCTCGCCAATGAGCATAGCTACGACCTCGCCCATTTCGACGTCATCAGTCTGGCGTCCTACCGGAGATTGCTACCGAACGTGCCAGCAACGCTCGGCTATCACAACATCGAATCGCACATGCTGTTGCGCCGTGCCGAGAAGGACCGCCAGCTGCTTCGAAGGCTCTATTTTTGGCAGGAAGGCAAGCGATTGGCTCGCTACGAACAGCGCATGGCGGATCAGTTTGCCGGCCACATTACGTGCTCCGAGCTCGATTCGGAGCGACTCAGGGAGCTGATACCGGACATCGAGCCGGTCTGCATTCCGAATGGCGTCGATGTCGACTATTTTTCGCCATTACATGGGCAGACGAA
>JASHPX010000165.1 GCA_030037905.1 Gammaproteobacteria bacterium
AGCTGCGGCCAGCCGACGGGGAAGAAGTTGAGCAGGATCCACAGCACGAGCCCGGCGTTGTATAACCAGAAGGCCCACAGTCCGAGCTGCTCGCGGAAGGGCGCTCGCTCGGCGGCGGCGTAGCGCAAGCAGAAATAGACCAGTCCGATTGCCAGCAAGCCGAAGGCACCGAACAGCGCCGTGTGTGCGTGGTTGAGCGTTAGGAACGTCCCGTGCTCGTAGTAGTTGACCAACGGGGCATTCAAGGTTCCGCCGCCGAACACCCCGGCGCCGACGAAGTTCCAAAAGGCTGCACCGATGATGTAGGTGTAGGCGAGGCGGTACTTGAAGTCCCCATGGCGACGGATGAGCCGATGGTGATTGATCGCCTCGATGATGAGTAGAACGAGCGGCAGCACCTCGATGAAGGAGAACATGCTTCCCATCGGCACCCACATGCTCGGCTCGCCGGCCCAATACAAATGGTGTCCCGTGCCGAGGACCCCACCGAGGAAGATGAGGATCAGTTCGAAGTACACCGCGCGCTCGGCGAGGCGGCGCGATACCAGACCCACCGCCATCAGCAGGTAGGCGCTCATCGCGGCTGCGAAGAACTCGAAGGACTGCTCGACCCACAGGTGCACCACCCACCAGCGCCAGAAGTCGGTGAGCGTGAAGGACTTTTCGATGCCCGTCAGCGGGATCATCCCGAAGGCATACAGAAGCGCGATGTTGATGGTGGCGGCCCAGATGAGATTCTCCAGACGGATCGCCCCGGACCAGAATTGGCGGGTAGCTTGCCGCAACGTCTCGCGCGTCGGCCACAGTGCCCGGAACACCAGCACACTCCAGAGCACCAGGCCGACGAAAAAGCCGATCTGCCAGAATCGCCCGAGCTGGATATAGGAGAGCCCCTGGTTGCCGAACCAGAACCAAGTCCCCTGAATGTGGCCCATGATGCCCAGGTAGTCACCTGCCAGTGCGCCCACCACGATGAGGAGCGTCACCCAGAAGAGCAGATCCACCAGCGGCCCCTGTCCCGGTGCCTCCCGACCGCCAGCAATGGCCGGAGCCAGAAACAGCCCGGCACCGATCCAGGACAGGCCGATCCAGATGATCGGGGATTGAATGTGTACATCGCGCAGAAAGTTGAAAGGAAAGTAGGAGTTGATATCGATGCCATAGAAGTTAGTTCGGTCGTAGTACGCATGTGCCATGATCGAGCCGGCGGCAATCTGCAAGAGCAGCACGGCAGCCACAACCAGAAAGTACTTGCCGATGCGCCGTTGGCTCACTGTCAGCGGCGTGAACTTCGCCAGCACCGGATCCATCGGCCCGACGTCCGGGTCGTTCAACCAGTACTCGTAGATGAAGAGCACTGCTCCGAACATCAGGAACGTGAAGCAGAAGCTGATCCAGGTCCACCGGAAGGTATTGGTCGTCGGCGTATTGCCAACGATCGGCTCATAGGGCCAATTCTCGGTCCACGACCAGCTGGTATTCGGTCGCCGTGCCACCGTGGTGAGCGCCGAGTAGGTGAGAAAGTCGGCTGTCTGCCGTGCCTCCGCGGCGCTCAGGCTGTAGGCTGGGGTCCAGCCGGCGGGACGATCGAGCGTACGCAGGTTCTGTGCCAGCCGCTGCGTATAGTCGGTGATTGCGCCGGCAAGCTCGTCGGGGACGGTCACGCTCTTCTTCGTCAGATCGATGCGCTGTAGCTGCGCTTGCATGGCGCTGGTTACTGCGACCTGGCCGTCGGCGGGAAGGGCATCAAAGGCGGCTCGATAATGAGAGCGGGCGATGCGTTCGCGAGTGAGAGTGGCGAGCTGCACGAGACCGTAGGCGGTGTAGTCCTCGCCGTAATACGAGCCCATGCCGTACAGGCTGCCGTAGTCCATGAGGTCGGCCTTTTGGAAGCCCCCTTTGCCAGCTAAGAGATCCTCAGCGGTGAAAAGCAGCTTTCCGTCCGCCGCCACGAACCGATCCGGTTGCGGCGGAGCTAGCTCATAGGTCGAGACCGTAGCGAGGCCAAGTACCGCGAAGGTAGCAATTGCTACGCCGAACAATATCCACTTCAGGACGTTACTGACGGGATCCAGGGAGCTCGGGGTGTGCACGGGCTCGGTCATTGGCAGCGCTCTCCAGGTTCTCTGCGATCAGGCGGACGCTTTTCTATCCGTCGACGTTTCTCTGCGTCAACTGCAATTGACGTTGCCCGCGGCGGGCTGGACGGCCCTGACAGGCGAGAGCCGCCTCAGCTCATGACCTTGACGCGAAGCAGCTCGCCGCCATCGGGGTCGAGCAGATGCACTGCGCAGGCCAGGCACGGATCAAAGCTGTGAATGGTGCGCAGGATCTCGAGCGGCTTGGTGGGGTCGGCAAGCCCTTGGCCCCTGAGCGAGGCCTCGTAGGGACCGTCCTGACCATGCGCGTCGCGTGGTCCAGCATTCCAGGTGCTCGGCACCACCGCCTGGTAGTTACTGATCACCCCGTCATCGATGACGATCCAGTGGGCCAGCGCCCCGCGCGGCGCCTCCGTGAAGCCCACGCCCTGCGCGTGGCGCGGCCAGCTGCCCGGATGCCAGAGGTCCTGGTTGAAGGTGCGCAGGTCGCCCGCGCGGATGTTCGCCATGAGGTCGCGGTACCAGACGGACAGTTCATCGGCAATCAGCTTGCACTCCAGCGTGCGCGCCGCGGTGCGACCCATGGTCGAGAACATCGCTTGCAGGGGCAGGTTGAGCTGCGAGAGCGCCTTGGTCGCAAGCTCGCGTGTGGGCTCGTGGCCGCTCGCGTAAAGCATCAGCACACGGGCCAGGGGGCCGACTTCCATGACGTGGCCATTCCAGCGCGGTGACTTGAGCCAGGAGTAGCTCGCCTGGGCGTCCAAGTGCTCGTAGGGAGGCTTGGGTCCGTTATACGCCAGCTGGGTCTGGCCCTGGTAGGGGTGTAGTCCGGAGTCCTTGCCGGTGCTGTACTCGTACCACGAGTGCGCGATGAACTCCTGGATCTGCGAGTCCTCGTTGAGATCGACCTCGTGGATATGCGTAACGTCCCGATCGAGGATTGCGCCCCGTGGGATCAGCATTCGAGCGGGGTCGGGAACCCCCTGGGCAGGAAAGTCGCCATAGCACAGGAAATTGCCCACGCCCTCGCCATGACCGGGTGTGAACCAGTCCTTGTAGAACGAGGCGATTGCGAGCGTGTCAGGTAGGTAAACCTGGTCAACGAACATTTGCATCTGGCCAATGATGTCGGCGACACGCTGCAGCCCGACGGGATTCAATGCGGTGTTGCCCGCTCCGCCGGCGGTGAAACTGATGGCTGCTGGGCTGCCCCCGACCAGGAAGTTCGGATGCGGGTTCTTGCCGCCGAAGATCGCGTGCAGCTCGGCGACCTGGCGCTGCCAGGCAAGCGCATCCAGATAGTGGGCGACAGCCATGAGATTGGCGGCCGGGGGCAGTTTGTAGGCCGGATGACCCCAGTAGGCATTGGCGAAGATGCCGAGCTGACCGGAATCCACCAGCTTCTTGACCTTGCTCTGTACGGCGGCGAAATAGCCGGGAGAGGAGTTGGGATAAGAGGAGATCGATTGCGCAAGACTGGAAGCGTCTTTGGGGTCAGCCGACAGCGCCGAGACCACGTCGACCCAGTCGAGCGCGTGCAGGTGATAGAAGTGCATGACATGGTCGTGCACGAACTGTGCGCCGATCATGAGGTTTCGGATCAGATTGGCATTGGGCGGGATGGCGTAATGCAGTGCATCCTCAACCGCTCGCACCGAGGCGATGCCATGGACCAACGTGCAGACCCCACAGATGCGCTGAGCGAATGCCCAGGCGTCACGCGGATCGCGGCCGCGTAGGATGATCTCGATGCCGCGGACCATCGTCCCGGAGCTCGACGCGCGCGTGATGGTGGTGCCGTCGAACTCGGCCTCGATGCGCAGATGCCCCTCGATGCGCGTGACAGGATCGACGACGAGCGTCTGCGCATTCATGATGCCGCCCCCCGAGTCACATCGGACAGCGCTGGCGCATCCAGATGCTCGGCCACGAGCTCGAGCAGACTCTGCGGTGTTTTGTCCCAGTTGAAATGCTGCTTGCCGTCATCGAAGGTGCGGCGGCAGTCCGAGCAGGCTGTCAGGAAAGTGTGTGCCTGTGTAGCATCGATCTCGCGCAACTTGTTTTCCATTGCGCGGTAGCGGAGTGTGGAGGCCCGCTGTATCTCTAGCACTCCGCCGCCTCCGCCGCAGCAGTAGTTGAAGCCGACATGATGGGTCATCTCGCGCGGGGCGATGCCCATCGCTTGCATGAGCTTCCGTGGGGCGTCGAGCACGCCACCCTTGCGCACCAGCATGCAGGGATCATGGAAAGTAGTCGCGCCGGTATCTGCGCGGCGCAATCTTAGCCGCCCAGCCTCCAGGGCTTCGGCCAGATATTCGCTGATGTGGCGTACCCGGAAGGGTAGCGGCCGACCGTAGAGATCGGCAGCCTCCCAGCGCAGCGCCGCGTAGGCGTGGCCGCATTCTGGCACGATGAGGGTGTGGACCTTGCAGGCGAGCGCCTGATCGATCAGGCGACGGCTGATCTGCAGTTGCCAGTCGCGAGCGCCCGCGTAGTACGCGTAGTTCTCGGCAATCAGTCCATCGCTTCGAAAAGTGCAGGGCACCTTTAGGTGCTGCATGACGCGCGCCAGCGCCGCGACGGCCTTCGGATAGTGTTCAATATCGGTGCGCGGTACGGTCAGCATGACCTCGGCTTGCGATGCATCGAGGGGAATGTCGACCTGATATTCCCGACCGATTGAGAGCAGTTGCTCGCGATAGGGCTCGACGCTCTGCTCAGGTGCGCCGGTGCGCCGTTGCTGCTCGGCCTTCTCATAGAGCTCCTTGGGCGCCAGTCCCGCCTCAAACATTGCGCGACGCGCCTGCTCGATGAGCGAGGCCACGTCGATGCCCATTGGGCAGATCAGCGTACAACGTCCGCAGAGGTTGCAACTGTCATAGAGCAGGTGCTGCCAGTGAGCGAGCTCATCGGCCGTGACGGGCTTTTTGAGGCCGAGCCAACGGAAGATCGGCGCGAAGGCGCTGGCTTCGCGCTTGTAGGCTTGCTTGAAGGGCTCCACCTTCAGAATCGGGGTATATTGGGGGTCTTCGGTCGCAACGTAGAAATGGCAGGCATCGGCGCAGATGCCGCAGTGGATGCATGACTCCAGGCGCAACGCGCTGAGCGCGCCGATCTCGCGGGCGAAGCCGCGCATCGCGCCCGCGACGCGTTGCTCGGGGGTAATAGCCTGCTCGGCAGGCGCGAGACTCGCCGGGAGCGCCGCCTGGGGATCGAGTGCCGCAGTGGACTCGCTCACGATGGCGCTCCTTTGCGGGTCAGCAGGTAACCGTCGATGCCACGCGTCGGGAAGATGTAGAAGGCATGCATGAGCTTGCCGAACGGATACCAAATGAGCAGCAGATCGAAGCTCAGGATGTGCAGGCCGAGCAGAGTCTGATAGGGGCCGCCGAGATGCGCGGTGGCAGCAAGCCCCGTCACGATCACCAGAGTCACGACGAACCAGCTGAAGTAGTC
>JASHPX010000166.1 GCA_030037905.1 Gammaproteobacteria bacterium
CGGCTGCTCGACACGATTGCTGTCCTCGCAGGCGCGCGCGCCTGTCAACGGTGGTGAAATCCCTCGCGCAGCCTATCATGCTCGCCGGGTCGGTCGAGCCGTCGCCGAAGGAGCCGTGCACATGAGCCGAATCGATTTGCTTCTCGGGCAGATGACGCTCACGGAGAAGCTCGGTCAGCTCACCATGACAGCCGAGGGCGCTGCGGTGACCGGTCCGGTCAGCGCCGCTGCCGATCTGTCCGAGGAGATTCGCCGCGGCGCCGTCGGCAGCATGTTGAATCTATATGGCGCCGAACACGTGCGCCAGCGCCAGCGACTCGCCGCAGAGCAATCCCGTCTGCGCATACCGCTGCTCGTCGGACTGGACATTCTGCACGGACATCGGACGCTGTTCCCCATGCCGCTTGCGGAGGCCTGTCTGTTCGATCCGCACGCCTGGGAGCTCACGGCTCGCGAGGCGGCGCGCGAAGCCGCCCGCGATGGGGTGGCGATGACCTTCGCGCCGATGCTCGATGTATCGCGCGATCCACGCTGGGGCCGAGGCGTCGAAGGCCCAGGCGAAGACCCGCTGGTTGCGATGCGCTTCGCGCGCGCCAAGGTCCGTGGATTCCAGGGGACGGACCAGGGCACGGAGCAGGGGACGGACCAGGGGACGGATCTGTCCGGCGCAGATACCATCGGCGCGGTCGCCAAACATCTCTGTGGTTACGGGGCGGTCACGGCGGGTCGCGAGTACGCCTCCGTCGACATCTCCGAGCGCACGCTGCTCGAGGTACACCTGCCCGCATTCGCGGCGGCGGTGCAGGCGGGAGTCGTCGCCATCATGCCGGCGTTCATCGATCTGGCCGGCGTGCCGATGACTGCAAATGCGTCGCTGCTGCGCGGCCGACTGCGCGGCCGGCTCGGCTTCGAGGGGACCATCATCAGTGACTACAACTCGATCGGCGAGCTCGTGCAGCACGGCGTGGCCGCTGATCTCTCCGAGGCGGCTGCGCTCGCGCTGCAGGCCGGTGTGGACATCGACATGATGGCCGGCGCCTACCTGCACGGGTTGCCGGCAGCGCTGCAACGTGGAGCCGTCGGCATGGAGCTGATCGACGCCGCGGTGCGCCGCGTGCTGCGACTCAAAGAGCGTCTCGGCCTCTTCGAGGATCCCTATCGGCATTGCCGCTCGCCGGAGGAGCCGGCGGCACTGGCGCACCGCCGCCGGTTGGCGCGGCAGGTGGCCTCGCGCGCCATCGTCATGCTCACGAACCGCGCGGACACATTGCCGCTCTCGCCCGCAACGCGCCGCCTCGCAGTGCTCGGCCCGCTCGCGGATGCTTCGGGCGAGATGCGTGGGCCGTGGTGGTCAGCGGCCGGTGAGCAGGATTGCGTGACTGTCCTGGCGGGGCTGCGCACTGCACTCCCAGGCGCGCAGCTGCTGCACGTGCGAGGCGTGCCCATAGAAGGCACCGACGACGCAGGGCTGGCTGCGGCGCTCGAGGTGTGTGGCGGCGCCGATGCAATCCTACTGTGCCTCGGGGAGGCGGCGCTCATGAGCGGAGAGGCCGCCAGCCGCGCGCGGCTGGATCTGCCGGGCGAGCAGCGACGGTTTGCCGAGGCCGTGCTCGGGCGCGCCCGTGCGCTCGGCAAGCGCGTGATCGTCGTGCTGTTTGCCGGTCGGCCGCTGGTGGTGCCGTGGCTCGCGGAACAGGCCGACGCGCTGCTCGCGGCCTGGTTCCTGGGCAGCGAGGCGGGCAACGCCGTCGCAGACGTGCTGATCGGTCGCACCTCGCCCAGCGGCCGCACGGCGGTGACCTGGGCACGCGACGCCGGACAGGTGCCGATCTACTACGCGCAGCGCCGGGGAGGACGGCCTGCGGATGCAAACGATCACTATTCCAGTCGCTACATCGATGTGCCGGTGCAGCCCCTGTTTCCCTTCGGTCATGGGCTCGGGTACGCGCGCTTCACGTTGTCCGAGCTGCAGGTCTCGCCGGCTGCCGTGCGCCCGGGCGACGACATCGAGGCGCGCGTGACGGTCGTCAACGAGGGAGCGCGCACGGCCCAGGAGACGGTGTTTCTGTTCACGCACGACCGGCTCGCGAGCGTGGCGCGCCCGACGCTGGAGCTGCAGGACTGGGCGAGAATCGAGCTGCGCGCCGGCGAGCGCGGCACGGTCGTGCTGCGCGTGGCGGCCGAGCAGCTGCGTTTTCTGGGCGCGGACCTCGAGCCCGTGTTCGAGGCCGGAGAGCTCGAGATTCTGGTCGGGCCATGCGCGGATCGCACGCGCCTGTTGGCCGCGAGCGTGCGTCTGATCGGTAGCTGACTGTCGGCAGGCTCCGGCCAAACTCGTGGATGACCGGGAAGCCGGCGCACGAGGCTGCGACCCGTCTCGCCAGCGGCGGGCGACTGGATCCCGGAGCGACGGCCCGCACGCAGTTTCTATACAAACACGTGCCTTTACGCGGCAGGCTCGCGCCGTCGCCGTCGCTACACTGCTGAGCGTAGGTTGATGGTTTTCACGGGAGGCACGACATGGACAGCTTCAAGATCTGGGCGGTCGGCAATCTTGCCAAGACACCGGAGCTCGATACCAGGGGCGAACACAGCTACACGCGCTTCTGCCTCATCGGCAACGACTACGCCGGTAAGGACGACGGCGGCAGCAGCCGCGAGGTCGTGACGAGCCTGTGGTTCGTCGCCTTCGGGCCGCTCGGAGAGGCGATTGCGAAAAACGCGCGCAAGGGCGATCAGCTGGTCGTCGAGGCGAAGATCCGGGCCAACAACTGGACCGACAAACAGGGCGAGAAGCAATACGACTACTCGTTCGTGGTGGAGGGTTTCCGCTTCGGGGCGCCGGGTAGAGCCAAGCGCGAGGAGTTCGACGAGCGGCGCGAAGAGCTGCCACGCGCGGTCTGAGCGCACTGCCACTGCAGCCCGAGGAGGACACAGCCGTGTTCCGCACGCACCCAGGACGTCGCGCCGGTGGATTCGTGGGACTCGCGAGCCTCGCGACACTGACCCTCATGCCAGTGCTTGCGTATGCGCAGACCTCACCATTTCTAACCGGGGCGACGGCGCTACAGAGCAACATCCTCGCGTGGCTGACGCCCGTCGCGGTGATTCTGGTCATGGCGCTCGGCGCGATGGCGATGGCGAACCGT
>JASHPX010000167.1 GCA_030037905.1 Gammaproteobacteria bacterium
GAGAAGTCACTTGAGCAACCGTCGGATCGCGATAGAGGCCCAGGAAGCTCATCGCGGTGGAGAGCACTCCGGAGCGCTCGTTATCGCTCTTGTTGAGGACTTCGCGTGCAGCGGAGGCGACAACGGGATGCGGCGCTTCACCCAGGTGCTTCGTCGTCATCATTCGATGTAACGTGACCTCGAAGGGACACGCCGGATCGGAAAGAAAGTTGGCGACGCCGGACAGAGATTTGTCGACCCCTGCATAGAGCACGTGAAGAATCGTGCCCACCAGCAGCGAATGAGACGTTTTCTCCCAGTGGTTACGCCTCTCCAAGGCCCCTTCAGGGTCGACCAGCATGTCTGCGATGTTCTGCACGTCGCGGACTTCGTGCGCGCCGCGCCGGACTTCCAGGAGCGGGTTGTACGCGGCTGAGCGCGGATCGGTGGGGTTAAACAGGAGGCAGTGCGAAAACCGCGAGCGCCAGCCCGCCGTGAGCTGCCAGTTCTCCCCCTTGATGTCATGAATGATCGCCGAGCCCGGCCAGCTGAGAAGCGTAGGCACCACGAGACCGACGCCCTTACCACTCCTGGTCGGTGCGAAAGCGATCACATGCTCCGGGCCGTCATGGCGGAGGTAATCGCGCCCCTTGCAGCCGAGGAAGGTGCCCGAAGGTCCACTCAACCCCGCCTTGCGAACTTCTGCGGGCTGCGCCCAGCGGGCCGAGCCATAGGTTGTGACGAGCTTCGACTGCCGCGCGCGCCATACCGACATGCCGATCGCGACACAGGTAGCGGACGCGCCACTCGCGGCGGCGATGGCACCGCCCTTCAGGAACAGGTGCGGTGCGTAAGCATCAAACCAGTACCACCACTCGAATAGCCGCCACGGGTGATAGACCGGCGTTCCGAGGAAATCGAACCAGGGCGCGCCGAGGCGTAGCTGATAGCCCAGTTGCGCTGCCGTCCACTGGGTCGCCACCCAGGTTCCACCGATCGCGATGCCAAATACCGCCAGCACCTGACCGAACAGCACGCTGGTGCCTTGCATCTCGGACCTCGAATCTTCCTACATGGTGCGCGGTAATTGGATACCGCGCGTAGTAGATTCGACGGCAGATCAGGTGCGGTCAAAGACCGTTATAGCGATGACGATGATCGAAAACGCAAAACTTCCAACGTAGACCAAGCCGGGCACGCCATAGCGCGCCTGTGCGGATGACGGCGTAGCGGATACCAACCGTACGTCCAATCGGTTCGCGATCAGAACTTCGGAGATTCCTTAGGCGGTGTGTATTGAGGGCCGTTGCCGACGAACACACGGCGGCGCGCCTCGGCGGCAGCATTGCATTCTGCAGCACCCATTCCCGCAAAGTCGTCGCGGCACTCTTGTTCCACTTTACGCAGCCGATCCGGGTGGGCGACCAGGGAACCCACCGTGTCGGAGGGCGTGGCGTTACTACACGCCACCAATAGGCAGCTTGCCAACATAAGAACGGATTCGTTCATGACGTATCTTCTTGCAACAGAGCACCATGCGACGTCTGAATACTCATGCCTCGTCGTTTTGCGATGATTGCGGATCGGACTTGACCCGCTCGATGAAATGCCGCAATGGCTCCGACGGCTCACTGTCAGGCCGCAGCAAGTAGGTGGTCAACATCACGGCGCGACCGGCCAAAGGGCGCGCAACCACATCTGGATGACGGAAATCCCCAATATGCGTCGCATTGGTGAGCCCTATGCCATAGCCCGCCGCGACCAGCGCCAACAGCATGTCGTGTGTGCTCACGTGATCGGCCACGATCGGCTCCGTATCCACCGTGCGCAGCACGCGCTCGATCTGCCGCGCGCACCCCTCGCAGCTTTCGGGATGGCACAGTACCAGTGGATAACGAAGCACGTCCTCCAGTGGAATGCGCTTATGTGCGACCAGTGGATGACGTGCCGGCACCGCCGCGACCAATGGATCGCGCCATACCGGCTCGACGGTGATGCCCTCGCCGACGTCCTCCGACTGGGCAAAACCCACGTCGTAGAGATCAGAGCGCAACCCTTTCAACTGCTGTGAGAGTGGCGTTTGGAACATGCGGACCTCTACCTCGGGTTCCTCGGCGCGGCATTGTGCCAACAGGGCTCCTAAGCGCGAAGGCACGATGCCATCAGACACGGCGACGCGTAGCCTTCCGTGGTAGCCATCCGCGGCAGCCTTTACGTTGACACGGGCCTGACTCAGCGCTGCGAATACGCGACGCATATCCTCGAGGAAGACCTGGCCGGCCCAGGTGAGCCGCGTACTGCGCGTGGTGCGCTCGAACAGCTGTACGCCCAAGTCGTGTTCGAGCTCTTTGATTGCTCGCGATAGAGGCGACTGCTCGATGTGCAGCCGCTCGGCAGCCCGCGCAAAGTGCAATTCCTCGGCAACAGCGACAAAATAGCGGAAGTGACGTAGTTCCATGCCATTAGAGGTGTTGACTCTGGACCCTGAAGTTCTCCTAATTCGACCGCATGTACGCTACGGCAGGCTTTCATGCCTGCCAGAACCTCCGTTCGAGGGATCTACACCATCCATACTCACATGTAGCACATCGAGGGCGAAGACAGGCGCAGGCCGCGCCGTTGAGAAGGAACTGTAAAAGCTGCATCAACGTTGATATGGGGCAGTGGACCGGCTCGCGGAAGCAAATAAATGCGCGGGCCGCAGGGCAAGCCCCAAGCGTTCAACGCTGGGAGAATCCGTAGATGAGAGTTCCGATCCCGATGAAGATGAGCAGGGCAGCCGCGATGCGGGACACGAGGTCTGAATGTGCGAGGATGCGTCGCGAGGCCGTTGCGACTGCGGCAAAGAGAGACGCAAGGAAAAGCACCAGGGTGTAGCCCACGGTGTAGAGTGTCATCGCACTCACCGCACGTATGGGCGAACCGGCGACAGAAACCGCTCCGAGCACGAAAACCAGGATGGGGCTCGCGCATGGAGACGCAATGAGCGCGAACACGACCCCGACGATGAAGGAACCACCGCCGGGCGCAATCCGCGTGCCAATCTGCGGCGTCGGTAATCGCACCAGTCCTGCCATCCACAGACCCATGAGAATCGTCAGCGCGCCGACCCCGATGTTCACCGATGCGCGGTATTGGACGAAGAGCGTGAAAAAGAGCGACGAGACCAAGCCAAGCGCCACGTTGACAGCAATGACGCCCAGCACGAACATCGAGGCAATGCGAAGCGCCGCGACCCGTGATGTCAGCTTTGCGGCGCCGATGTATGACAGGTTCAGCGGCAGCATTCCAAGGATGCAGGGAGAAATGCTCGCAACGAGGCCGCCAATGAAGGCGATTGGGTACAAACGCCAGCCATCGAGAGCCCCCGGGCCGTGCAGCCGCTGGGCAATTGCGTTCTGCCATAAACCGACTTCGCGCTCGAATACCTGTCCGAGCGGGCCCCAAGCGGTTGCGGCTGCCGCCGCAGCAATCAGAGCGATCCCGGCTATTATCCAAAGCTGCGACGCCGCCCGGGACCGCACGCTACTTGCTAGCCGTTTTCAGTGCGTCCAGCACGTCGTTGACCGCCGCTTTGTAGTCCTCCAGGTTGCCGTCATTGTAGAGCGTGGCGTAGATCTTGCCGTTCTGCGGATTGATCACCGCGACCGTCGAGGTTGCCGCTTTGGTAGCTTCATAGAAGCTGTCCAGGCCCAATTTCCGCGCCAGCGCCTGTGAGGTTGCCGCAGTCTTTGCATTGGTCACGACGAACTGGACGAAATTGATCCTGCCGGTATAGGCCGCTTGGAGTTCATCGATCGTTGGTTGAGTGGCCGTGCATGCGGGACACCACGAAGCGTGGATGCGGACAACCAGCGGCTTACCCTGCAGCGATGCGGCCAACGGCCCGACGGTCGAGATTTCCGTCGCGCCGCGTGCCTGATAAGGCGGAACCCGTGCAGCCGATCCGTTCACGACACCGGCCCACGCCGATGCGCCAACTACGGTTGCGAGCAATCCCAAGACAGCGACAAGATAGCGATTCATCGTCATTCTCCTCTTTCAGTTCGCGGCTGACACTGCTTTGGTCTGCCGCTGGAGTTTTCAGACGTAAACAAGGCCACCGCCAACGACTATCTCACCACCTGTCATGAAGGTGGCATCAGCGGCCAGATAGAGGGCGGTCGCGGCGACTTCTTCTGGATTTCCGATGCGTCCGAGGGGAACACGAGTCTTGATGCCCTCGATGAACCCGTCGATCTGCTCCTGACTCAGGCCGGTCTTTCCGAAAATGGGAGTTTTGATGGGACCTGGGCTCAACGTGTTCACGCGAATGTTCCTTGGCGCAAGCTCCGCCGCGAGCGTGCGACCGAAGGACCGCAGGGCAGCTTTAGATGCCGAGTAGACGCTCATCGCCGGTGCTCCGGACGAGGCGGCCGTGGAAGCGGTCAAGATGATCGCTCCTCCATCGGGCATGATGGGCACGGCATGCTTGATGACAAAGTATGCCCCTCGAACGTTGACAGCAAACTGCCTGTCGAAGAACTCCTCATCCACGTTTTCGATGGGAGCGAAGTGGGCGACCCCCGCGTTGACGAACAGAATATCGATCCGGCGATGCTTTGCGCGAACGCGTTCGATGAGAGTCTTCGTAGTGATCGTGTTGCTCTGGTCCGCCACCACCGCCTCAATCTCAGGAGACTGAACCCTCGCCGCCTCCACCGTGGCCGGATTCTGACCCGTGACGATGACCGTGGCACCTTCGGACTGAAAGAGCTTCGCAGTTGCGGCACCGATGCCCGTCGTGCCACCCGTGATCAGGGCAATCTTTCCGCTGAGCTTGGACATAGAGGCCGTTTTTCCAATGTTGCAGAGACGGTAAAAATCGACAGCCACGGTCCAAGTCGCAGACCCGCAACTTCACCAGCCGCCGTCTGGACCACGTAGTCCATTCTATAAGGGTCCGGCATCCGTACTGGACTGTCAAGTCCAATCGTGCTTAGATAGCACTCAATGCGTACCGGCAAAGTACCCCGAACACCCCGGCCGGCGACCGTGCGCGGCGAAGCCACCCGGACACGCATCGTCCGGGCCGCCGCCGAGCTCGTCGCAACTCGCGGCGTCGCTAGCACGACCCTGGACGACGTCATGGAGGCCAGCAGGACCAGCAAATCGCAGATCTATCACTATTTCGCCGACAAAGACGCGCTGATGTGCGCGGTGGTAGAGACACAGTCGGATCGGGTTCTCGAAATTCAAGCGTCCTGCCTCTCCGGCGTAAACTCCCTGGAAGGCCTGCGTCAATGGCGCGACCAGATCGTCAAGCTCAATAGGACAACTCACGGGCTCGGCGGCTGCCCGATCGGGTCTTTGGCGAGTGCGTTGGCAGATCGATCTGAGGAAGCCCGTAGACTGCTCGTTAAGAGCTTTGAGCGATGGGAATCACACTTGGCGGCGAGTCTCAAGGCGATGCAGGATCGCGGGGTTCTGAGCCCTCGCGTGCATTCGGGTGACCTCGCCACGGCCATCGTGAGCGCTCTGCAAGGGGGTCTGCTTCTCGCGCAGACCACACGATCGACCCGACCGCTTGAATTGGCGCTCGACATGGCGCTCGATCACATATCTGCCCACACGGTTCGTGCGAAGCCGATCCGAGCCGAAAACCGTTCATTGTGACTGCAGTCGAAAACAACCAACCTCGTCCCATGCCAGCCTCCGGTGGAGTGAAATCCACGGCCGCCTGGCAAACTCCTGCGCCTCCCGCGCACCGCCGGGTCAAACCATTGCTGGACAAAGCCGCTCTCCCGACAGGGAGGACGTAGATGACTCTTGCTGAGATTGCGGATATCTCGCAGACGCTCGGTTCAGCCGCAGTTGTCGCTTCGCTTATTTTCGTGGGCGTTCAAATCCGCCAAAACACGAAAGCCACGAGGGCGACATCCCATCACGCAATTTCAGAGGCGTTGAACCGGATCAATTTTCTATGGGCACGGAATGGCGAGGTGACGAAACTGTGGTTATCGGGGATGCACGATAGACGCGCGCTTACACCGGAAGAGCGGTGGCGATTTGACTCCATTGCGCGCGCGTACCTTCATGTCTGCGAGACCATGTATACACAAGCTTCTTTAGGCGCCGGCGATCCGGGAATCGTCATGGCCGAAGAGAACGGCATCAAGACCGTCTTTTCATCAGTGGGCGTTAGGGAATGGTGGGCAGACAATGCGTTCGGCTTCTCGACCGAGTTTCGCAACTACATCGGGAGGCTCATTGAGCCCACTGGAAGGGCCTAATGTTGGGGTTTGCGGACACTGTGCTCGACTCTGCGGATGCCGAGCTTGTACGCGACGCGGTGGGAGCTAGATAGCATCAAAGTGATCTGATTGAAGTTAGTTCATGCGGACTGGTCGTATTATCCTTGTGCGCCACGGCGAGACTATCGCCAACCAGCGGCGAGTCGTCGCAGAATCCGGCGATACACCTCTTAGCGACGCTGGACGCCGTCAATCCGAGCAGCTTGCGCAGCGCCTCGTCCGTGAATTCAGCCCCAGCATCCTGATCACTTCCGATTTCCTTCGCGCACGCCAGACCGGCGAAATCATAGGGCGCGCTTTGCGACTCACGCCGGAAACAATCTCTGGTATTCACGAGCGCGACCTCGGCCAACTGAAAGGTCTTCCGTACGAACAATTCGTAGACGCGGCGGATTCAGCCGAAACCCTGGAGAGCGTCCGTCAGCGCGCCATTGCCGCTATCGAAGCGCTGCGCGAACGGTACCCCGCGCAAGAGGTCGTTGTTGTCTGCCACGGTGTCGTCATTCAATGCATTTGCGCCCACCTCGCAGGAATTTGGAGCGACGACTATCCGCCGAATTGCGGACTGGTAACCATTGACTACGACGCGCGCGGCTGGCACGCGCCGGTTAAATTGGGAAAATGGGTTCCACTTACTGCCCGCTCCTAGCCCACGGCTGGACGTCAGGCTGAGAGTAAACTGGTAGGACGTGGACCCTTTCGGGCAATCGTCAGACGAGACAGCGCGCCACCATCACCGCGGAGAAGCTAATGGCGAGTGATATGGGAAAGCCGCTCTACATCGGCGTTGACGGGCAGAGGATCGCATATCATCGCGGCGGGAAGGGGCCGTCCGTCGCTCTTATCCACGGCATCCCGACGTCCAGCTACCTCTGGCGCAACGTCGTCCCGTCGCTGGTCGACCAAGGTTTCGAGGTCATAGCCTTGGATCTTCTCGGCTTCGGCGATTCCAGCAAACCCACTCACGTTGATCTTGGGGTAGCGAGTCAGGCCGGCCGTATCGCCGCCGCTCTTCACCAGCTCGGCTGGGACGGTAGCGCAATCGTGGGTCACGACATCGGCGGCGGGGTGGCGCAATTGGTGTGCGTGAGTGGCCCCCAGGCGGTGAAGCACCTCGTCCTTCTCGACAGCATTGCCTATGACTCCTTTCCCGAGCCTGGTATCGCGCGGCTTAAACAGCCAGTTTGGGACGGCATCCTTGGTGCCCCTGACTTCGACCTTCAGAAAGGTCTTGCCAAGGGCTTCGCACGCGGCATGGTGCATCAAGAACGCATCACGCCAGAGCTGATCCAGGCCTATGAACGGCCGTTTCGAGGGGTCGAAGGCAGGCTCGCGTATCTCCGGGCGGCGCGGGCATTGCGGACTGAGGAATTGTCAACGCGCATGGCCGAGATTGAGAAACTGACACTTCCGACGCTCATCCTGTGGGGCGCGGAGGACGTCTTTCAGGCCATGCAATACGGTATGCGACTTGCTAATGCGATGCCGCGGGCCCGATTTGTGAAGGTGGATCACGCAGGGCACTTCTTGCCCGAAGACGAGCCCGACCTTGTCGCTCGCTCGATCGGCGACTTTATAAGATCCGATTGGACAAAGTAACAGTGGAGCTGGTGCCCGCCAGCCCAGCTGCCCGTCAGTTATCGTCGCGTGCCGTCTCCCTATGAGTGGCTTGCTTCGCTCGATTTCCACAAGAGGCCATGCTGCACCAGCGACGTGCATGACCCCGAGTTCGGTCGAGAAACAGCAGGGTGCAATTCGGTCCATTGCACTCTCGGACATGCGTGAAATCTTCCTCGCAGACCAGTTCGGCCATCGCGTGAGCAATCGGCAATAACAACGAATCTGGCGAGCGCCACCGACGCTGAGACCGCCAGATGAGTCCTGGACTTCTGTGCCGATTGCGAAGGCCCAGCTGAGCGTCCACTTGGCCGAACTGAAGATCCCGCTCCAGGATTCGATTCAGCGGTTGGAGCTTTTTTATCGTGACCGAGGTCAGCGGTCTACCCTGGTGATCGTAAATAAACCCTCGGAACCATTCACCCAAGGCTCTCGCCTGAACGGCTATGGCATCCAGCTCACCCGGAACGGCCATGGTCCGCACTGCCTCCAGCTCTTCACGCGACGCCAGATTGGCCGTTGCGAGCCACGCCATCAAATCGTCGCCTGTGCCCATTGCCTCTATCTTGGAATGAGGCGGCGGAGCGCTCGCGTTCAAGAAGTCAAGCGCGAGCGCGTCAGCGATGAAAGCGGAGGACCATCGCCTGCCATTCATGACAATACGCCATTGATGATATGCCGTCGAACCGTACTCGAGCATCAGCCCCGAATGCCCCCCAACGCAGCCACTCGATCGAGCTGTTGTTCAGGTCAGAGAAGCCGCGCTGGAATACCCTCGAGCAAAGACCCCAAGCCCTCGGCGACGGTGAGGTGCGCAATGACTGCGTCACGTAGCTTCGTATAAGGCAGCTCCGCGAGCATCGCTGTCTGTATCGCTGCCATCACCTCGCCAGCCTCAGACCCGATCATGGTGAATCCCAATATCCGCTCGTGCTTCGCACCGACCAGCACTTTCATGAACCCTTCTACTTCGTCCGTTGTCAGTGTTCGTAAGACTTTGCGCATCGGCAGCTCCGCCATGCGGACCGGGATACTCTGCCGCTGCGCCTCGCCCTCGGATAATCCGACGCGCGCGAGCGGCGGATCGGTGAACATCACATACGGGATGAGACGGTCAGCGGTACTTCGATTCCCGCCGCTCATGTTGTCTCGGACGATCCTGAAGTCATCCACCGAGACATGGGTAAATTGAGGACTACCAGCGCATTCTCCGATTGCCCAGACGCCGGGCGCAGTCGTCTTCAGTCGCTCATCGACCTGAATAAAGCCACGCGGGGTCACGGCAACTCCCGCCTTGTCGAGACCAATATCCGCGGTGTTCGCGATTCGCCCGACTGCTACCAGCAGGTGGCTTCCTTCGATCTTCCGCTCCCCGGAGTCTCTCCTGACGATCACTGAAACGGATTTCCCGCTCCGGCCCTCGACACGAACGGCATGGGCTCCCGCGAGGATATCGACGCCTTCCTCGCCTAGAATCCTGCCGATCTCCTCAGCGACATCGGTGTCCTCGCGTCCCATGATCTGTGGGCCGGTTTCGATGACCGTCACTCGGCTACCGAAACGACGATAGGCTTGGGCCATTTCGATGCCGGTGTAGCCGCCGCCAAGTACGATCAGGTGTGAAGGAAGCTCATCAAGCTCCAGCGCCTCGATATGGGTCAGCGCGTCGGCATCCCTCAATCCGGGAATGTCCGGAATCGCCGCGTGTGTGCCGATGTCGATGACGATTTCGTTACCGGCGAGCGCGCGCGTGCCGCCTTCGTTCAAAGACACGTCCAGCGATTTCGGGCCGGCGAACCGGCCACTGCCCATGATGAGTTCGATACCGGCTTCCTTGTAGGCACTGAGATGGAACTCGATCTCACGATCGATCATGCCCTGCTTGCGGCGCCGCACTTTCGCCATATCGGTTCTGACCCCATCGACCAGGATGCCGAAGCTCGCCGCGTTGCGTGCAAAGTGAGCTACACGGGCGCTCCACACTTCGTTTTTGGAGGGCAGACACGCGACGGCCGGGCAGGAGCCGCCGATCCAACGGCGCTCCACGACGGCAACTCGTTTGCCAGACTTCCCGAGGTGCCAGGCAAGCCGCTTGCCGCCTTGGCCGCTCCCGAGGATCACCACATCGAAAGTTTCCCGCTGAGACATGACCGTTTACTCCCCATGAATACGGTGGCCCAATGGTCACGGCGACCAAAAGCTACCGAGGCAGCCGGCCAAACGAAAAATCGGGCTGAAGTCTTGGATGCTGGGTGTGTGACCTTGAAACGTCTCCAGCTTGAGAAGATGCCGCACCAGAGTCCGGCATCCAAAGTGGACTGTCAAGTCCAATTTAGGTCAGTCGCTGCCGTCTGGCTCCGACGGAGCCACCGGCGGGCACCGCCGGCAATCGCGCGGGGCGTGGGCAGCCGGGGACCGCATCGCTCAGATTGACTTCACCTCGCCTCCGTCCATGCGCAACGCCGTTCCTGTCATCCAGCGGGCGCCCGGCGAGACGAGGAACGCCATGAGTTCCGCGATTTCCTCTGGCTCACCGTAGCGCGCGATGCCCGCTTCCTTCGGGAAATTGGCGGTCGCCTCTTCCAGCGTCATGTTGTGCAAAGGGGCCCAGCGCTCGAGATACGAGCGCCGCCGACCGGTCATCACCGGACCGGGCAGAACGCTATTGACTTGGACTCCGTCGGCTATGCCGCGGTCGGAAAACGCCTTCGCCAGGGCCACGATCGCGGCGTTGATTGTGCCGACCGCGGCATAGGGCGCCTTGGGGAAGAGGGCCGAATTGCCGGACATCAATACCACGGAACCCTTCGCTGCCTTGAGGGCCGGCCATGCCGCGATCGTGAGGCGCCGAGCGCCATGCAGCTTGAGCGCGAGGCCGCTCCCCCACTGCGAATCGGTCATCTCGAACAGGTCGATCTGTGGCACCGCGCCTGCGATATTGAGCACCGCGTCGATCCTCCCGAACGCGGTCAGGGTCTTGTCGATGACCGCTCCTGCTGACGGCACCTCACTCAAATCGATATCAATGATCAGCGCCTCGGCGCCCGCGTCGCGCACGAGCGCGGCGGTCTCCTCCAGGTGGGTGCGATTGCGTGCTACCAATGCCACGGCGGGAAAGTCACGCGCGAGCCGCACGGCTGTTGCCCGACCGATGCCTTGGCTGGCTCCCGTCACCACTGCCACTGAGCTCGGCATTTGCAATCTCCTTCGAGCGCCACCCGGATGAGCCCGGCTGCGGATATGCGCGTGCCGATCAGCGGATAGATATTTCGGGCTTTGCGCTAGCGCGCGTTGCTGGAGCTCGCCACGAACTCGCGGATCGCTGCGGCGATTTCCGCTGCGTGAGTTTCGAGCGCAAAATGGCCGGTATCGAAGAATCGCACTACGGCCTGCGGTATGTCTCGCTTGAAGGCCTCGGCGCCCGCCGGCAGGAAGAACGGATCGTTCTTTCCCCAGGCGGCCAATAGCGGCGGCCGATGGGTGCGGAAGTATCTTTGAAACTCGGGGTACAGCGCGACGTTGCTCTTGTAGTCACCGAATAAGTCGAGCTGCGTCTCCGCGACGCTTGGGCGACTCAGGTAGTAGTTATCGAGCGAATAGCCGTCGGGCGACACCGCGGCGGCGTCTGGCACGCCATGCGTGTATTGCCAAATCGTCGTCTCGGGCTTCAGAAAATCCCGCAACGCCTCCCGATTTGCCTGTGAATTGTTCTCCCAGTAGGCGCGGATCGGATTCCACCCCTCGCTCAGACCCTGCTCGTAGGCGTTACCGTTCTGCGAGATGATTGCGGTGATGCGTTCGGGGTGTTTGACGGCGAGTCGAAAGCCGGTCGGCGCGCCGTAGTCGAAGACGTAGAGCATATACCGATCGAAGCCGACGACTTCGGTGAAGCGATCGATGGTCTGCGCAATCCGGTCGAACGTGAGACCGGCGCCTGGTAGATCCGACAATCCGAATCCGGGCAAGTCGGGCGCTACGATGCGAAAGCGATCTACCAGCAATGGAATGAGATCGCGAAACATGTGGCTGGCGCTCGGAAAGCCGTGCAGCAGGAGCAGCGCCGGCGCATCTTTCGGTCCCGCTTCGCGATAAAAGACCTTGAACCCGTCGATGTCGGCCTTCCGAAAGCTGACCTTGGTCATAGATGCCTCCCGACGCGCATTAACCTGTTCATGCGATATGGACAGGTTATGAACACTGGCGTAACTTGTCAATGCAATCCTTCGAATGCCGCTCATGCGGCGCCGGTGACTGCACGCGCAAGCGGGACCGCCAGCGGGGAGTCGGGCATCGTGCCCCTTGAGCGTATGCTCTGCCTGGCACGGCAGGGTTCCGCTCCGATATCGCCGATGAGTGAAAGTGGAATGACGGATAGAGCAACTGTAGTGACGTCAAAGGCGCAGTTGCCGGGAGGTGCGCTACGTGCACGATTCCGGCGCGTCCGCGCGTACAGCGTCGCCTTATTGAAGAATCTGTCCGACGCGGATGCCAGCGCGCAGTCGATGCCGGACGCATCGCCAGCCAAGTGGCATCTGGCGCATACGACGTGGTTTTTTGAGGCATTCGTGCTGCGGGACTCTCTTGCAGATTATCGACTCTTCGACGCCCGCCTTCCCTATCTATTCAACAGCTACTATGAGGCCGAAGGAGCGCGCATGGCTCGGGCCGCGCGCGGACTGCTCACACGCCCCTCACTCGCGGAGATTTTTTCCTACCGCGAGCACGTCGATGAAGAGATGGAGCGAGCGCTCGACGACGCATCGCCGAGAGCAGCGGCTTTGATCGAGCTCGGCTGCCACCACGAGCAGCAGCACCAGGAACTGCTCCTGACCGACATGCTTCACCTGTTTGCTCAGAATCCGCTGGCGCCGGCGGTATGGCAGGCAGCGCTCCAGCGGGAAGCGGGCGCGCCGTCGCCGCTGGGCTGGGTTCGGGGCCGCGGAGGGCCAACCGAAGTCGGGCATGGCGGCACCGGATTTGCGTTCGACTGCGAGGACCCGAGGCATATACAGTGGTTGCAGCCGCACATGCTCGCCGATCGACTGATCATGAACAGCGAGTGGCGGGAATTCATCGAAGACGGCGGGTATCGAAACGTGAACCTCTGGCTGTCGGACGGCTGGGCATGGGTACGCCAAAACGGCATCGAAGCGCCCCTCTACTGGCGTCGGGCGGATGATGGCGATTGGGCCAGTCAGTTCGGCCTCGATGGCCTCACGGCGATCGATCCGACCGAGCCGGTGCGCCACATCAGCTATTACGAGGCCGATGCGTTCGCCCGCTGGGCCGGGGCGCGATTGCCGACCGAGGCGGAATGGGAAAATGCGGCCGAGGACCTTGACCCCTCGGAGGGCACGTTTGCTGATGCCGCCGAGGCCGTCCATCCACGCCATGCCCCGAACCGTCCGGGCCTGCGGCAGGTATTCGGGGACCTGTGGGAGTGGACCGGATCGGCATTCCTTCCATATCCGGGATTCCGGCCGGCTCCCGGGGCCGTCGGTGAGTACAACGGCAAGTTCATGTCCGGCCAGTTCGTTCTGAAGGGCGGCAGCTGCGCTACACCCCGTGGGCATGTACGCGCGAGCTATCGCAACTTCTTCTATCCCCATCAGCGCTGGCAATTCACAGGTCTGCGCCTCGCGAAGGACATCTGATGCTTCAATGTTCGGCCAAGCCACGGACAAGCCGCTCGATCGAGGTTGACCCGGCGTTTCGCCGCGACGTGCTGAATGGTCTCATGGCACGACCTCGGACCATCCCACCGCGGTGGTTCTACGATCGCGCCGGCTCCGAACTTTTCGAGGCGATCACGGCACTGCCCGAATACTACGTCACCCGCACGGAGCGCTCGCTTCTTTCCACGGCCGCCAGAGAAATTGCCGCGTTGACGGGTCGGGCACGCGTGGTCGTGGAATTCGGCTCGGGCTCCTCGGCGAAGACCCCGGCGCTGCTGTCCGCGGTGGACCCGGCTCTCTACGTACCGATCGACATCTCGGCCGACTTTCTCTGGGAGTCGGCTACGCGACTCTCGCAGCTGTTTCCGGATCTGCCGATACATCCCCTCGAAGGGGACTTCACCGGGACGCTGCGCCTGCCTGCGGCGGCGGAGAGCATGCCGCGGCTGGGCTTCTTTCCTGGCTCGACGATCGGAAACTTCCTGGTGCCCGATGCCGTCGATCTACTGAGGGCAATGGCGGTTACCCTGGGCAGTGGCTCGATGTTGTTGATCGGCATCGATCGCATCAAGGACGCGGATGATCTCGTGTCTGCATATGACGATTCACAGGGCGTAACAGCAGCGTTCAACCTGAATCTCCTGCACCGGATCAACCGTGAGCTTGGAGGCTCCGTGCCCGTCGATGCCTTCCGCCATGTCGCGCGATGGAATGATCCGGAGGCGCGGATCGAGATGCACCTCGAGGCGGTTCGCGACGTCTGCTTCGGCGTCGACGGCCAGTGGTTCTCCATGGAAAGCGGCGAGACGATTCACACCGAGAACAGCCTCAAATATGGGGTGAGAGATGCGCTTGTGCTACTGCGAGCCGGCGGCTGGAATCCCATCAGGGACTGGACCGACAAAAGGGGGTTCTTTTCGCTGATCCTTGCGGAGGCGGGGACGGAATCGCCAATGAGGTCTGCGAACGACTGACCTCGCGCATCCGAGGAGATCCTTATGAATATCCTCGTTTCAGTCAACGTCGGACTGCCTCGGGATATCTCGTGGCGAGGAAGGATCGTTCACACCGGGATCTGGAAGGAGCCGGTCAATGGACGCTGCCGCGTGACCCGGCTCAACTTGGAGGGCGATGGGCAGGGCGACCGTGATGGTCACGGCGGAGAGCAGCGAGCAGTTTTCGTCTATCAGCTCGGGTCATACCGCTACTGGCGAAATGAGTTGAACCGCGATGACCTGGTTCACGGACAGTTCGGCGAGAATTTCACGGTCGAGGGTCTACCGGACGACGAAGTGTGTATCGGCGATCGCTACCGGATCGGCACCGCGCTATTCGAGGTCACGCAGCCACGAGTAACCTGCTATCGCGTGGGGATTCGCATGGATCATCCACAGATGGCGGCCCTTCTGACCTCCAGTGGAAGGCCAGGCTTCTATTTTCGCGTTCTTCAGGAAGGCGAAGTTGGTGCAGGAGATACAATCGAATTGATTTCCAGAGGGCCGGAGCAGATGTCGGTAGCGGCCGTCAACGCGCTTCTGTATTCGTCTCGCCATCCAAAGGATGCACTGGAAAAAGCCATACGCGTCCCAGCGCTTTCGCCTGGGTGGCGTTGGTCATTGGAAGCTCTGGTCAAAGCCCTCGCGGCCGATCCCGCAGCAACGGGAAATGCCGGTCTGGCTTCTTCCGCGGCGACGCCCGCCAAGCCGGGATTTCGCCCGATGCGAGTCAGCGATGTTACCCGGGAAGCTGAGAACGTCATCTCCCTGCGACTGGCACCGACCGACGGCGCGGACTTACGACTGCCTCTTCCGGGGCAATACGTCGTCATGCGCTTGTCGCCGAAGTCTCGCCAAACGTCGCTCTTTCGCAGCTACTCGCTATCGGGGCCCGTGTCTGACTCAGGTTATCGTATCAGTGTAAAGATCGAGCCGAACGGCGCTGCAGGCTCTTACCTGAGCGGGAGCGTCAAGATCGGCGACGTCATCGACGTGAGTGAACCGCGAGGCAGCTTCACGCTCGAAGCGGGGGACGCTCCGGTCGTGCTGCTCAGCGCCGGAATCGGCGTGACCCCTGTCTTGGCAATGCTGCATGCCCTGGCCGCAGGCGCGGCGGCCCGCGAGGTATGGTGGCTACATGTTGCTCGGAACGGAAAGTCATTTGCGTTTGCCGCCGAGGCACGCCGGCTCATCGCGGGGCTTCCCAGAGGCCGCGCCCACGTTTGGTTCAGCCGCCCAGCCCCCGACAACCGTCCAGGTCTGGACTACGACACCAGCGGCCGTCCCACCGTCGACGCTTTTGCGGCCTTGGGCGTGCCGCGTGAGGCGGATTTCTACATCTGCGGCCCTTCGGCTTTCATGAGCGATTTGAGCGTCGGGCTCATCGCGTGGGGCGTTCAGTCGAGCCGCATTCACACCGAGCTATTTGGCGCACGCGCCTCGCTTACTCCCGGCATCGCCGCGACTTCGCCTCCGCCCCCGCACGCGCCGTCAGGATCGACCGGAGTTGGACCCTCGGTATCCTTCGCTCGCAGCGGCCTTACGGTGCGTTGGCGCGAAAGCGATCAGAGTCTATTGGAGTTGGCCGAGGCCTGCGATGTACCGGTCCGTTGGTCATGCCGCACGGGCGTCTGCCACACATGTGAGACCGGGTTGATTTCCGGTTCCGTGACCAATCGACCGGAGCCTCTCGATCCGCCGGCGGAAGGTGTCATTTTGATCTGCTGCGCCAGAGCGCGGGATGATGTCGTGATTGACCTATAGCCGTGCCGAATACCTATCTCTACGGCACGCGCCTTCAGGTGGCCGACTTTCCTCGCTCCCGCATCTCGTCGGGGTCGAGGCCGCGATCAGGTCCATGAGGCAGGACTGACTGCCCTGGCTCGAGGAGCAACTTGCGGCCATCCAAAAAGACGTCAATGAGATCCTGTTCAAACGAGAGCAGGTTTGAAATTCGCGCCACCTCCGGCCAGGCCTTGGTGTAGGACCAGGCGATGTTCCGACGATCACCGACATTGTAGTAACTGGCCAAGCCCTTGTAGGGACAGAAAGTCTGCAACGGGCTCGGACTGAGGGCTGCGGTATCGACGTCTTCGCGAGGGACATACCAACGCGGCGCAAAACCCGATTCAAACAACACCAGCGGGCGCCTGGTGTCCGCGATGACTCGACCCTCAATCTGTGCAACCAACTGGCGGGAACTCTGGCGGATATCGATGCGATGGTAGGCGTCAGCCGCGTGGCCGACGATACGCTCATCTTCCTCGTAAAACGCGTCCATGGCGGTCCAGGCAAACGCAACACGATCTTGCAGCACGTTCGCGAAAGCAGGCAGAGCCTCGTGTCGCCACGCGGCGCGCTTGGCGATTCTGTCGCCGACATGAACTTCGAACCAGGCCGTATCGCCGAGGTCGTGGTGCTTGGTCTTGCGGGTGTCGTCGACGAGGACGTCAGGACGGATGTCTTTCATAGGAAAGTAGGCGACCGGGTAGCGACCAGGCTCGTGCAGGAGCACGACATCCTCGCTGTCGGCGATCCACTCGCCCGCCAACCGAATCCGCATCCTCCGTCGAAGCGGCTCGGCGAACAGCAGTCGTTGCGGAAGCGGCTCGGGTGTAAGAAAGCGGCCTACAGTCGCGCCACTCAGCGGGCCTTGCTGCCAGGATAGTCCCATGTTCAAGCTCCCCTATCTCGGATGATCGAGCCGGACTCACGACGACCGGTAGCCACGTTCTTGCACCGTCCACATGTTCCCGTCTGGATCTGTGAAGTCTGCAAAGCTGCAGTAGTCGCGGCGTTGGGAGTCCATTCCCGCCACCCAGCCCCCTGCCCAGTTGGCAACCGGATCTTTGTGCCGGGGGGCGCTGACCGGGACACCCCGAGAGCTTAGCTCTCGATGTGTTCTTTCGAGATCATCAGTGACAAGGTATAGCTCTCGAAGCGGCGTCGCCCCCTCCCGCCGAACGAGGTGAATGGAGCAAGCCGAGCCAGGCGGCGTAAGCTGAACGACGCGGAAGCTCTCGGTCGGTCGGTAGTCGACATCCAGCTTGAAACCGACCTCTCGCGTATAGAAGTCGAGGGCGCGATCGATGTCTGAGACCGGTAACGGGACAACCTCCAAAGCGAGCATAGTGATCTCCAATCAGGTCTTTACCCCGGGTGCCTGGGGGCGGATATAGACGACCAGACACACGCATATGAGCGCCATCCCCACGGCCGGATACTTGAGAGCCGTGAACGCCGCGGCGATGAATATTCCCAGCGTGGTCATTGACCGTACGCGCATCATCATTCGCTCGCGTGGCTGCACATCCTCGCGTTGGGGTCGATCCACGGCCTCGAAACACAGGAGAAGGTAAGTCGCATTCACCAGAACGAAGACGCCTGCGTAAAGGGACACCGGAATCGCGGCCAATCCACTGTCGCCAACCCAAGCCGTTGCAAACGGTATCAGTGACACTGTGAACAGATGAGCGATATTGCCCCAGATCAACCGCGGCGTCGCCGAATCCGCGTAACGCATGAGATGATGGTGATTGACCCACACAATCGCGATGAAAATATAGCTGACCGTGTAGCTCATCGCGGCCGGCCACAGGGAGACGAGCGCCGTGAGATTAAATGAGTGAGGCGGCTTGAGTTCCAACACCAAGATCGTAATGATGACTGCGAAGACCCCGTCCGAGAACGCGGTCAGCCGATCCGGTTTCACCTCTCTAGGAGCCATCTACCCTCCTTCGGGCAGCCGCCCGGCTAAAGATGGGGGCTCTCGCTGGATTGTGTTTATTCCGGCTCTGCTCGCAGCTTCCTGTCTCGTTTCCGTACGCCGGCTGGCCCAGATGACGGTACTGCCACAAATGCAGACCGCAGTCCCCGGTTCCGCTGTGCCATCCTGGTAACCCCACGGCGCTTAGCAGAAAGGTTAGTCCCGCCTAATTAACTTGTCAATGTCGCTTTGAGCGGTTATCCAAGTGGGCGACCGATGCAAGCATTCGTTAACATGTGCCCTCTATGACCGATTCGCGTCCGGCACCGTTTTTCATCGCTGACAGCGTGGGGCTCGACTTCCTGAACTCCATCGCAGTTCCAGGCGACAAGGAAGTCGAGTGGATTGCCTCCGGCGAGGACCTTCTCGCCTGGCTGAAGCAAGCGGGATTGGTCGCGCATGATGTGTTGGACTCCTTCCGTAAGAGTTCCCTTCCCGGCCAGCTCGACGCCATTGCCGCCCAAGGGCGGGCGTTGAGGGATTGGTTCAAGCCATTTGTCCACAAGCACATGGGAAGACCTATTGAACCGAGAGCGCTGCGCGAATTGGAACCGCTCAATCAGCTCCTAGTGCGCGACGAGGAATTCGTGCAAATCGTGGTGCGCGAACGGTCCAGAGAGCAAGGGCCTCGGCGCCAATCGGAGAATCGAGGGCACTCCGGTCTTGTCTGGCGCCGCGAGCGGCATTGGCAATCACCGGAGACGCTGATACTTCCACTCGCACGATCGCTGGCCGACCTTGTCTGCTCAGAGGACTTCACCTACATCAGGCAGTGCGAGGGACCCGATTGCACCCTTCTTTTCGTTGATCGCACTCGCGCCCGCGCGCGAAGATGGTGCAGCATGGCCATCTGCGGTAATCGGGCGAAACAGGCCGCTCATCGAAAGCGCATCCAGGAAGCGGGAAGGCGCTCGACCTGAACCTTCCTCCCGTAAACGCTTCATCGAGCTTGCTGCATCTCGGGTCTGTGAGCACGAAGCGATCCCTCTCCCCCGGCGCCCGCGCAGGCCGAGCCAATTGGTCTTGACAGTCCAATATTACGAAACCATGCTCGAATGGACTATCAAGTCCACTGTCGAGGACTCTCCATGATCCGTTTACACAATGGTCAGGTGTTCCCGTCTCTTGAGATACCAGCAGTCGGCGGCGGCACGATCCGGGTTCCACAATCCCTGCGGGGATCGTATGGCGTCGTGCTGATCTATCGGGGTGCATGGTGTCCGTACTGTCAGGCACAGCTCGGAGCATTCCAGCGTGCCGCCGGGAAATTGGCGCAGGCGGGCATCAAGGTCGTAGCGCTGTCCGTGGACGATGAGCCGACGACGGCAGCGACGATCGACAAGTACAAGCTCAGCTTCCCCGTCGGGCACAGCGCAGATGCGGATCAAGTTGCAACCCTGACCGGGGCCTACGTGAACGAGACGCCGCGCTACCTTCAGTCGACTGGATTCTTGCTGGACCCCGACGGCCATGTCCTGAATGCGGTCTATTCGAGCGGGCCGATTGGCAGGCTGGTCGCCGAAGACGTGCTCGGGATGGTCAACTATCTGAAATCCAAAGCCTGATAACGCGCACGCCATACTCAATGGTGGCGAAATGAGGATCGTAATCCTCGGGGCCGGCGGAGTGGGCGGATATTTCGGCGGCCGGCTCGCGGCTGCGGGCAATGACGTGACCTTTGTCGCGCGAGGCGCGCATCTTGCCGCGCTTCAGCGCAAGGGACTCAAGATCATAAGTCCCCGCGGCAATCTCGATATTCCTCGGATCAAGACGGCAGAGACGATTGGTGAGATCGAGGCCACCGATCTGGTGTTGGTCAGCGTAAAGCTCTGGGACACCGAAGGGATTGCTGCCGGTCTCGGCCCGATTGCCAAGCGCGGCGCCGCGATCGTCTCTTTCCAGAACGGCGTACAGAAGGACGACCTGCTGTGCCAGTACGTGCCGCGGGGCGCCGTCATGGGGGGTGTCTGCTATATCGCCGCCGCCATCTCGGAGCCGGGCGTCATCAGACACACGGGCGCGCTGCAGCAGCTGGTCTTCGGTGAATATGGAGGAGGGACCTCGGCGCGCAGCGAAGCATTCCTGGCCGCCTGCCAGAAAGCGGGGATCGACGCCGAGATCAGTGATGCGATCGAGAAGTTGATCTGGGAGAAGTTCGTATTCCTTGTCGGACTCTCCGGTATGACGTCGAGATTCCGCACGTCAATCGGCCCGATCCGCGAAGACCTCGAGAAACGCGCGATGCTCCTCGAATCCATGCGCGAGGTGGTCGCCGTAGGCCGCGCCAAAGGGGTGGCTTTGCGCGCCGATTTCGCCGAGGACCGCCTCGCGTTCTGCGACACGTTGCCGGCCACGATGACATCGTCGATGGAGTTGGATCTCGAGCGAGGCAAGCGCCTGGAGCTTCCCTGGCTCAGCGGCGCGGTCGTCGATCTTGGCGCTCAGCTGGGGGTGCCGACGCCGGCCAATGCAGCGATCGTCTCGGCGCTTGCGCCCTACTCGAACGGACGGCAGTAGTGACGATCCGGCTTGCTGGCGGGGAACCATGCCCCGCCGTCACGTCAACCCTTACACGGCTATTCCACGAGTTCCTCGGGGCGCTGTGTGATGCCGAAGGCGGCAGCTTGCTGCATCGGATGCATACCGCCGACGCGCCGGTACGCCATGCACAGGGCGTGGGGCCGGCCGGCGGAATTGATGAGATCGAATTCGCCCGTGCTCACCGTGATATCAGTCTGCAGGGCGGGGATCGGCTTCCCGCCCTCTCGGACCCTGTACTCTTGCAGGTAGCCGCGGGCATAGAGGCTCCTGAGTCCGTCGCCTGGTTCGACGTGCGCGAAACCAGGGCAGCGCGCCGGCTCGTGGTCGCAATGGGAGCGCGAATCATCGAGGGCATAACGCGGGTCGTGTGGTGCACACCGGCCGAGCGGGTGCAGTCCTGGTCTTTTCGAGACGGCCTGCTACAGGCGCTTGCGGACTATCCGTGGCTGCATAAAGCCGATCCCGCCGCGCCGCGCGCGTTGCTCGATGCCGGCTACTTCCGCCGCTACTGGCGCGCTCCGGTCCGGTTCAGCTCGTTGCCGGACGCGCGCTTCAGCTGCCAGATGAGCACAGCGTGTTGCAGGCACGACTATGAAATCACTTTACCCCCGGAAGCGCAGCTGCTCATCGATGCGATGCCATGGCACCGGCTCAACCCCGCACTGACCGGCACACGACTGCCGCGGCGCCCGGACGGCAACTTGCAGCTCAAAAGCCCGGACGAGACCTGCCGCTTTCTCGGTCCCTCCAGGCTCTGCCTGATTCACCAAACACTGGGACGGCAGCCCTTCGGTGCCTGCTGCGTCTTCCCGTTCTCCTTCGCCCACACTCCGGAAGGGATTGCGGTCGGCCTGAGCCCAATTTGCGGCAGCGTGCGCATGGGTTTCGGAATCAGCCCGCAGGAACGCGACGAGGACCTGCGCGAACGGCTGGTCCACGCCGTGCCCAGGTCCGCGGATGCCTATCGCCTCGCGCCGGAGATCGAGATTTCGTGGGAGCGCTTCCGTGATATTGAGAAGGCATTGTGTGACTGCCTGGCGGCCGGCGAGATCCCCATGCGACGCCGGCTATATGTCGGTGCACGGCTGCTCGGCGCGGTGAAGGAGAACCAACCGATCGATCTGAACGCCTGGCTCCGAGAGCCCCCGACCGCGATCACCGCAGAGTTGCGCGAGGCCATCCGCGGCATGCTTGCGCGCATCATCGGTTGGGAGCGCTCGGTGCTGCGTCGACTGCCGCGGGAGATTCCGACCGACCTGTCCGGTCTCGAAGTGCATGATGCGGCAGCCCTGACGCTGATCCTGCGCAACACGCTGTTCTGCAAGGTGTACTCGTATCCTTTCGACCTGACGACGGCACACAACCACCTGATCGTGCTCTATCTGTTGGCCCTCACCATGCAGGCCGCCGCCACGCCACTCTCGGATGAGATGTGGCGAGAGTTGGGTTCGCTCGGCGTCCATGGCCTGCTCAAGTCCATGCTTCATGAAGGGATGCCGGAAGGCTTTCGTGCGCTCCTCGGTACCGCCGACTTCGGAGCATGGATGCTGGCCGCCTGAGCACCCGGCAGGGTCTTCAGCGGGCAGAACTACGTACTGCAAGTGACCATCCCTAACGTCTACTTCCATATTTCGATGGCCTACACAATCCTGCGCAACCAGACATCCAGTCCGACGCGCATTCAGAAGAGATCCCAATGAGCAAAATTCCCTACTCGACAGCTCTTATCATCGGTGCGGGCGCGGGCATCAGCGCTTCGGTTGGGCGCGCACTTGCGGCCGAGGGCGTCAAGGTCGGGCTGGCAGCCCGCAATATCGAGAAGCTGATGCCTCTGGCGAAGGAGATCGGTGCTGAGACGATGTCCGCCGACGCCACGAACGCTGCGGCGGTAAATACGCTCTTTGACGAAATGGAAAGCAGGCTCGGCCCGCTGGGCATCGTTCTCTACAACGCGGCCGTGCGCATGCCGGGGCCGATCACGGATCTCGATCCACGAGAAGTGCAGGAAGTCATCGCGACCTCTACCTATGCCGCATTCCTCGTCGTCCAGCAAGCCGCGCGGCGCATGCTGCTGCGACGTACCGGCGCGATTCTGCTCACCGGCGCCTCGGCCAGCATCAAGGGTTACCCGCGGTCCTCGGCATTTGCGATGGGCATGTTTGGTCGGCGAGGTCTGGCCCAGAGCGCGGCCCGTGAACTGGCACCTCAAGGCATTCACGTTGCGCACTTCGTCATTGACGGTGTGGTGCGGAACCCTTCGCGCCCCGAACCGGCCACCAGGCCCGATAGCATGCTCGACCCGGATGCAATCGCGCAGACCTATCTCGATGTTCTTCGGCAACCGCGCAACGCCTGGTCATGGGAAATGGAGCTCCGCCCCTGGGTCGAGACCTTCTGAACGGGCCACCCTCCGGCGTCGTGACTCTCCGAGGACTCAGTCGCCTGTGATCTCTATAAGCTCTGCGCGAGTAGGAGCAGGGCAACCAGGATCAATCCCCCGTTTACGGTGCGCATGAACAAGGGCGTATTCATGCGCGAGGTGATCAGCCGCCCCAGAAGCGTCGCGACCACCACGCCCGGCAGTGATACCAGATAGTAATGATTGACGTCTGGACTCCATAAACCAGCCAGCCAGTAGCCTGCCATGGACATCACGCTGGCAGGCAGAAAGTACCCCTGCAGGGTTGCACGAAAGCGCTGGGGCGACCACCCGCGAAGAGAGCCGTAGATCGCAAGCGGCGGGCCGTTCATCCCGTAGGCGCCTCCCAGCACCCCCGCGCTGAATCCGAATGCCCAGACCAGTCGGTCGTCCTGAAGCGCAGCAAACTGACGAAGTAGCAGTCCGTATGCGGAAAAGGCTACGATCGCTAGCCCAAGGCATGCCTTGACGAGATTACTCGGTACCCGCGTCAGCAGCAGCAGCCCGAGGGGCGTGCCGATCAGGGTTGAGAGGATGAGCCCGCTCGCGCTGCGCAGATGAACGTGGCGCCAGTCCTGCACGAGGACAGCTGTGGCCACGGTGATGGAGATCAGTACCGCTACAGGTGCGGCGATCTGAATGGGAATGACGAGCGCGAGAATGGGCACCGCGACCAATGCTTCGCCGAAACCGAGAGCCGCGCGCACGAACGTCGCAATGAACAGAACCCCGATGACCAGAACCGTCGTTACGCTCACCGCCATTGCACTCTCCGAAACTGCTCCAAGTCCGAGGCGATAAGCCAGCCAAGTGCGCGAAGTCAGTCCCTTCTAACGGGTATGGGTGGCGCGACCCAGATCCGCTTGGAACCGCTGCGGATCGTCAGGCGCCCAGTAGAGCCGGTAGCGCTGCTAGCGAGGGAATCTCCCGATCGGGCCACCCGGGCAAACGCTCTGGGAGCTGGGCATAGCGATTGCACCAGACTACGCGCAAGCCGAAAGCTGATGCAGCCCAAGCGTCCCAGGCGTTGGACGACTGGAATGCAATGGAGCCGCGTTCCAGACCGAGGCGATCGACCGCGAGCTGATATACCTTGGGATGCGGTTTGTATACGCCGACCGTTTCGACTGACAGCACAGTGTCCACCAATGGGCCGACCCTCGCGTGCTGCACCGCCGCCTCAAGCATGCCGGGCGAGCCGTTGGAGAGAATAGCGATCTTCAGGCCCGCGGCCTTGAGTTGCTCGAACACTCGCGGCACCTCGGGGAACACATCGAGCGTCAAGTATAATTTCATCAACCGCTGGTGGAGCGCATCATCATCAATACCCAGTGTCTCCAGAGCGAAGTGGAGCGCGTCGCCGGTGACCTGCCAAAAGTCCACGTGCCACCCCTGCAGGGCCCGAAGCCAGCTATACTGCAGCTGCTTCTCTCGCCACAGCGCGCTGAGTCGGTCGCGCAGCGCGGCCGGCACATCAGGGCAGCATGCAGCCGCCGAAGCATGGTCGAACACGGTGCCGTAAGCGTCAAAAACGCAGGCTCCGATCCCGGTCAAGGGGGCCATGCTCATCGTGCTTCTTCCACCATTTAGCGTCTCCACTCGTCGGATTGCAGCGTTTCATTGCAGCCGATTGTGCTACTCGTCCCTCCAACCCGAGATCGACCTGATTCCCCGATTGAACGGACAAGGCGATAGACAGGGAGACGCGCTATCAAGCAAAACGATGCACCGAAAGACGATCGAGACGCTGCGTTTGCCGCAGACCGTTGAATACTCAGGCGTCCTCGACTCTGTGGGTCTGGCGTCCATTCAAATAGGCGTCCAGCGAGACCGGGCCGGCGCCACCGAAACAGAGCGCGAGCAGACCCGCGATGTACAGCAGATCGGTCTCATAGCCGGGCTGACCGAAATGCGCTCCCGATGCGCCGTAGGACAGGAGCTTGATGGAGCTGAATCCATTGGGTAGGTGAACGGTGAAGATCGCCACCAGCAGCACGATGACCATCGGCACCGTGGCGAGAGGCACCAGGGCACCGAGGAGGATCAACGAGCCGCCGATGACTTCGACGACAATCGTCGCCCAGCCGAGTAGGTGCGCGAAGGGCATGCCGATTGCGTGGAGGATCGCAATGAATGCGTCGGGGCCGCGCGCGAGCTTCGCATAGCCGTGCTCGATGAAGCCGAGCCCGACGATGAGCCGCAACGGTATTGCAAACCAGTTGGTCGGGACCGGAAGCGGCGAGACACAGAGCTTTTTCAGAGACACCATCGCTTTCATGCGACCCTCATGGCTATGCTGGAGAAAGTCTCAGGCGCGAGAAGCGGCCGACTCTGCGTCGGTACTCTGGAGTAGCAAGAGTGCCGGCTCAATGGCGCCTTCAAGCAGCGCCCTCTCGGGCCTCACGCGCGCCAGCACACGCACGCCCATCAGCACGGCCATCAGATGGCGAGCGAGACTTCGCGCTGACCCACAGCGCGTGATCGTGCCATCTGCCTGCCCGGCCTTGATGCACTTGAGGAAGAAGATCTCGATGCGATCGAGAACGCCGGCGATGATTTCGCGAAACTCAGTATCGTGCGGCGCCAGCTCCAGCGCGGAGTTCACCACCATGCACCCTTTGCGATCGGGATCGCTCAGCGAGCGGTTGAGGACGTCTTCGAAGAAAGCCCCAATCGCCTCCCGTGGCGGCATCGATTGGAATCGCCGGATACGCTCGCCGATACCGCTCTCGACGTAATGATCGAGCGCCATGCGGAATAGCGCGCGCTTATCGCCGAACGCATTGTAGAGACTGGCCGCGGTGATCCCGGTCTCCTCGATCAGATCCTTGATCGAGGTCGCCTCGTACCCCTGGCTCCAGAAGCAACGGATCGCCGCATCACGCACGGCCTGCTCGTCGAACTGCCTCGGTCTCGCCATATCGTCGTTCGCTCACCATCTGTGCATCGGTCTTGCCGTCCTCGACGGCCTGTGCGATTCTAGAACGACTGTACTAAAACGCAAGCTTCTAAGCGCACCACAGAAGTTCTGCGCCTCAGCCTCGAAGGACGTCCTATGATCCGCTTCTACTTCCACCCCGCACCCAATCCGGCCAAAGTCGCACTCTTCCTGGAAGAGACAGGCCTGCCCTACGAGATGATCCCCGTCGACACGAGCAAGGGCGAGCAACACCTCCCAGCGTTTCGAGCGATCAATCCGAACGGCAAGGTGCCAGTAATCGTGGACACCGAGGGACCGGGCGGCAAGACAGCGCGGGTCTTCGACTCCACGGCCATCCTGATCTATCTTGCGGAGAAGACCGGCAAGCTTCTGGGTGCGCCGGAAGACCGCCCGGAGCTGCTGTCGTGGCTGCTCTTCATCGCCTCGGGCCTCGGACCTTTCTCCGGGCAAGCCGTGCATTTCCAGTTCTCTGCGCCCGAAGGGCTTGGGTATGCCGTGAATCGGTACCGGCGCGAAACGCAGCGGCACTATCAAGTGCTGAACGATCATCTCGCCGGCCGTGAATTCATCGTCGGTGACGCCTATACGATCGCGGACATCTCGGCATGGGGCTGGCTCGATCGCGCCGCGCGCGTCTTGAAGGGTGCCGACGATCCGCTCAGTCCCTATCCGCATCTCGAGCGACTGTTCCAGAGAGTCGATGCCAGGCCGGCGGTCACGCGCGCACGCGCCGTTGGTAAGGACCACGACTTCAAGAAGGTCAACGACGAAGAGACCCAACGCGCACTTTTCCCCTCCAATTACCCGGCGACCTGAGAAAGGGCCAGCGCGTCCACCCATCCACCTGCTCGGAGTGCTGAGAATGACCGACCCGTCTGAATACGTTCCGCCAAAGATTTGGACGTGCAATAAATCCAGTGGCGGCATATTCGCGAGTATCAACCGCCCGATCGCAGGACCGACCCATGAGAAGGCGCTGCCGGTCGGCCGCCACCCGCTGCAGCTTTACTCGATGGGAACGCCGAACGGTGTGAAGGTGACGGTGATGCTGGAAGAGCTGCTGGCTCTCGGTCATCAGGGGGCCGAGTACGATGCCTGGCTGATCCGCATTGGTGAAGGAGATCAATTCGGCAGCGGCTTCGTGGCCGTCAATCCCAACTCCAAGATTCCGGCACTGGTCGACCGCAGTGGCCCAAAGCCGATCCGGGTGTTCGAGTCCGGCTCGATCCTGGTGTATCTGGCGGAGAAGTTCGGGGCCTTTCTGCCGATCGAGCCGGCCGGGCGCGCAGAGTGTCTGTCGTGGCTGTTCTGGCAGATGGGCAGCGCGCCGTACCTCGGCGGCGGGTTTGGTCACTTCTATGCCTATGCTCCCATCAAGATCGAATATGCGATCGACCGCTTCGCCATGGAGGTAAAGCGCCAGCTCGATGTACTCGATCGCTGTCTGGCCGGGCGTAGATACATCGCGGGCGAGACCTACACGATCGCCGACATGGCCATCTTCCCTTGGTACGGTGGGCTGGTTAAAGGCTGGGCCTACGGCGCAGCCGAATTTCTCAGTGTGCAGGACTATAAGCACGTTCAGCGGTGGGCGGACCTGCTCCTTGAGCGGCCCGCCGTGCAGCGCGGGCGCATGGTCAACCGCACCTTCGGGGAACCTTCGAGCCAGCTACGCGAACGCCATGATGCCCACGACTTTGAGACGAATACGGCGGACAAGCTGGTGTCCGCCGGATGAGCGTATCGCCGGACTGAAACTGCAGCCGAGTTCGCCATGTGAGAGGGGATAATCCCCCGAACGTAGATGCAGCTATATGCCCCTCATACGGCTACGCTCAATGACCCAGGACGCCTCTGCTCCTCGTGTGACAGCTGTGAGCATCTGACCGACGCGTTGATCGATCACTGGATTCCAAGGCACCAATCTGAAACCCATTCCGTCGTCGAGCATCGCGAATCGCCCGCTGGTAAGGAGCACGCTGCGCCGGTAGGTGCCGCTCACGCGCTCGCCATCGACCACGGGCCGGTACGTCAGCCCGGTCTCGGCAGTGATGCTTTTCGCTACTTGCACGAGCTCCCGCTCCCGCAGCGTCGCAAGTAGATTGCGAGCCAAGATCACACGGGAGCCGCGCCGCTCTGCGAGCCCCTGTTCGATGAGGAAATCGGCACGCCGCTGGAGGGCCTGTCGCACCTCGATACCGAAGCCGCTCTCACTGAGGTCCTTCCCTTCGCGGATCAATTGCTGGTCGAGCCAAGTTGCACCAATTGCGCGCGTTTGCCGTTCGACGGGCAGATGTGAGCGCAAGTCAACTGCGACGCCGCCACCCAGGCGCTGGGCGTCATACCGGCGACCCTGAACAGGGAGATCGGCTGG
>JASHPX010000168.1 GCA_030037905.1 Gammaproteobacteria bacterium
GCTCCTCCAGCTCCCCTTCGATCCTCGCCTTGACCACCTGCTGGGCGATTCGGTCAGCGACCGTGGGTACTCCTAAGATTCTCACTCCTCCATTCTTCTTCGGTATCTCCACTTGCTTTACCGGCGGCGGGAAGTAGCTTCCCGATGCCAGGCGATTCCATAGCTTGTAGAGATTCCTGCTCAGGTCCGCCTCGAACATCTCAAGGCTCTCGCCATCGATGCCCGCTGCGCCCCGATTGGCTTTCACGTGCCAGTAGGCTTCCAATACCCTCCTTTTGGATATGTCGAACGGCTTGGTCGTCGTCACGGATTCATCCTCGTTGCCGAGTTGGCCCATAACCCCGACCGGACGACGCCACCGCTTTGCTCCACGCCCATTACAGGCGCTTCATCGCTCGTACCGGTGGCTCCGCCACTGACTGGTGTATCGGTATTCCTCCTCATGACTCTCATCACTTGTCGTTTTCCTACACACCACCAGTCAGAGTTCACGTGTTCCGTAGTAAAAGCCCATGAGTTGAGCTCAGGCCGCCTCTACACCGGCTGCCGCTGGGTCGATAAGCAGATCACTCTCCCAGCTCCTCCCGCGAGAATCCCACCCCCGCGGTTTTGGCAGCGGCTTACTGTTTCGATGCGTCTTCGGACGGTTTGCTTTCGCTCCTCTTCTCAACTCTCACCTACCGACCTATTCGGCCGGCTCTTCGACAGTCGTTCACCACCATGACCTTTTGGATCACAGCAGCACTGCCTGGTTTGAAGCCAGCTTCTGCACGCCGGCTCCGAGGGGCCCACCCTCATCTTCCACTACAGCACTGAAAGCCGAATCCCTTGTAGCTTTCATTCACGTCACACCGGGATTCCAGTTCAGGATCAGCGTGATCGGCGCTGCGGCGCTCTCCGACACCGTGTCGATGAGGAAGCGCCCGTCGGGGGCGATGTTGAAGTTGCCCCGCTTTCATGGACGCCTCAGAGTTCACCCTGGAGGGTCCGACGATGGCGAAGTCCAAGATGGCAAACCGGTATACGCCGGAGTTTAAACAGCAGATGGTCGAGCTGGTGCGAGCCGGCCGCAAACCGGTGCAATTGAGCAAAGAGTTTAAGTGTTCGGTCTGGTCGATCCGCGGTTGGGTCAAGCAGGCCGATCGGGACGCCGGTCGTGGCGACGGCGGTTTGACCACCGCCGAGCGTGAGGAGTTGGCGAAGCTCAAGCGCGAGGTCCGCCAGCTCAAGCTAGAGCGGGACATCCTGTCAAAAGCCGCGGCCTGGTTCGCCCAGGAGGTCGCGCCGAACACGAAGTCCTCTACGGATTCGTGAAAGCGAACCAGGCCACCTATCCGGTACGGGCAATGTGCCGGCTGCTCGGAGTCTCGGTGAGCGGATTTTATGCTTGGGATGAGCGTCCGCTGTCGAAGCGGGCGCTGCAGGATGTCGCACTGACGGCGAAGATCCACGCTATCCATCGGCGCTCGCGCGAATCCTATGGGGTGCCGCGCATTCACGCCGAGCTCGCCGACGAGCATGGTGTGCACGTGGGGCGCAAGCGCGTGGCGCGTCTGATGCGGGCCGCGGGCCTGCGTGGGGTCTCGCGCCGCCGCTTCGTGCGTACCACGGTGGCCGATGTTCACGCCGATCTGCCGGCTGATCTGGTCGATCGCAACTTCCGTATTGGGGAACTCGATCGACTCTGGGTGGCCGATATTACCTACGTTCCCACGTGGGCCGGCTTCCTGTACCTGGCGATCGTGCTGGATGCGTGCTCGCGCAAAGTCGTAGGCTGGGCGATGGAGAATCACCTGCGAACAGAACTGGTGCTCGCTGCCATGGACATGGCACTTGCACAGCGGCGTCCGCAGGGTGTGATCCATCATTCCGACCACGGTTGCCAGTACACGAGCTTCGCCTTCGGCAAGCGCTGCCGCGAAATGGGTGTCATGCCGTCGGTCGGTTCGGTGGGCGACGCCTACGATAACGCGATGGCAGAGTCGTTCTTCGCCACGCTGGAGTGTGAATTGCTTGATCGGCGCTGCTTCCATACGCAGTCGCAAGCGAAGCTGGCCATCTTTGAGTGGCTTGAGGGTTGGTATAATCCGCATCGACGTCATTCCTCGATCGGCTACCGCTCGCCCGTAACCTTCGAGCTCACGCTGATGGGCAAACGCACTCCTCACAGCGTTCATCCCGTACCTCGAGCCGATGCTACGGGAGCAACGCCATGAGCATGAACCAGGCAAAAAGGACGTTTCTGGGGGATACCAAGGTAGCGGCCCCCCTCTCGAAAACCGCTCCACGGGCTTCTAATGCAGTCGGATTTTTCAGGGTCACCAAAAAATCCCCAATCTGCCGCCTTCGGCGTGCAGACCGCGCTTCGGGTAAGACCGTTATAATCGGATGGAGGAGAAGAGATCAGAGACACACCTACTGGAATAGAGAGCTTCTACCAGTCCACTGAAACGGGGCAGGTCCACACCGCTCGGCGGCCTGGCGGTGTTGCAGCGCTTCCCGCTCTCGGGCCGCCGACAAGGCCCACAAGGCCAGCGCAACGCGTCCATCCCGATGGGGTGCCCGGGATGACGCGCGCATCTCGCGACGCTGCTCGCGGTGCGCGGACGTGAGTGCACGCCGCTCCATTTCCTGGCGCTGACGCAACGATTCTCGCACCGGCGCGTATCTCGAAGCTGCGTCTGCTCCTGGGCGAACCGCTGTGCAAGCCGCCGCCGCGCCTCCGTCCTTGCTGCGCGGCGCACCAGCCGCTCAGCGTCGTTACGCGCCCTGCGGGGCTGAATCTCGGCATGGCGCTCACGCTCGATAAACTGCTCGTAGCTGCGCCGGGGATCAGCGCGACGAGGCGAACTCGAAGCCGGCTCCTGATAGGAGCCGAGCGCGCGTTCCAGGGATGCTTTCGAGGCCCAGCGGCCCAGGAGAGATGCCTTTGCCCGGAGCACTCGGCCGTTCGACAGCGTCGTGGTCACGACCATGCCACTGCCCTTCGGCTGGATGACGCAGCCAAAGTTGGCAAGCACCTCATGGGCACGCTTCCAGGTGGCGCCGCGCGCCGTGATCGCTCGTTGTAAGACGGCGCTCGGTGCACCCGTGAGCCACCGTTGGAACGACGTGGTTGCCAGATTGTGCTCGGCACGCTGCGCCCGCGGGCTGATCCGGGGACCACCGCCATTGCGCAGGAGGCCGCGCGCCTCTCGTTCCGCGCGGCTCATGCGCACGATCCTCGGTCCTTCCGATGTATCGACCGTGACATACGGCCCGTGCGCACGCGCAAACCCCAGTTCGATCTCCAGCTCCCGCATGCAGCGGTCCAGCAGGAAGTAGTCGCCCCGTGGGACGCTGACCGCGGTGAGCTTCGTCGGATGCACCCGATTGACGACGAGGTGCACATGATCGTTGTCCGTATCGCGATGGATTGCCCACACGGCCTGACATTCGCCGAATCCGAGCGCGTCCATCACGTGCTGGCTCGCCCGCTCCGCCTGCCGGGGCGTGGGGTGCTCCCCTTCCATCCAGTTGATCGCCACGTGATAGACCGGGTTGCCGCGGAGGCGGCCGCGAGAACGGCACCGGCGAGCTTCGTGGTCGAATAGCAGCGCCACATCGTCCGCGTATGCGCGCGCATTTTCCTCGACCGACCAGAGCGGCTCCTCTGCGAGATGCAGGTGTCCCGACTCGGGAGTCGGCCGCGGCGGTGCGGGCCTCCGCGAATCGACGCGCAGCAGGTATCGCAGCACCGGGCCGAACCCTTTGCCCGCGCGACCGTGAGTCAGCGTGATGACCTTCGCCAGCATGTCAGCCGTGCCCCATGGTTTCTCTGCAGGCCATGCTGTTAATCCCCGGGATGGCAACAGCTGCGGCCCCGAAAGGCTTCCGCGACGAAAACCCTTGAGCCAGCCGTACGAGGTAGGGCTTGTTGAACAATTCCGGACTGCGTCCGGAATCGTCACAACGCCCCTCGGTCAGGGCTGCGCCCCGACACCCCCTTGCAGAGTCGCGCGCCCGCGCTTCGGCGTCGCCTCCCGAACCCACGCTCGGCGCTCCGCTTCTCGCATGTTGCCGGCGTGAGGATTAGATGGCATGGTCGGAAGCAACGCAGCGAACGGAGCAGCATCCGTGGCGACGGCTCCCAAGCTGGTCGCCCTCACCGATACCGCAGGACTGCGCGCGGCCGGCATCACCTACCCTCACACGCTGCACGCCTGGCGCTGGCTCTACCGCCACCGCCATGAGCGCGGACTTGCCGACGCGTTCCGTCGCATCGGGCGGCGCATCGTGGTGGACCCTGAGCGCTACGTCGAGCTGGTTCGACAACGCGCGACGTCGTGAGCGCGCCGCACTCGCACGGAATGGGATGCGGGATCAGTTGCCGAGGATCTTCGCGTTCATCCGCTCGAGCACTGGTTTCGCGTCCTCCGCGGCCAGATGCACGTAGCGGCTCACGACGTTCGACTTCCACCCGCCGATCGCCCGCAACTGTTGCTCCGTAGCGCCTTCGCGGGCGAGATATGTCGCGGCGCTGTGGCGCAATCCGTG
>JASHPX010000169.1 GCA_030037905.1 Gammaproteobacteria bacterium
AGCCATACAGCAGCGGCGCGTGTTCGTGCTCGACGATACGCTCGCCTTCATCCTCGGACCCGACGAGACGGTGGGCGAATCGGTGCCGCTGCTGGCTCAGCGCCTGCTCGAAGCCACGCGCGACTACTGGAACGACTGGGTGCGCAGTCTCGCCATTCCCTACGAGTGGCAGGAGGCCGTGATCCGCTCCGCGATCACCTTGAAGCTCTGCAGCTACGAGGACACGGGCGCGATCCTCGCGGCGCTGACCACCTCGATACCCGAAAGCCCCAACAGCGGGCGCAATTGGGACTACCGCTTCTGCTGGATCCGCGACACCTATTTCACCGTCCAGGCCCTCAACCGCCTCGGGGCCACACGCACCATGGAGGGCTACCTGCGCTTCATCCAGAACCTCACGGCGACGCCGCCGCTGCGCCTGCAGCCCTGCTACAGCATCGACGGTGGGCTGCATCTGGATGAGACCATCGTGCCGCACCTGGCCGGTTACCGCGACATGGGTCCGGTACGCATCGGCAACGCCGCCTACGCGCAGCTGCAACACGATGTATACGGTGCGGCGATTCTCGCCGTGACGCAGTGTTTCTTCGATGAGCGTCTGGTACGGCGCGGCACCGAGGAGCTGTTCACCACACTCGAGCAGCTGGGCGAGCAGGCGGTCGCGGTCTTCGGCCGCGAGGATGCCGGCATCTGGGAGTTTCGCGGCCGCACTGCCGTGCACACCTTCTCGTCGGCCGTCAGCTGGGCGGCGGCCGACCGCCTCGCGCGCATCGCCACGAGCCTGAAGCTACCGGAGCGCCAGCAATACTGGCGCGCGCACGCGCGCAGCATGGCTGAACGGATGCGCGAAGCCGCATGGTCGCGCACCCTGCATAGCTTCACGAGCACCTTCGAGGGCGACAGCGTGGACGCGAGCCTGCTGTTGCTCGCCGAGCTGGGGGTGGTCGATTGGAGTGATCCCAAATATGTCTCCACCGTGGAGTACATCGGCAAGACACTGCGACGCGGGCCCTACCTCGCGCGCTATGCCGATTCCGACGACTTCGGCGTTCCGGACGTCGCCTTCAGTGTCTGCACCTTCTGGTACATCAATGCACTGTGGGGTATCGGCCGGCACGCGGAGGCGCGTGAGCTGTTCGAGGAGATGCTGCGCCATCGCAGCAGTCTGGGTCTGATGTCCGAGGATCTCGCGCCCGACAGCGGTCAGATGTGGGGCAACTTTCCGCAGACCTACAGCATGGTGGGCATCATCAACTGCGCCATGCGCCTGAGCCGCTCCTGGGAGGATGCGCTGTGACGGCTGGCCGCCCGCCCGCGCTGCGCCTGTACGCGCTGCGCCGCCCGCGCTGCTCCACCGCGGCGCCGACAGCGCGGCTTCAGCGCGTGGACCGGTCCGCCCGCTCGCTCGCCGCGAGGTCGATGCGCGCGCTGTCGCCCTCGATGTCGATTACGGTGCCGAACGGCCGTGACAGCCGGGCCACGCGCTCGAGGATGTAGCCGGCCTTGGCGCCCGTGGCGGGTGCCGGCAGACCGCGCGTGTCGAGAAAGCGGTTGTTGGCGTAGGGGTCGTGCACGTCCGGCTGGCCGTCGCCGATGTTGTTCAGCACGATCGGCCGCAGCGTGACCGAGCGCAGCCGCCCGCCCTCGAATTGTACGGTCGCGACGATGCTCTCCCAGTTGATGGGCTCATCGATATAGGTGAGCGTCGGGGGCACGTTGTAGATGAAGTTGCCGAGGTCATAGAAGATCGGCCGGCCGTGATAGATCTGCACGCCGTGCAGCAGCGGTGCTCCGTGCATCACGATGACGTCGGCGCCGGCATCGATCTCGGCGTGCGTCCAGCGTTGCAGCCACGGCGCCGGGGCCATGCGCTCGGGCATGCCTTCCGAGAACAGCGTCGAGAACGCCTTGTTTTCGAAGACGTGATTATGCTGGTAGACGATCACCACCGCGGCGTGGCGATGCGCCTCGCGGATGCTCGCGAGAATGCGCTGCGCATCGGCGGGATAGGGCGCGTTGGCGGATGCGCCGGGCAGGTCCATGGTCGCTTCGTTGGGTAGGCCGCCGTCCTCGACGCGCAGCTCATCGACCCCTGGCCGTGCCGCGGTGGCACGCGCCTGCGGTGCGAGCAGGCCCGAGGCGCTCGCGACCAGCGCCACCGTGCCATGCGGCGTGACCAGGTAGGCGGGCGCGGCGGCCGCGGCGAGCGTCTCGCCGCTGCCGGCGTGCGCCAGATGGCGCCGATCGGCCTCGCGCAGCGTGTTCTGGATCCCGGTCACGCCGAGGTCGAAGGCGTGGTTGTCCGAGAGCGCCAGCAGGTTGAAGCCAAAGGCGCGCAGCGCGTCGAGCGCCGCAGGCGGGGCGAGAAACCCGCGCCCCTGATGAACCGATTGGCCCGGCTCGGCCACCGTGCCTTCGAGGTTCGTGAACACGGCGTCGCCGCTGAGCAACGATCGGATCGTCGGCACGGCAGCCGGCGCTGTGGCACGCACGTCCGAGCGGATCATCGATTGCCCGGTGAGCGTGACGGTCAGCAGGACCGGTAGAAGCGCTGAGTGCGGATGCATGAGGGCTCTCCCTTCGGCGCTACCGCTCGCGGTTTCGGCTACGATACCACCGGCGAGCCGGGGACACGGCGGGGGAATTCCATGAGGCGAGCAGCGGTCAAGCTGATGCTGGCGGCGTTTGCCGCGGCACCGGCGGCCCTCGCGGCGACTGCCCCGGCCGCAGCAGCAGCCCCGGGTGCCGGCGCCGCGCCTTCCGGCGCGGCGGTCTACCAGCAGCACTGCGCCAAGTGTCACGATTCCGGAGCCGAGCGTATCCCGCCGCGCTCGGCGCTGCAGAGCATGCCCGCGGCGCAGATCCTGCGCACGCTCAACTCCGGTGAGATGATTGCGATCGCCTTCACGCTGAGCGGGCCCGAGCGCCGGGCCGTCGCCGCCTATCTGGGCACGAGCGCACCGCTCGTGCGGCCCGCGGCCGCAGCGTTCTGCACCGACCGCACCGTGCGGCTGCCGGCGGGAGGGGGCGTGCCAACCGCGCCAACCGCGCCAAGCGCGTCAACCACGGCCGCCACGGCCGCCGCCAGCGCTGCCACGGCAGCCACGTGGAACGGCTGGAGTCCGCGGGATGACAACGCTCGCTTCCAGCCGGCCGTAGAGGCGCGCCTGGATGCCGCCCAGGTGCGCAGGCTGCGGCTCGAGTGGGCGTTCGGCTTCGCGGGGGATTCGATGGCGTTCGCGCCACCGACGGTGATCGGCGATGAGCTGTTCGTCGGCAGCGCCGGCGGCGTGGTGTACGCGATGCGTGCCTCTTCGGGCTGCCTGCAGTGGACCTTTCAGGCGAATGGTCCGGTGCGCTCCTCGATTCTCATGCAGCCGCTCGAGGAGCCGGGTGCGCAGCACGTTGCGCAGCACGTGCTCTTGTTCGGTGACCTGACGGGCTGGTTCTATGCGCTGCGGGCCGAGACCGGAGAGCTGCTGTGGAAGGTGCAGGTCGACAGCAACGACTCCACGCGCCTGACGGGCGGGCCGGCGGCCTACCGGGGAGTGGTGTTCGTGCCGATCGCCTCGTGGGAGGAGACGCGCTCGCTCGCGCCGGACTACGACTGCTGCAGGTTCCGCGGCAGCGTCGTGGCGCTGCGCATCCGCGATGGGCGGCTGCTGTGGCGCGCGTGGATGACGGGGGTGCCGGTGGCGCGCGGCCGCAGCTCCCATGGCACGATCGAGTACGGACCCTCCGGAGTCGGCGTGTGGTCGAGGCCGACCATCGATGCGGCGCGCGGGCTGCTATACGTCGGCACGGGGGACAACTACACCGGCCCGGCGAGCCCCACCAGCGACGCCGTCGTCGCGCTGGAGCTGGCCACCGGGCGAACGCGCTGGATCCGCCAGCTGCTCGCGGCAGACATCTACCATGGGCTCTGCGGCAGCACCTGCGGTCCGGACGCCGACGTCGGCTCCTCTCCGATCCTGACCCGTGACCCCGAAGGTCACGAGCTGCTGCTGGTCGGTCAGAAATCGGGCGTCGTCTGGGCGCTCGACCCGGCGCGGCGCGGCGCGATCCTCTGGCGGACACGGGTCGGCGAGGGCGGCACCAACGGCGGGGTGCAGTGGGGCATGGCGAGCGACGGCGTACGCGTCTTCGCCACCGTCTCGGACCTGCGACGGACAGCGCAGAGCGACCCGCTGAATCCCAACATCAACCAGGTGGATCGCGCGCACGGCGGCGGTCTCACGGCACTGCGTGTGAGTGATGGGCATACGCTCTGGCGGGTGGCGGCGGCTGCCTGCGCGCCGCAGGCGCCGATCGGCTGCAGTCCCGCGCAGCCGGGCGCCGTGACGGAAATTCCGGGCGTCGTGTTCACGACCTCCGATGACGGACACCTGCGTGCATACGCGACCGACACCGGCGAGCTGCTCTGGCAGTTCGACACCGTGCGCTCCTTCACGACGGTCGATGGGGTCGCGGCCCGCGGCGGCTCGATGGATGGGCCGGGCGCGGTGGTGGTGAACGGTGTGGTCTACGTCACCTCCGGCTATACGCGCAACAGCGGCATGGCCGGCAACGTGCTGCTCGCGTTCGCGCCGGGGTGAGGGCCGCGCGGCCGGGGCGGCGCTGCGCGGGCGGAACGGCCTGGGTGCAGCGCACCGGCGAGAGGCAATGACAGTACCTAGCGCAGCAACTCCCGGCGCGAGCGTGATTTCTTGGGACGGGCTCCGGCGCAACGGCCACGGCAGTCTGCATCCGCGCAACCTCGCCGAGCGCGTCGCCGAGAGCCGCGCCATCGCGCGCGAGAACGGCGAGCGCATCTTGGCCGAATCGGCACTCGCGCTGCAGGCGCTCACGCACACCCAGGCGACCTTCTCGCGCCGCGACCTTGCGCGCTACCTGCACACGCGCACCGACGGCGCACAGCAGTTCGAGGCGGGGCTGCTCGAGGTCATGGCCAGCCCCGAGCTTCTCGTCATCGGCCGCGACGATGCGGGCCGCGAGCGCTACAGCAGCCGCGAGATGCTCGCGCTCGAGGAGAGCCTGCTCTCGCACGCCGAGGTGCAGCTGCTGCACCAGGTCCAGCATGCGCGTGTCGGTATCGGCACCCAGCGTGCCTGATCCCGCGCTATCTTCCATTTGGTCCGACAAATCCCTGTCCGCGGACACGCGCCGAACAGACAGCGGACATCGAAGGGGAGGCGATTGAAGCTTCGCGTGAGGCGAAATGCCTTGGCGGTGCTGCCGAAGATCCGGGAAGGCTCAGACTTTCTCGCAATCCGGTTCATCGTCCTCTAAACTCAACTGCAAATCACAATAGGCTCGAAGAGCATGACGCTTTCGCCTTTCCTCCGCTGCAGTCTGA
>JASHPX010000170.1 GCA_030037905.1 Gammaproteobacteria bacterium
CCGTCGCGCGCTCGCGCGCCACGAAGCTGCCGTGTCGCTCCCAATGCTCCTGGGCGGCGCGCTCCACGGCGGCCGGGTCGTATCGCTCCTGCATTTGGCAAGAATACACGAGCGGCCTACGCGCCGCCGAAGCGGCGGCGCGGGCGGCGCGTGAGCGGCGCGGATGGCGCTATTGCCGCGCCGGATGCGCGCTATTGCGCCGAAATCGTGACGATCAGCTGCTGCGGCATGCCGTTGATCTCGCGCTGGATCAGCAGCGTCCAGTCGCGCCCGCTCCTGACGGCGCGCTGGAACTCGGTGATGTCGGCGATCGGCATGCGGTTGATGCTTATGATCACATCTCCCGTCTGCAGCCCGGCGTCCATGGCCGGCCCCGTGGCATTGACGATCACGATGTTGCCGCGTGTCTTGAGCTGCGTCTTCTCGGCAGCCGTGAGCGTGCGCACGGTCAGGCCGATACTATTGGCGTTGGCCGAGCCGCTCGGGCCACCGCTCGCGTTGGCTGCCTCCGCGTTCTCACGCAGCACCCCGACGCGCACGTCCAGCGCGATGGTACGGCCGTCACGCCACACCTGCAGGTGCGCGCTCTGGCCAGGCCGGATCTGGGCGATCATCGAAGGCAGCTGGTCGGAATCGACGACGTTCTGGCCGTTGACGCTCAGAATGATATCCAGCGGCTGGATGCCGGCCTTATCCGCCGGGCCGCCCGGCTCCACCGAGGCCACCGCCGCACCGCGCGGATAGGGCAGACCGAGATTCTGCGCGGTCGCCGCGGTGACCTCCTGGATGGTCACGCCGATGCGCCCGCGCACCACGTGACCGGTCTTGATGAGCTGATCGGCGACGTCGACCGCCACATTGATGGGAATGGCGAAGGAGATGCCCTCGTACGCACCGGTCTGGCTGTAGATCTCGGAGTTGATCCCGACGACCTGTCCCTGCAGGTTGAACAGCGGACCGCCGGAGTTGCCCGGATTGACCGGGACGTCCGTCTGGATGAATGGCACATCGCCATTGTCGAGCGGGCGAACGGTGGCGCTGACGATGCCGGCGGTGACGGTGTTTGCGAAGTTGAAGGGCGAGCCGATCGCCAGCACCCATTGTCCCGGCCGCAGCGTGTTGGAGTTGCCGACGGTCACTACGGGCAGATTCCCCTGGGCGCTGATCTTGATCACTGCAATGTCGGTACGAGTATCCATCCCGACTACCTTGGCCTCGTACTCGCGCCGATCGGTCAGCGTGACCGTGACTTTGGTGGCGTTTCTCACCACGTGCGCGTTGGTCAGGATGTAGCCGTTCTGGGTGACGATGAAACCCGACCCGACGCCGCGCACCGGCGCGAAATTGCGCGGCTGTGGCGCGGGGATGCCGAAGCGGCGGAAGAAATCACCGAATGGGTTGTCCTGGTCATCGCCACCGCCGCCCTGGTCCTCGTCCTGGTCGTCCTGGGGCTGTTCAACCACCTGCACGTTGACCACCGCCGGCCCCACCTGCTGCACCAGCCCGGCGAAGTCGGGCAGGCCGCGCGAAGCGGCGGCGACGTTCTGGGGCGATACGCTGACCACCCCGGTGCGGAACAGGCTGCCCTGCGTTTCGGTGCCGTGCGCTTCGCCGCCCTGCGTATCGGCGGGCGCGGCCGCCCCTGAACGCGACGAGCACGCCGCAAACAGGCATGCGAACAGGATGGCGCCCAGCAGCCGCCGGCTCACGTCCCGATGAGACATATGGTTCTACTCCGAGGCCTTGGAAAACCCAAATGATAGACCACGCCGGGTCCGAGCGGCTGCTGCCGATGCCAGTAGCCTGCGACCGGCGGCCAGAGCCGCCGCGAGTAGTCCCAGGACTACGATCGGATAGTTGCCATAGAGCGCGAACGGCGGCAACCCGGCACGCGGCTGCACGCTACCGCGCAGCACCGAGGGCCGAAACTCCGGCGCCTGCGCGAGCACCTGACCGCGCGCTCCCACGAGCGCGGAGACGCCGTCGTTGCCCGCGCGGATCAGCGGCCGTGCCGCCTCCAGCGCGCGCATGCGCGCGATCTGGAAGTGCTGGTAGCGCACCCAGGAGTGCCCGAACCAGGCGTCGTTGGTGACATTGACCAGCACCGCCGCGCCCCGCCGCAGCGCTGGCAGCGCGGCGCTTCCGAAGGCGTCCTCGTAGCAGACACTCGGCGCCAGGAGCGTCCCGCCGGCGTGGATCAGGGGCTGGATGGCCGGCCCCGGCGTGAAATCCGAGGACGGCAGGTTCATCAGGCGCAGCCACGAGCGGATGAAGGATGGCACCGGAAAGTACTCGGCGAACGGCACCAGATGATGCTTGTCGTAGAAGCTGACTTGGCCGGCGAGCGTCATGATCGAGTCGTACCAGCGGTCGGCCTCGTCGATCCTGAGGATCCCCATGATGACGTCCGAGCCGTGCATGCGCGCACGCGAATAGATCTGCCCGAGGTACTGCACCACGTCGCTGGCCGGTTCGGTCAGCGCGGACTCGGGCCACACGATCAGCTTCGCGCCGAGCGCCTGTTGCTCCAGGCGCGCGTACAGCGCCTCGGTGGGGCCGACATTTTCTGCCTGCCACTTGAGATCCTCGGGGACCGCCCCCTGCAGCACCGCTACGCTGACGGGTGGGCCCACGGGATGCGTCCAGGTAACCCTGCCGAGGCCCGCGCCGGCCGCCCACGGCACGGCGAGCAGCGCCGCCGCCCACACGCGCGTGTAGCCGCGGCCGCGCACGAGCGCCACGAGCGCCCCGCCGCCCAGGAGCAGCAGCGCCGAGATACCGTAGACGCCCAAAACCGGCGCGAATGCGGCAAGCGGTGTGTCGGTCTGCGAGTAGCCCAGCGACAGCCAGGGGAAACCCGACAGGAACCAGCCACGCCACCACTCCACCAGCAGCCACAGCCCCGGCACCCCCACGAGCCAGCGCCACGCGCCGGTGGCCGGCAGCAGGCGGACGGCAAGGTACCCGAGCAGCGCCTGATAGAGCGCCATGATGCCCACCAGGGCCGCGACCAGCGCAGCGGCCAGCCAGATTGGCGCCAAGCCGGGCCCATGGATGCTGACGAATAGCCAGCAGATCCCCAGGCCGAAAGTGCCCACCCCGAAGCAGAACCCTGACCATGCCGCCTCACGCGGCGTCGCGCCCTCCCACAGCCAGATCTGCAGCGCCGGTGCGAGGATGGCCAGCGGCCAGAGCTGCAGCGGGGCGAAGGCACACGCCAGCGCCGCTCCACCGGCCAGTGCCATGAGCGCGCGCGCCGCGGCGAGCGCCCCGGCGCGCCCCGACGAGCGCGACCGGACAGCGCTGGCGGGGTGCTCGGAGCCGAGCGCCGGCTGCGCCTGCGGTTGCAGCTGCGGCTGCGGCTTCAGCTGCGGGCTCGCGGCCATGGAATCGCCTGCGCTCATCATTGCCAGATCATGATTGCCGGATCATTGCGCGCGCTCGCCGCATCACTCGGCGCTCGCCACCAGATGGATCCTCGCGGGAATGGTCACTCGCAGGGTATCGATGCGGCGGCGATCCGCGCGCGTCACGCGAAACTCGAGATCACCCAGACTCACACTCTCCCCGCGCCGCGGCATGCGTCCGAACTGCTTCATGACCAGACCCGCGATCGTATCGAACTCGTCCTCGGGCAGCTCCATATTGAAATAGCGGTTGAAATCGCCGATGCGCGTACTGCCGCGCACGCTGAACTGCCGCTCCGCCTCGCGCCGGATATCCTGATCATCCTCCACGTCGAACTCATCGTCGATGTCCCCGACGATCTGCTCGATGACGTCCTCGATCGTCACCAGACCCGCCACCCCGCCGTATTCGTTGATCACGATCGCCATGTGGTTGCGGTTGACGCGAAACTCCTTGAGCAGCACGTTGAGCCGCTTGGACTCGGGCACGAACGTGGCGGGGCGCAGATACTCACGCATCTCGAACTTGGGAGTGCCCGTCGCGTACAGGCGCAGCAGATCCTTCGCGAGCAGCACGCCGACCACGTCGTCGCGGTCGTCCGCGAGCACCGGATAGCGTGAATGTCCCGACTCCACGACGGCCGCCAGGATCCGCGCGATCGGCTCGTCGCGCCGCAGGCAGATCATCTGCGCGCGCGGCACCATGATGTCGCGGACCTGCAGCTCCGCAACCTCGAGCACCCCCTCGAGCATCATGAATGCATCCGCATCGAGCAGTCCGCGCTGCTGCGCTTCATCGAGCATTTCGATGAGCTGCGAGCGATCCGCCAGGCGCGCAGCCAGAGTGCGCGTGAGTCGTGTACGCCAGCGTCCGGTCGTGCCCGTGGAGCTCTTGGCCATGCTCAATGCCTCCTCAGCGCGCGCGGTACGGATTGTCGAATCCCAGCGTGCGCAGCACGCGCACCTCGCGCCGCTGCATGCGCCGCGCATCCGCGTCGCGCTGGTGATCGAACCCCACCAGGTGCAGCGTGCCATGCACCACCAGGTGAGCCCAGTGTGCCGCCAAGGGCTTGCCCTGCGCGCGCGCCTCGGCGGCGAGCACGGCCGGGCAGATCACCAGATCCCCCAGCAACCCGCTCGTGCGTCGCGCCGCCGCACCGGCCGGGAACGACAGCACGTTGGTCGGCCGATCGCGGCGGCGATAGCGCGCGTTGAGCGCGCGGCTCGCGGCCGTCCCCACCAGCAGCACCGAGATCTGCGCGCCGCGCGAGCGCCTTCCGAGCGCCGCGCTCGCCCACCGCGACAGCTGGCGCGCCGTCGGGCCCCTGCGGCTGCCCGGGGGGCGGCGCACGCCGATCGCCACGAGCGCGGCAGCGCGTCGCGGGCGCGTCCCGCTCATGACTGACGGGAGCTTTCATGGGATTCATAAGCCTGCACGATCCGCTGCACCAGCGGATGGCGCACGACGTCCGACGCGTCGAAGAACGTGAAGGCGATCCCGGAGATGCCGCGCAGGATCTGCAGCGCATGGTGCAACCCCGACAGCCGGCCCGGCGGCAGGTCGGTCTGTGTCAGATCGCCGGTGATCACGGCGTGCGAGCCGAAGCCGATGCGCGTCAGAAACATCTTCATCTGCTCGATGGTGCTGTTCTGCGCCTCGTCGAGAATGATGAATGACTCGTTGAGCGAGCGGCCGCGCATGAAAGCCAGTGGCGCGACCTCGATGGCATTGCGCTCCATGAAACGCGTCACTCGCTCGTAGCCCATCATCTCGTAGAGCGCGTCGTACATGGGGCGCAGATAGGGATCGACTTTCTGCGCCATGTCGCCGGGCAGAAAGCCCAGACGCTCGCCCGCCTCCACCGCGGGACGCACCAGTACGATACGGCGCACGCGCTCGGCCATCATCGCCTCCACTGCGCTGGCGACCGCGAGATAGGTCTTGCCGGTTCCGGCCGGCCCGATGCCGAAGGACAGATCGTGCTGGCGGATATTCGCCAGATACTCGCGCTGGTGGGCGCCACGGGCGCGGATCTCCTCGCGCCGTCCGTACACGCCCTGTACCGTAGCGCGCTCGGCGTCGCGGCCGTAGCCGCCCCCAGGTGCGCCGCTGGCGCCGTCGCGGCCGCCCCGGGCCTCGCGACTACTGTGGGCCTCGCGGCTGCCGTGGACCTCGCGGCTGCCGCGGGTCTCACGGCTGCCGTTACGGCCGCGCCCCGTGCTGCCGACTGCCCGGTATGCCGCTTCGGCTCCCGGCTCCTCGTCCGGACCGATCTCACGATCGCCGGGAACGAGCACCAACTCCTGGTCGCGCTCGTCCATCAGCTCGCCGGCGTGCTCCACCAGGCACAGGTGCACCTGCTCGGGGGTGACTTCGTGGTGCTGCGTCTGGGCAAACAGATCGCGCAGCACCGATTCGGTCGAGGCGGCGCGCTCGCCGCGAATGCGGAAGGAATGTCCGCGGCGGCGGATCTGCACGCCCAGGCGCGACTCCACCAGGCGCAGGTTCGCCTCCAGCGGACCGCACAGGCTCGCGAGGCGGCGATTGTCCGCGGGCTCGAGCGCGAATTCGCGCGATGCGAGTTGCAGCGCGGTCACGCAGCCTCGAGCCTGCCGCGCAGCGAATGCGGCAGCGCCTCGGTCACCTTCACGGCCGCGAATCGGTTCAGCAGCGACGCCGGCCCAGCGAAATTCACCCAGCGATTGTTGGCCGTGCGCCCCGCGAGCTCGCCACCGCCGCGCCGCGCGCGGCGCTCCACCAGCACGCGCTGCGTGCTGCCGACCATCGCGCGGCTGATGCCGTGTGCCTGGCTGTCCAGCTGGGCCTGCAGCCGCGCGAGTCGTGCCTGTTTCATCGAGTGCGGCAGCTCGTCGGGCAGCGCCGCGGCGGGCGTCCCCGGTCGTGGACTGTAGATGAAACTGAAGGACTGATCGAAGCCGACCTCGGCCACCAGCGCCAGCGTCGCCTCGAAGTCACGCTCGCTCTCCCCCGGAAAGCCCACGATGATATCGGTGGAAATGCAAATGTCCGGCCGCAGGGCGCGCAGCGCGCGGATGCGCTCCTTGTACTGCAGGACGGTGTAGCCGCGTTTCATCAGCGCGAGCACTCGATCCGATCCGCTCTGCACCGGCAGGTGCAGATGATTGGCGAGCGCGGGCACGTGCGCGTACGCCTCGATGAGACTGTCGGAGAAATGCAGGGGGTGCGAGGTCGTGAAGCGCACACGTTGCACACCCGGTACCGCGGCGACGTGATGAATGAGCGTAGCGAGATCCACCACCGCCCCATCGGCCATCGGTCCGGCGTAGGCATTGACGTTCTGACCCAGCAGCGTCACCTCGACCACTCCCTGCGCCGCGAGCGCACGCACCTCGGCGAGCACTGACTCGAATGGCCGGCTCACCTCATCGCCGCGCGTGTACGGCACGACACAGAAGCTGCAGTACTTGCTGCAACCCTCCATGACCGACACGTAAGCGCGCGCCCCTCGTGTGCGCGGTTCGGGCAGGCGGTCGAACTTCTCGATCTCCGGGAAGCTCACGTCCACCGCGGCGCGGCCGCGCGCACGGCGCTCGGCAATCAGCTCGGGCAGGCGATGCAGGGTTTGTGGGCCGAACACCAGATCGATGAAGGGCGCGCGCGCCGTCAGCGCCTCGCCCTCCTGGCTTGCGACGCAGCCGCCCACGCCGATCAGCACCTCGGGCCGCACCGCCTTGAAGACCCGCCACTGTCCGAGCAGCGAAAACACCTTCTCCTGCGCCTTCTCGCGCACCGAGCAGGTGTTGACCAGCAATAGATCCGCGGCCGCGGGATCCTCGGTCGGCGCCAGGCCCAGCTGGGTACGCAGCACGTCCGCCATGCGCGCGGAGTCGTACTCGTTCATCTGGCAACCGAAGGTCTTTATGTAAAAGCGACCGGACATGCGGGAATCGATGGGCACAGGGTACCCGTTTTGGCCCCCCGGAGCGAGTGCCCAGGCGCGCAGCGGCAGGCGGCGGCACAGCAGCAATCAGAGAAGATTCAATCGCTTACGGCACCCCTTCTGAGGCGCCACGACAGCGACCCAGAGCACAATTGCAGACTGGGGATGCGCCACCCGCCTGGCGTATATGTCAAAACATATGCGCCGGGCGGGTGGCGCATCCCCAGTCTGCCTGCACCGCAGTGAGTCGCTGCCGCGGCGCCTCAGAAGGGGATATCGTCGTCGAAATCCTCGCTGCTGCCGCTGCCGCTGCCGCCGGAGCTGCCTCGCGCGCCCTCGGTATCGCCGCCGCGTGGCGGGGCCTCCGCAAAGCCTCCGGTACCCGCGGCGCCTGCGCCGGCTGCGCCACCACCGCCTCCGCGGCCGCCGAGCATCTGCATCTCGCTGCCGATGATCTCGGTCGTGTAGCGATCGCGCCCCTCCTTGTCCTGCCACTTGCGCGTGCGCAGGCGACCCTCGATGTATACCTGCGAACCCTTGCGCAGGTACTCGGCGGCGATCTCCCCGAGCCGCCCGAACAGCGCCACGCTGTGCCATTCGGTGCGTTCCTGCTGCTCGCCGGATTGCTTGTCCTTCCAGCTCTCGGTGGTCGCGAGCCGCAGATTCGCGACCGTCATGCCCGAGGGCATGGCGCGTGTTTCCGGATCCGCGCCGAGATGGCCGATGAGGATGACCTTATTGACGCCGCGCGCCATGACTGCTGCCACGCTCCCTGCCGCTACCGCATCTGCATTCCGGGAATTGTAGTGCTTTTGAGCCAGACCCGTCTGTGCGTTTATAGTGGCTCTTTGGCCTTTTACGCATCCGGCGTTCGAGGCTCGACGAGCCATGATGCAGTACATCCGCATCCGCGGTGCCCGCACCCACAATCTGCGCAACATCGATCTGACGCTGCCGCGCGAGCGCCTCATCGTGATCACGGGACTGTCGGGCTCGGGCAAATCCTCGCTGGCCTTCGATACGCTGTACGCGGAAGGCCAGCGCCGCTATGTAGAGTCGCTGTCGGCCTATGCCCGGCAGTTTCTCGCCATGATGGACAAGCCCGACGTGGACGGCATCGAAGGTCTGTCTCCGGCGATCGCCATAGAGCAAAAGACCGGCTCGCCCAATCCGCGCTCCACCGTCGGCACCGTCACCGAGATCTACGATTACCTGCGGCTGCTGTATGCGCGCGCCGGCATGCCGCGCTGCCCACACCATGGCATCGATCTGGCGGCCCAGACGGTCAGCCAGATGGTCGACCAGGTGCTCGCGGCCCCGAGCGGGGAGCTGGCGCTGCTGGCCGCCCCATTGGTGGAGGAGCGTCGCGGCCAGCACGGCAAGCTCCTGGAGGACCTGGCGAGCCAGGGCTTCGTGCGCGTGCGCGTCGATGGCGTCGTGCACGAGATCGATGCGGTGCCGGAGCTCGATCCCAAGCGCAAGCACCGCATCGAGGCCGTCGTGGATCGCTTCCGCATCCGCGCGGAGGCCGCACAGCGGCTGGCCGAGTCGTTCGAAACGGCGCTACGCCTCTCGGGCGGCATCGCCGAGGTGCTGTTCCCCGACAACGCCGCCCTCGCCCCCATGCTGTTCTCCAATCGACACGCCTGCCCGGTGTGCGGCTTCTCCGTGCCGCCGCTCGAGCCGCGCATGTTCTCCTTCAACAATCCTGCCGGCGCCTGTCCGAGCTGCGACGGCCTGGGCTCGCAGGAGTTCTTCGATCCCGAGCGCGTGGTCGTGCATCCGCACCTATCGCTCGCCGGCGGCGCGGTACGTGGCTGGGACCGGCGTAACGAGCATTACTTTCAGCTGCTGCGCTCCCTCGCGCGTCACTACGACTTCGACGTGGAGACTCCCTGGACGGATCTACCCGAGCGCGTGCGCGAGGCACTGCTGGCCGGCAGCGGGGCAGAGCCCATCGAGTTCTGCTACACCGAGGGGCGGGGCCGGCAGCGGCGCGTGCGTCATCCCTTCGAGGGCATCGTACCCAACCTCGAGCGCCGCTATCGCGAGACCGATTCGCCGGCGGTGCGCGAGGAGCTGCGCAAATACCTCGGCACGCGTCCCTGTCCCGCCTGCCATGGAGCGCGGCTGAATGAAGCGGCGCGCTCGGTGCTCGTGGGGAATCACGCACTGCATGAGATCACGCGCCTCACGGTCGGGCGTGCGCGCGAGTACTTCGATACGCTCGAGCTCGCGGGCTGGCGCGCCGCAGTCGCGGCGCGCATCACCCGCGAGGTGAGCGAGCGGCTGCGATTCCTGGTCGACGTCGGCCTGGACTATCTGAGCCTGGATCGCAGCGCCGGCAGCCTCTCGGGCGGGGAGGCGCAGCGCATCCGTCTCGCCAGCCAGGTGGGCTCCGGCCTGACCGGGGTGATGTACATCCTCGATGAGCCATCGATCGGCCTGCACCAGCGCGACAACGAGCGGCTGCTGGCCACGCTGAAGCGCCTGCGCGATCTGGGCAACACGGTGATCGTCGTGGAGCATGACGAGGATGCCATCCGGGCCGCCGATTACGTCGTGGACCTCGGCCCCGGAGCGGGCGCGCATGGGGGGCTGGTGGTCGCGCAGGGCAGCCCCGGCGAGATCGAGGCCCATCCGCAATCTCTGACGGGCGCCTATCTGACCGGGCGTGAAGCCATCCCCGTGCCTGCGCAGCACCGTGCGCCGGCGCGCGCCGCCTGGATCACGATCCGTGGCGCGCGCAGCCACAACCTGCGCAACATCACCGCCACGATACCGGTGGGCCTGCTGACCTGCGTCACCGGGGTATCGGGCTCAGGCAAGTCCACGCTGGTCGACGACACGCTGTTTCGTCACGCTGCCGCCCGCCTGAGCGATGCGGCGCTCGAGGACGCCGGCGTGTGCGACGGCATCGACGGGCTGGAGCGCTTCGAGCGCGTGATCGAGATCGATCAGACACCCATCGGTCGCACGCCGCGGTCCAATCCGGCCACCTACACCGGCCTGTTCGCGGTGATTCGTGACCTGTTCGCGCAGGTTCCCGAGGCGCGCGCGCGCGGCTACGACGCCGGTCGCTTCAGCTTCAACGTCAAGGGCGGTCGCTGCGAGGCCTGTCAGGGTGATGGGCTGATTCGCGTCGAGATGCACTTCCTGCCGGATGTCTATGTGCCCTGCGACGTGTGCGCGGGCCGGCGCTACAACCGCGAAACCCTCGAAATCCAGTACCGCGGCAGAAACATCCATGAGGTGCTCGACACTACCGTCGAGGAGGCGCTGCGACTGTTCCAGAATGTGCCGGCCGCCGCCGCCAAGCTGCGCACGCTGCTGGAGGTCGGCCTCTCGTACGTGCGCCTGGGACAGAGCGCGACCACGCTCTCGGGCGGTGAGGCGCAGCGTGTGAAGCTCGCGCGCGAATTGGCCAAGCGCGGCGCGGGTCGCACGCTCTATATCCTGGACGAACCGACCACCGGGCTGCATTTCCACGACATTGCGCAGCTGCTGCGGGTGCTGCACCAGCTGCGCGACGCCGGCAATACTCTGGTAGTCATCGAGCACAATCTCGACGTCATCAAGACGGCCGACTATGTGATCGATCTGGGACCGGAGGGCGGCGAGCGCGGCGGCCAAATCATCGCGCAGGGCACCCCCGAGGCGATTTGCGAGGTTCCCGAGTCGCTGACCGGCCGGTACCTGCGAGCGCGGCTGAGCTCGGCACCCGCTGGCCGGCGCGCGGCTGACAACACGGCCAGGGCAGCCGCAGCCGGCACGGGCTAACTCGATCAACTCACCGGCATGACAGCGCATGACGCAGAACATCCCGCGTAGATATCTGGACCCTTCGGGCGAATACATCTGACGTATTCGCCCGAAGGGTCCAGATATCTACACCGGGTTGACCACGCCGGGTGTTGTCATGCCGGTGAGTTGATCGAGTTAGGCGAGGGCCCGTGCCGTTACCGTCATCGATCTCGGCGGCGTCCCGAAGCGAAGCGCTGCTGCACCTCGCCGTTGACGATGCGCTCGTGGTAGCGCCCGCCGGTGTAGGCGCTCACCACACGCCGCCAGAAGCGCACTGCTGCCTCGTTGCGCAGATGCTCGGTGATCAGCCACGCCCCCTCGAAGCGATCCAGGATCAGCCGTACCGCCTGCGCGCCGATCCCGCGGCGCCGCCACGGTCGCGCAATGAAGAACTCCGCCATGGAGAACTCCCCGGCGGAGGCCGCGGATGGCGGCGCCGTGGCGGCAGAGCCCGAGCGGGCAGGCATGGCGTGCGCGGGCTTTCCGCCCGGCGCTACCGCGGAGGTGCGGGTCGCGGCGCGCTGTTCGAGCCTCGTGATCTTCGCAAATCCGACGCGCTCGGCGGCATAGCACACCGTCAACACATGCGCCCCGGGCCCTGTGGGCAGGCGCGCGATCAGATCGGTCTCGCCTTGGCCGATCTCCGGGAGCATGGGGAACAGTCCGGTCGCCGAGGGCGCCAGATCCATCAGATAGTCGCGGTAGACACTCTGGATCCACTCGCGATCCTCGCCGCGGCTGTCGCGTACGCTGACTTGGGGCATGCACCGCTTCCAGAAACAGGAAAGCCCGGCAGACCGGTAGCTTCCGGCCTGCTCGGGCTTTCCCGCGAGCCGATCAGGCTCTGCGGGTCGAATCGCGCGCCGTTACTGCTGCGGCGGAGGATTGTTTCCCGCGGGAGGTGCATTGCCGGCCGGCGGATTGGCCGGAGCTGCAGGAGGCGCAGCGCCGTTATCCCCAGCGGCCGGAGCAGCCGGAGCGGCCTGACCGTTATCCCCTGCTGCCGGTGCAGCCGGCGGCGCGGCATTGTTAGCGGGTGCAGCGGGGGCCGCCGGCGCCGCAGCCGGAGCCGAGCTTTGCTGTTGGCCGCTGCCGCAAGCGACGAGCACCAATGCCGCCGCAAGAGCGCTTAGAGCGAGCTTTGTTTTCATCGATTAATCCCCAGATGATGTAATTCGAACGGGAACGACCAAAAACGGGACCGGGACCCAGAACCCAGACGCTATTTGTCAATATGGACGCGAATCATTTTATAGCGTCTTAATGATATTTTAAACCTATCATCTCGTGCGGCCAATGAGGCAAGGACCTGCAGCAATACTGCGCGTCGACTGACGCGCGGCGCGTCGATTCAGCCGCC
>JASHPX010000171.1 GCA_030037905.1 Gammaproteobacteria bacterium
CCGCTACGCCCTGCTTATTGCCCTGGCCATGGCCATGCTGATATGGCAGATGGCCAGAATTATCCAACGAGCAGTAAGGCGTCGGAACGGGGCAGCGACGAAACCAGATGCCGCAGTACCGGCGCCGCGCGTCCTGGCGGCGGTGGGCAGCGGGCTGTTCGTGGATGGGGTGGCATGGTTGGCGGTCTCCGGGAATGGGCGCTACTTTCTTCCGATGGCCTGTATTACCGCTGTGGTGGCCATGGAGCTGCTGTTTCGCCTGCTTGCGGCGCGCCCGAAGGTTATAGGGTACGCGGTTGCGGCCATATTCGCGGTTCAGGGAACCCAGCTCGCCTTGGGCGGCGAGTTACGGTGGGACGGACAGCCGTGGAGTGAGCATTGGCTCGATGTCGAGGTGCCGGAATCGCTCGCCACACAACCCAATCTGTATTTGGATATCGGTGTGCAGTCTAACTCGTTCGTTTTACCGTTCCTGGCGCCTGGTTCGGGTTTGATCAACTTTTCAGGCAGCTATGCACTCGAACCGCAGGGGGCAAATGGAGCACGAATAGCGGCGCTCGTGCGCGATTATGCCCCTCACGTGCGCGTCCTTACGGTCGGAGACCATCTCTACGAGGACTCTGCGCATTCGCCGCGTCGCTCGGCAGTGGATGCGGATTTGGCGGCGTTCGGTCTGCACGTCGACAGCAGCGATTGCCAAGTCGTCGTCGCGAATGGCGTAGACGATGCCACACAGATTACCCGTGCGGAGGCGGCCGACCCGATGCGGCGCCATAGACTGCCTTTGTTGACCTGCCGCTTGCTGCCGGGCGGATCCATCGACACGACGTGGGCTACACACCGGCGCGATGCAGATATCGCGCTCAACCGCTTGGAGGATGCGTGTCCGCGCCTGTTTCAACCGCGGCGCTTACAGAGCCAGCCCTTCGGCGATAAGGGCTGGATGCGTTACTACACAAATACCGACGAGCTGGCATGGGTGAGCCGCGGCTGGATAAAGTTCGATGATCCCGTTTCCGGGGATGGAGTCGCCTATCTAGGGCGCGAGAGCGATTGGTTGAAAGGGACTCAGCGAGTGGTCTGCGGTCGCCGCGATGGGCATTACTACGCAAAGATTTTGTCCTCGAAGTAAGGCATCACCGCACCCTCGCTTTACATAAGGGATCGATCCGGCGGGGCGATATGGGCCTGGTGCGCAGCCAGGAATCCGGAAACCGAAACGGCGGCAAAGTGAACTGATTCGCGACGACCTCCATCACCGACTCCGCGGTGCGAGGCGCAGGAGGCGGAGCGGGATTAGATTAGCAGGGGGTAGGCAGGCCGCTGGATGAGACGCCGGGTCAGCGACGCATGCGCAAGATCTCATCAGGGATGGTGTCTAGAAGGGGGCGTCTTATCGAGATTCGAGTCGCTTGCACCGCATAGGCTCGCTGGGAACGAATCTGCCGAGCGGATCACTCTATGACTGCCCGGCCGCTGCAATACTGAGATCGGAGGCCAGTTCGCGGCGCTAATTACTGAGTCATGGGCTCACTACCTCAGCCTATCGCTGACGATACGATTGCAGCCGGCGGGCGCATCGACGAGCGAGGAACCAGCGAGTCTTCTCAGCTGGAGCTGACCATCTTGATGCCGTGCCTGGACGAGGTCGAGACAGTTGCTACGTGCGTGCGCAAAGCGCGGCAGTTCCTGGAGCGGCGCGGTATCACCGGAGAGATCCTGGTTGCCGACAACGGCTCATCCGACGGCTCGGTCGAGGCGGCTCGCAGCGCGGGCGCGCGCGTGGTGCGCATCGCTCAAAAAGGCTACGGTAGCGCATTGATCGGCGGAATCGGCGAAGCCCGCGGCTGCTATGTGATCATGGGGGACGCGGACGACAGCTACGACTTCTCACAGCTGGACGGCTTTCTGGACGGCCTGCGCCATGGTCATGATATGGTGATCGGTCACCGCTTCCGTGGGGGCATCCAGCCCGGAGCAATGCCTCTGCTGCATCGGTACCTGGGCAATCCGCTGCTGAGCTTCTTCGGCCGGCTGTTGTTTGGCTCATCGATCGGAGATTTCCACTGCGGGCTGCGGGGGCTAAAACGAGCGGCCGCGGCGCAGTTGGGACTGCGGGCGCCCGGCATGGAGTTTGCCAGCGAGATGATTGTCAAGGCGACTCTGGCAGGGTGGCGCATCGCGCAGGTGCCGACGATTCTCTCGCCCGCTGGTCGATCACGTCCGCCGCACCTGCGGAGTTGGCGCGACGGCTGGCGCCACCTGCGTTTCCTGCTCATGATGAGCCCCCGCTGGCTTATGCTCTATCCGGGCGCATGCCTGGTCACCGCCGGGTTTGCCACCGAGGCCGCCGTGTTGCGCGGACCGATCATTATTCATGGGATCGGCTTTGATATCCATACGATGCTTTATGCGGCAGGCGCGATCATCCTCGGCACGCAGCTGCTACTGTTTTCGCTGGTGGCCCGCACCGTGGGCGTGTTGAAGGGAGAGTTGCCGCTCACGCCTTCGCTGTGGCGTTTTCTCAGGTGCTTTACCGTCGAGCGTGGCTTATCCATCGGAATAACACTGGCGCTCGCGGGGCTTGCCTTGGCCGTATACTCCGTAAGAAGTTGGGCCGCGACTGGCCTCGCGGAGCTGAATCCGACGAGTATGATGCGGGTAGCGATACCCTCGGTTACTCTGATGCTCGCGGGTGCAGAGCTGGTTTTCGGATCGTTTCTGCTCGGTTTCATCGACGTTGGATCGACAAACAAGTTCCAAGAGTGACGAATCCGCGCGGTCGCCTCTGCTGTCGCCGCGGGGAGATCCGCAGCTCGCGAGCGCCGCGAGTTAATTAACTAACGCGTCAAATTCCGCAGCTCGAGCAGGGGCTCTATGAACCGTTCGTAATTGCGCCGGCGATTTAGGGAGCTCGTGTAGATTTTCTGCCGGACTTGCCAAGAGCTCGCTGTAGCCACACAGCGCTGCGTATCCTGAAAGTTCAGGCAGCGCTCATTCCATTCGAGGCCCAAAAAATCTAGGATCTTACGGGTCCAGGTTTCCTGGTCGGTGACTAAATCCTCGTAGGGAACGTCCAGAATCGTCCCCCGGGGGAGTACGGCCCGCCAGTGGTCAATGAGTTTCCGATGCGTTCGATAGTAGTGCGCGAGATCGGAGAGGTCCCTTGTGAAGTTCACACCGGCGGTAAAGGCCTGAAAATAGCAGGATAGGCAAGTGTCTACGGGATCCCGCTTCACGTAGATGATCCGAGCTCTCGGAAGCACAGTGTAAATCAAGCCGAGGTAGTCGGAGTTGGCCGGGGTCTTGTCCACGATACGAGAGAAATCGCCCACGGATTTTGTCAGCGTTCGCAGATATTCGTGTGCCAGCTCGTTACATATCGGCTCAGGGAGTGAGTTTTGGCGAAGCGCGCCGTCATACCGGCGTAGCACGCCAGACCAGAAATCGAGTTCCCCAGCCCCGGCAGCCGCGGGGTGAGAGGCTATGATCTGCTCGACGAGTGACGTACCGGACCGCATCATGCCGGTCACTAGGACTGGTCTCGCCGAGATCCGAGCGCTGTCGGTCGGCGCTGGGGCATCCTCGGGAAAGCTCTGCGACGTGTAAGTACGCGTCAAGTTATCGACAAGGGCGCTGCGGGCGCTTCGATCATAGGGATCCGTATTCGCCTTTATCAGTGCATTGCCACGCGCGTAGTTATGGAAGGCGCTTGCAAAGTCGTGGATGTCGTCACAGTACTTACCCATCGCGAAGCGCAGATCCGCCTCCTCCAATGGAGTAACTCCTCGGGACACGATGTCTTCGGCGCGTCGCAGCCAGGTCTTGTCGGCCACCGTCATTTTGCGCAGTGCAGGCAAGGTAGCCCAGGCGCTGGGTTCATCCGGCGCGCCCTGCAACGCACGCTCTACGAGGGCCTCCGCATCCGAAAATCGTCCCTCGATGCTAGCGATCGTCGCCATGCCAAGCAATGCCGGGACGTAGGCTGGCCGCACCTTCAGCGCTCTCTCAAAGTGCGACTGAGCATCCCTGGGGCGTCCGAGAGCGACAAGAGTCAGGCCGAGAGATGCCCGTGCCTCTACATGCGCGGGATTGAGCTTGAGAGCGCGTCGCAGGGAGTTCTCCGATGGGATCAGGTGGCCTCGCCCTCGCAGCACGCCTCCCAGATTGTTGTGCGCATCTGGGTCAGTTGCCCTTAAACGTATCGCCTCCCGAAAGTGCTGTTCAGCGTCTACGTACCGTCCGAGCCTCCAGTAAGCGGCTCCCAGATTGTTCAGGGCTCTGGCGTGGCGCGGCTTACGCTCCAGGAAAGCCTGATAGGAATGCACGGCCTCGGCATAGGCGCCCCGCGCCGCGTGTCCGTCAGCCTCTGCCAGCAGGTCACGAGCGCGGCGGGACGAGGAGGTATCGGTCGTGGCGCCAGACGGTTCCCCACCCGGGGCCGCTGCGAGTCGTTTCATTGACAGATGCATGACCAAGGATTCGGTGACCTCAGTAGCGATAGCGCTTTCGACGCCCTTCTCGAGCAAGCGCCATTTGAAAGCGTTGGCCAGTTTCGCCTTCTTGTAAAAGTTCAGAGCTGAAGCATGGACTATGCGTTCAGCGCGCTGCAGGAACTCGCGCAGCGCGTCCCCCTGTTTTCCGTGGGGGGAGAGTCTTTTCCGCTCCAGAGTTGAACTCGACAGCGCGTGCGATGCGAATTGGTCGGCCAATCTCGTGCCGATATTGGAAGCTTCACGCGTGTCGAACCATCCTAGCAGCATGATGACTCTCTTACCGGTCTTGTGACGGGCGGCTCGCTGCAACGGCCACATCCAATCCGGTCGCTACCGACTTCAGTGTGCAGACAGCGATCGGAAGTTCTGGGAAATCTAGCAAGATCGGCGGACATAAGATGGTCCACCCACAATAGTAGTGACGGGGATCACACAGCTTGGTCTACAGGCATCTTACGCGGGGATAAAACACATGGCGGTTCGGAGTGACTTGCAAGCAAATCTTTGGGTTGTCGATCTACCCAAGAGTAACGAGTGGACCGCACGGGTAGGTATGTGAAGCTGATCACGGAAGAACGGGCTGCGGCTCGCGAGTTACCTGGATTAGGTAATATGAGGGCAGTGTATGTTGGAGATTTTTCAGATCGATCGACCGATTGTGTGACGGCCGAGTTGAGCAGCTGCTCGGAAGGGGCAAGCCCCAGGAACTATTGTAGAGAATCGACCTTAGTGTCTGGCTGGTCCGGCTGAATCGATTCAAGGGGGCGCGACTCCCAAGCTCGTTCAGGGACAGGGTGCAGCACAATGGTATGGAGTCGAAAGCGGCAGCGGAGCTGACACGGGCCGCGATTACTTACCTATCCGACAGCGGATCCGGGTTAACAGTGACGAAGCGCATGTCCACGGTGATCGATGGGCAATCGGTCCTTCGGGACCCTACGGAACTGCTGAGGGAGGCGGCCCGGTGCGTCGCCGATGGCGACTACAGGCGTGCCGTTGCGGTTTATCAGGACCTACTTGAAGGCGATCCGCACAATATTCAGGCTCTCGGGGGCCTCGGGACAGCCCTGTGTCATTTGGGGCGCTTCAAAGAGGCGGAGACCTGCCTGCGCCAAGCTGTGGATGCGATGCCGACCTGGGCACAGGCTCAAAACAATCTGGGCGTCGTGCTCCGAGCACTGGGTCGATTTGCGCAGGCAGAGATCTCGATACGTCGAGCAGTTGAGTTGGATTCAACGGACATCAGTTTTTTGCTCAACCTTGCTCACACGCTCCTGGTCCTCGGTCGCACCCAGGAAGCCGAAGCTTGCTTCGCTAGCGTCGCGGAATCGGAACCCCGGCGTGTGGAGGCCCTGGTGGGTCGAGCGCACGCTGCCAGACTCGAGGGTCGTTTCGGAGAGGCCGAGGCGATGTTCAAACAGACGCTCGCCATCAATCCTAGATCGCCCGACGTGCTGGCCAGTTTGGCGTCATTGCGCAAGATGAGCGCTGCGGATATCGGCTGGTTGCAGTCCGCAGAGGCACTCGCTGCGAGCGGTATCCCTCTGACATCGGAAGTAAGCTTGCGCTTTGCGATCGGAAAGTACTGGGACGATTTGGGCGAATTCGGGTCTGCATTTCGTAGCTATAGACACGGAAATGAGCTACTGAGGACGACCGTTGGGCGATATAACCGGGAGGCACGCACCCGGTTCGTCGACGACATGGTTCGTGTCTACACGCCCGAGGCGATCAGGCAGGCTGGTACTCTGGGGTGCGGCTCCCGGAAGCCGGTTTTCGTGGTCGGTATGCCGCGCTCGGGAACGTCGCTCGTAGAGCAGATTATTGCGTCTCATCCGGATGCACACGGAGCGGGCGAGCTTGGGTTCTGGACGGAGGTATTGCTCGCGAATGCCAGCGTAATACGGCGGGGACTGCTCCCGGAGCCGATTCGCGAGAAGCTCGCGGTCGAGTACTTGCGAATCCTGAACGAGCATTCCAACACGGCGTTGCGGGTAGTGGATAAGGCGCCGGTCAACTCAGAGTACCTGGGCGTCATTCATTCGGTATTTCCGTTCGCTCGCATCATCTACGTGCATCGCAACCCGATTGATACGTGCCTGTCCTGCTATTTGCAGTACCTGTCGCCGGCATTGAGCTACACCATGGATTTGTCGGACCTGGCGCACTACTACCGAGAGCACTATCGGCAGATTGCACATTGGCGTGCGGCATTGCCGCCAGGGACGATACTCGACGTTCCATATGAGGGATTGGTGGCTAACCAGGAAGCATGGACCCGTAAGGTCCTGGACTTCCTTGAATTGCAATGGAATGCGCGGTGCCTCGAATTCCATATGACAAAGCGACCGGTGCTGACGTCCAGCAATTGGCAGGTACGCCAGAAGATCTACAGTACATCCGTTGAACGGTGGCGCCACTATGAGCAGTTTGTCGGGCCACTGATTGAGCTTATGGATTTGGGTAGCCGGAGACCCGTTTGAACTTCGGGGATCGCGGAGTCAAAACTGCGCCGTGTCATTCGTCGGCCGCCGAACTGATGATTGATCGTTTCTTCCAAGCCCCGTAAGCCCTCGGTGGCGTGTTCGCCCGGAAGCTGTCGTGATCGATTCATGAGCGTA
>JASHPX010000172.1 GCA_030037905.1 Gammaproteobacteria bacterium
AGGGTCTGACTTGCCGGTGTGACGGTAATCGACACCAAGGTCGGAGCTGGCGGCGGAGGTGTCGGCGCGTTGACCGTCAGCGTGGTGCTGCCGGAAATGCCGTCCAGAGTCGCCGTGACCGTGGTCGTGCCGGCCGTGATCGAGGAGGCCAGGCCCTGGGAGTTGATCGTAGCGACTCCCGTGTCGGAGGACGTCCAGCCCACCTGGTCCGTCACATTCAGCATGGAACCGTCACTATAGGTGCCGGTCGCAATAAACGACTCGGTCTCCGGGGCTGTGATGGTGGGGTCTATGGGTGTGACGGCAATCGACACCAGCGTTGGCGGCGGGTTGACCCCGAGCCCCACCGAGAACAGCCGAGCCTGTGACTCTCCGGCGTAGTACACCCCATCCGTGGATATGGACCGTGCCTGCGTCAAATCCAGCGCGGGGCCGCCCAGGATTTGTGCGGTCTTCGAGTAATCAGCGGAATCGGCGGGGTCAGCGGGGTCAGCGGGAAATATTGCGGCCTGCAGTGCCTTGCCCGGCGACTTCTCGGGGGGTCCCGACGCTCTCGCCAGGCTGGCGTGAGAGGACGGGCTACTCGTCATTGCGGTCGTGGTGGTGTATGGCACCGGGTCCACACTGATGACGCTCAACGAGCCACCGACCAGGCGCGGGTCGCTCACGATGCGCTCGCCGACATCGGTTTGCAGGTGAGTCATCGGATCGACGATATTGAAATCGACATACCATCCGTTCTGCGATGGCAACATGATCTGGGTACCGTTCACGAACCGCAGCGTCTGGCCACTGACGACGGAAGCAGTCAGCAGCTGCTGGACCAGACTGGGACTGGAGCGAGAGAGGACCGAGGCATTGTCTCCGGAGTCATAGACACCATACATGGTCTGTATTTGCGTCGAGCTCAGATCCTCGGCGCCCAGCAGCTGTCCGGTGCCGACATAGACCATCGTGCCCGGCAGACGCGGGAAGTCCGGGTTGAGCGAGACCGCGGGCGTGGTGGTGATGGGCTGAGGAACGTTGGAGGGATCCCGCGCTTGAAACAGCAGCGATACCACCCAGTTGTGCGGGTCGGGGTCGCGAATATCCACACGCCAGACGTTACCCTGCAGATCGCCGGCGTACACCGTGGTGGCCGGAGCCCCGACGGCTCCCAGATCGTTGACGACGCTCACGCTCGACAGGCCGTTCGCGAGCGAGGTGTTACATGCCGTGGGTACCGCGGCGCACAGATTGATCGGCGTGCCCGGTAACGAGGTTCCGCTGCTGGGATCCAGCGCGTAGAGATAGGGGGTCTGCGAGGTGCTGTTGTAGCCGTTGCCGAAGAAGACCGTGAAGCCGAGCGTGTCGGCGCTCGAGCCCACGGCGGTCTGCGCGATCGCCGGGGTGCTGTAGGTCAGCCCCAGATTCGGGTCGCTGAACTCCCACATGACCTTGGTGGCGAGATCGGGCTCGGTTGCGATCGAGGCGGGGTCGGTGACGTCCAGCGCGAAGATGGTATTGCCGCCACCGCGCTCGCTGCCTACCAGGATCGTATGCCAGGTCTGGTTGGGATATTGAACATCCCCGACCTGCGGTGAGCCATCGACGAAGAAAAGGTGATCCTGGTTGTAGTAGGGATTGGTGAGCTGGATCAGATTCGAGAACACACCGTTTGGAATATAGGCAAACAGCTCCTTGCCGGTCGTGGCGCTGAAGGCATGCAGCATGCCGTCATTGGCGCCCACGTAGAGAACGGGTTCGCGATTTTCCCACTGCTGCTCGAAGGTGTAGTAGCTGGCGCTCTCGGAGGCATAGGGTCCCACGGCAGGTCCGACGTACACCGGGGCGCTGTCGACGATATCGGCGAGAATATGCGTGCGATTGCGGTAGACGCCCCCGCCGGCGACCGACAGCGCCGAGTCACCGCGCAGGTAATCGAGCGCATCCTGGCCGCTCGGATCGGCCGCGTTGGTCTCGAGCTCCTGACCGAGGACGGTGCTGACGGCGATGCCGCTCGCCGGGGTGCCGCCGCTCCATTCGAACGGAGTCCCCTGTCCCAACACGGGATCCCAGGTCGCGATGATGCGATTGCCCCAGCCAGTGCCGGCAGCCAGGGTATCGAGCTGTGTCTGGGCGCTCCAAAGCAGCGTACTGGTATCGACCTGGCCCGTACCCGCGTCGATCGGATAGGCCTTGATGTCACCGGTCCAGTCCTGATCGATATCCGAAGTATTGAAGCTGGGCTGGAAGGCTACGGAGCTGCTGCTGAGACCGGTCGTATTCACCGTGGACGATGCGGTGGACCGGACGGCGCGCAGGATCTGCGCGAGGATGACCTGCATGTCCGAGCTCAGTGCCGATGGCGAATTCGCCGCGAAGTAATTGCCGGTGCCGCCGGCCTCCGCCATCCAGGTGAGCGTATCCGCGGCAAGTGGATTGTTGCTCGGGTCCACGCCCGCTCCGAGCCCGATGACGTAGGTCTTGACGCCCTGTGATTCGGCGGCCTTGATCTGAGCGATGGTATCCAGCAGCGCCTGGTCGTTCGTCGTGAATGATCCGTCGGAATTGATGGTGAGACCGGTTGCCGTCGCTGGTGTTACACCATAGCCCTGGGCGGCCGCAGAACCGAGCGGTGGCCAGCTGTTGCCCGACAGATCCTCGGTGGGCAGCCCATCGGTCACGAGCACGATATATTGTGCGGGCGCACAGGAATTGCTCGAATCCGTCTGCGTACCGTTATTGGTCAGGTACTGCGCGGCGCCCTCTACCAGCCCGGCAATCGGGGATTGCTGGGCCACGGATTTGACCTCCATGGTCGACGGGTCGCTGGTCTCGGGCTGCAGGTACGGCGTGAAGGCCGCGAGCGCCGTGGCCACCGAGGCCGGTGTGGGCTGATTGCCCGAGGTCTGCATGGGGACGAGCAGTGACCCCGTGGTCGGGGATTGCGTGGTGGCGTCGTAGCCGAAACCGCGCATCGACAGCATGACCTGCGGCGAATACGCCACGTAACCTGCGTTGGTCGGTTGCATGCCCGGAGCGCATGCAAAGGTGTATCCGCTCATTCCCCACAGGACGCCGTAGAATTCGGTGACGTCGCCGCTCTCGTAGTCCGAGAGTCCGAAGGTCGTATAGGGGTCGAGTGGATCCGGCACACCGTCGACGCAGACCGGCGGTTGATAGTTGGACTGCTGATAGAACACGTCGTTGATCGCAGGATCATCGCTGCTGTCGCCGATCAGCATGTAGGGCTGGGTGATGACGCCGGAAGCGGCACCAAAATCGGTCTGCAGGGCGGCGCACGACTGCGAGTAGGCGTCCGTCAGCGTGACGTCGGCGTTGTAGCATGGGTTGGCTACATAGTCTCCGCTGGGCGCAGAGGTGAAGGTGAAATCGCCGGTACTCGGGCTCATGTAGTAAACCCAGGTCGAGTACTCGCCCAGATTCGAGGTCTGATAATCCATCAGGGCGAAATCGGCGTATTCCATGAAGGAATTCATGATCGCCGTGATGCCGGCCTTGGCGACATTCATGCGGCTCGGCGAGTTGTCCACCAGTGTGCCGGAGACATTCACCGTATAGGGCGCCTGGCCGGCCACGCCGGGATTTTCAGGAGGTGTAAAGCCCGCGGGAACGCTGAAATTGGCCGGTGAGCTGGAAGCCTCGAGGCTGGCACCGACCGCTCCGCCGAGCGAGCCCGAGCCGGTCATGATCGCGCCGCTCAGGTTCCCATCCATCGACTGGGAATCGCCCAGCGCGAACACGATCTGCGGATGGGCAGGAATCGTCACCGTCAGCGGCGTCTGCGAGATGAGGACGGGTGCGGGGCCGCTGGGTGCGCTGTGCGACTGGCTGGTGCACAGTGCCAGCGTGGCGAGCACTCCCATGGCGGCGGCAGTGATGCGACGCCAGCTGCTGTATGTAGTTAACACCGCGGCATCCCTTGGGAGCTGATTACTCTCACGTTTATCTCGGTGAGGCTCTGGTTCGTCAAACGCCACGCCACCCTAACAAGGCGAGCTTGCGGAAAGCTGGCTGTGCACGCGCCGATCTTTGAAATGCGACGTGCATCACAGACGTGCGGGATACACGGATTATGCAAGCAGTCTCGCGCCTACCGGATGGCGGTCACCGCGAGGTGCGCGCGCGGATCATCAGGCCTGCTGCGGTGTTGGATGGGACAATGAGTCGATCCGGGCACGCGCTCATGGAGCGCAGGCACGAGCGCCCGAATATGTACAAACCATGGTCCTACATGGGCGGTGTCTTCTGCGTTGCGCTATCAGCGCCACTGCAGCGCTGGCGCGACGTGCGTGAGAATCGCCTCGATGACGTGTGCGTTGTAGGCCACCCCCAGCTGGTTGGGGACGGTCAGTAGCAGCGTGTCCGCTTCCGCGATAGCCTCGTCCTCACGCAGCTGCTCGATGAGGGCGTCCGGCTCTGCGGCGTATGTGCGACCAAAAATCGCTCGCGTCTTCTCGTCGATGAAGCCGATCTGGTCTTCTTCGTCCCTGCCTCGACCGAAATAAGCCCTGTCCTGCTCATTCACGAGCGCGAAGATGCTGCGGCTGACCGAAACCCTCGGTTCGCGCGCATGGCCGGCTGCCTTCCAGGCAGCGCGAAAGGCACGGATCTGGGCGGCCTGCTGGATGTGAAACGGCTCACCGGTCTCGTCGTCCTTCAGCGTGGAGCTCTGCAGGTGCATCCCGAGCTTCGCGGCCCACACCGCAGTGGCGTTGGAGGCAGCGCCCCACCAGATGCGCTCGCGCAGGCCCTGCGAATGCGGTTCGGGTCTGAGCAGACCGGGTGGGTTGGCGAACATCGGCCTCGGATTCGGTCGCGCGAATCCCTCGCCGCGCAGTACTTCGAGCAGCGCCTGTGCGTGACGGCGGCCCATATCGGCGTCACTTTCCCCTTCGGCGGGTTGGTAACCGAAGTGGCGCCAGCCTTCTATCACCTGTTCGGGCGAGCCACGGCTGATTCCCAATTGCAGACGTCCGCCGGCGATCAGATCCGCGGCCCCTGCGTCCTCTGCCATGTACAGCGGGTTCTCATAACGCATATCGATCACGGCGGTGCCGATCTCGATGCGCCGGGTCCTGGCGCCCACCGCGGCCAGTAGCGGGAACGGCGAGGAGAGCTGACGGGCGAAATGATGGACGCGGAAAAAGGCTCCGTCCGCGCCCAGCGACTCGGCCGCCACTGCGAGCTCGATGGATTGCAGCAATGCATCGCGAGCCGACCGCGTCTGTGAATGCGGCGAGGCTGTCCAGTGTCCAAAAGAGAGAAAGCCGATCTTCTTCATGTACTCACCTGCAGCCAGTCCCTGGGCTGCAGGTATTCGGCGAGCCTGGCTTCGGGACTGCCCGGCGCGGGCTGGTAGCCATATTCATAGCGCACGCGCGGCGGCAGCGACATCAGTATGGACTCGGCACGGCCGCCGGATTGCAGCCCAAACAGGGTGCCGCGGTCATACACCAGGTTGAACTCGACGTAGCGACCACGGCGGTACAGTTGAAATTCACGTTCGCGTTCGCCGTACGGCAAGTGGGCACGGCGCGCGACGATCGGCGCATAGGCATCGAGGAAGGCATCGCCGACGGCCTGCAGGAATGCGAAACAGCGCTCGAATCCCCATTCGTTCAGATCGTCGAAGAACAACCCGCCGATCCCGCGCGACTCATTGCGGTGCTTCAGGCGGAAATAGTCATCACACCACTTCTTGTAACGTGCGTATACGCTCTCGCCGAACGGTGCACACAGGTCGCGCGCGATGGTGTGCCAGTGTATGCAGTCCTCGTCGAACGGGTAGAACGGCGTCAGATCGAAGCCGCCGCCGAACCACCATACGGGCGCTTCTCCGGCCCTGTCCGCCTCGAAATAGCGTACGTTCATATGCGAGGTCGGCACATATGGATTCTGGGGATGCGCGACCAGGGAAACCCCGGTCGCAATCCAGGTACGACCTGCAAGATGAGGCCGATGCGCCGTCGCGGACGCCGGCAAGGTATCGCCGACGACGTAGGAGAAATTGACGCCGACCTGTTCGAAGATCCGGCCCTGCTTCAGGACACGCGAGCGCCCGCCGCCGCCGGCGGCGCGTGTCCAGGCGTCCTCGATGAAGGGGGCACCGCCGTCGGCGCGTTGCAGCGCTTCGCAAAGCCGATCCTGCAACCTGCGCAGATACTCGTCGACCCGGCCGACCGGTTCGTGCATGGTCTACTTCACCTTGCGCCAGTTTTCACCTTGCTGTAGTCATACCAGACGGCCTCGATATTGTGCCCATCGGAGTCGTGTACGAAGGCTGCATAGTAGCCCGGCCAGTAGTTGCGATAGCCCGGACCGCCGTTGTCCCGGCCACCGGCGGCGAGCGCCGCATGATGGAAGGCCTTCACCTCGTCGGCGCTGCGCGCCTCGAATGCGAGGTGCAGTGGCACGACGGTCTTTTGATGGCTGATCCAGAAGTCGGTGTTCTTGCCGTCGTTGAAGCCCGCGCTTTCACCAAATTCCATATTATTGGTGTAACCCAGAGTTTTCAGCACGGAAACGTAGAAGCGCTTGGCGCGCGGATAGTCGCTGACGGGCAGGGTGGTGTGCGCGATCATGCGGATCTCCTGATGGTGAGCGATGCCGTGTGCGCCTATCATAGCGCGGTAGTGCCGCGAGGCATCCGTAAGCGGCGCGTCCGCAAGCGGTGCAGTTCCCCTTACATCCGCCCAACGCCGGTCATTGGCTCTGCGGCTCGGATGAATGCGGCTCGGATGAGTGCGCGCGACTCACGCCGGTAAACACGTCTCGGCCGGCCCAGGGCTCGCGATGATCACGGTCCGGATCGGGCAGTATGCGATCCGTCAGATCAAACAGGCGTGTCATCCGGGTCTGTGTGTCGTACGCTGGCCAATCCTTGCCTGGCGTTCCGCTGCGGATGAATTCGCACCACGCGGCCCGATAGCGCTGCGCAAGCGCCGCGCGCCGTGCCTTCAGGGCGCCGCCGCGGGCCAGGAACGCGAGTAATCCACGCATGTTCCACAGGTAGAGCAGATCGATTCCGTGCATCGCTCCAACGAGAGGGTTCCGGCCGTCGAAGCGATACAGCCAGGTGGGGCTGTGCTCGCTGTGGCGGGCCGCGAAGTGCAGCGTCGGCATCGAAAATGTGGCATCGGTAGAGATCTGCCGGTCGCCTGTGCGCCCTCGAGGATAAGCCCGCAGTATGTCCTGTGCGGCGCGCTCGCCGAGCTGATCACGAATCAGCGCCGCAATCTCGACACGCGTCATCGGCAGCGTCGGCGGGCCGGGCAGAATCTCGAAGGTGCGGGTCTCGTCGCGCGTGCGACCTGCCAGTAGCGGCACCCGTGCAGAAGCGGCAGTGAGCGAATCTTGCGGTGAGGCGGGCAGCAGGTCCCCATCGAACCATGGCGCCGCGGGAATCGTGCGCCGATAGCGCGCAGCGATGCGCTGCTGGGCGCGCAGCAGCGCCTCCGGCGGCGCTGTCTGCAGCGCGGGCCAGGCATGCTCGCCGATCTGCAGCAGCTGTGCATACTCGTGCGCCAACCGTTCGCTCATTTCGCGATCATGGATGAGCGTGGTCGCGCCGCTGGCCATGATCGCCCCGTGGAAAAGGCCGCTGGCCGCCTGACACTGCAGCAACAGTGCCACCGAGATCGAGCCCGCGGACTCACCCATGATGGTGACCCGCTGCGGATCGCCGCCGAAGGCAGCGATGTGGTCACGGATCCACTCGAGCGCCGCGATCTGATCACGGAGTCCCACATTGCCTTCGTGAAGGTCCCCGTGCGTCAGCGCGGCGAAGTTCACAAAGCCGAAGGGACCGGTACGGTAATTGGCGGTCACGATGACCAGATCCCCGGTGGCGACCAGATGCGTCGGGTCGTAGGGGTTGCTGCTGCCTGCATTGAATGCGCCGCCGTAGATCCAGAAAGCCACCGGGCAGGGACCGTCCGAGCGCGCGGGCGCCCAGACATTCAGGTACAGGCAGTCTTCGGAATATCGGGGCGCAGCGGTACGGGGTTTGCCACGAGTCCCGAAGGCCTGCGGGCAAGATGGCCCAAATTCGACGGCGGCACGTACGCCAGCCCAAGGCGCCGGTGGTTGCGGTGGCCTGAAGCGCAGCGGCCCGACGGGTGGTGCCGCGAAGGGCACTCCCTTCCAGACGCGGCAGCCCAGGAGAGTTTGTCCCTGCAGTCGGCCGAGGGCGGTATCAGCGATCGTCACGGTGGCCCCGCCTCTAGGCGTCGCTCCAGACTTCCCGTGCCACATTGACGACCAGCGCCAGCTTGGCAGCCTGCTCGCTCGGGGTCAGGGGATTGCCGCGCTCCGCACTGGCAAAGCCGCACTGGGGGCTCAGCGCCAGTTGCTCGAGCGGACAGTACCGGGCAGCCTCATCCAGGCGGCGCTTGAGCGCATCCTTGGACTCGAGCTGTCCCGTCTTCGTCGTTACCAGGCCAAGCGCGACGCGCTTGCCCTTCGGCACCCAGCGCAGCGGCTCGAACCCACCGGCGCGCGCAGAGTCGTACTCGAGGAAGTAGCCGTCTGCATCGATGGCGTTGAACAATGTTTCGGCAACCGGCTCATAACCTCCGTCCGCGAGCCAGGCCCCTTGAAAATTCCCGCGGCACAGATGCATGCAGATGCGCATTCCGGCCGGGCGCGGGCGGATACAGTCATTGATCAGGCGTGCGTAGAGATCGGGCAGCGCCGCGGGATCCTCACCGAGCGAGCGGACCTGGGAGCGCAGCGCCGGATCACACAAGTAGGCGAAGTTGACCTCGTCGAGCTGCAGGTAGCGACAGCCCGCGGTGGCCAGGTCGGCGACCTCCGCCCGGTAGGCGCGGCCTACATCGGCGAAGAACTCCTCCAGGTCCGGGTAGGCATTAGAATCGACCGCGCTGCGGCCGCCGCGAAAGTGCGATATGGAAGGCGAGGGGAGGGTCAGCTTCGGGGTTTGGCGCGTGTGGCACCTGAGGAACTCGAAATGACGGACGAAAATGGGTTCGATCCGCGAGAGCTTGCCCACGACACGCGTCGCCGAAGGCGAGCGCTGCAAGGAGCCCTGGGCCGTGTGGAAGCTGATCTGCACGGGCGAGCGCGTGGCCTGCACGTTGCCCAGGCGGGTCAGAAAATCCATGTGCCAGAGCGTGCGGCGAAACTCCCCGTCGCTGATGGAACGCAGGCCGATGCCTTCCTGCAGGCCGATCACTTCGCGAATGGCTTCGTCCTCGATATGTTCCAGCTGAGCCGTCGACAGCGTGCCGTTGCGGTGTTCGGCACGCGCCTGCAACAGCCGTGGTGGTCGCAGCAATGACCCGACATGATCGGCGCGAAACGGTGCGCTGCCCGGCATGAGCATCGCGGTGGAATCGGTCGCCGGGCGCTCGATGCGTTCCATACAGGTCATCGTCCTCTCTTTGTGTCTGCTCATCAACGTACTGGATGGGTTCGATCTGCAGGCGAGCGCATTCACCTCGACACGCATCATGGCCGAATGGACTCTGGCGCCCGCCGCGATGGGTCTGATTTTCAGCGCCGGACTGCTGGGAGTGGGATTGGGCTCGTTCGTGCTGTCTCCCCTGGCGGATCGATTCGGTCGCCGGCCGGCCGTCCTGATTGGGTTGGTGCTGATCAGCTGCGGCATGCTGGCGGTCTGGGGCGTGACGGGGCCGCGGCAGCTCGCGACACTGCGCGGCATTACCGGCCTCGGCATCGGCCTGTTGCTGCCCTGTCTGAACACCGCTGCCGCCGAATACTCGCCAGCCCGCTGGCAGAGCTTTGCGATCAGTGTGTACGCCACCGGTTATCCGATCGGGGGAGCCCTGTGCGGCGCATTGGCGCCCTACTTGAACATGCACGCCGGCTGGCGCTCCCTGTATGTGGCCGGCGGCGTCGCCTCCACGTCGCTGCTGCTCGCTTGCGCCTGGCTGCTGCCGGAGTCCCTGCAGTTTCTGCTGCAAGTACAACCCGCCGGCGCCTTGCGCGCAGCACAGCGCATCGCCACGCGACTGCAGCTGCCTCCGTTGCTCGCCCTGCCGCCGCGGCGGCAGACTGCTGCGAGCATCAGTCCACTGACTCCCTTTCAGGCCGGACTGGCATCCCGTGCGCTGTTGATCAGTGCGGCGTTCTTTCTACTCTGGCTGACCGAGTTCTTCATCGTCAACTGGACGCCGGCGATCCTCGCCCGCGAGGGCTTGGGCGCGCTCGCCGCGGCCCGCGGCGGCCTGATGCTGACGGTGGGTGGCATGGGTGGCACGTTCCTGGTAGGCCTGTTCGGTGTGCGCATCGAGCTGATCAGAGTGTGCGTCGTGTATCTGGTGAGCAGCTTCGTGCTGGCGATGGTGTTCGGCTTCTCGAGCGGTGTGGGATTGCTGTTGCCGATTTGCGGCATTCTGGGCTTCGTGCTGTTCGGCTCCGCCGTTGGCCTGTATGCCGTGGCAGCGCGCGTATTTCCGCCGCCGGTACGCGCGAGCGGCACGGGTGTCGCGGTGGCGTTCGGGCGTGCAGGTGCGGTCCTGGGGCTGTCCTTCGGGGGTGTGCTGATCGGTTGGGACTGGAGTCGCGCCCTGTATGTCGGCGTGCTGGCCCTGCCGCTGCTGCTCGCCGCCGCAGCCACACGTGCGCTCAGATCCTTCATGGCGGAGTGACCATGTCCAAGCTCAAGCTATCCATCGCGACGGGCAATTACGACCGCACCAGGCCTCTCCTGGACGGCGAGGTGCATATCGAAGGGGTGGACCCGGTCTATCTGCCGCTTTCGCCGGAAGAAATGTTTTTCCGGGCTTTCCGGGATACGGCGTTCGATGTCAGCGAGCTCTCCCTGAGTAGCTTTGCGATCAGGACCGCCAGCGGAACCAATCCCTACGTGGGCACTCCGGTGTTTCCCTCGCGCGCCTTCCGGCATTCTGCGATCTATGTGCGAGTGGACCGCGGAATCGGCGCCCCAAGAGATCTGATTGGCCGCCGCATCGGTACACCCGAATACCAGCTCACCGCTAACGTATGGGTCCGAGCGCTGTTGCAGGACGAATACGGGGTGAAGCCGCAGGATATCCGCTGGGTGCGCGGCGGTATGGAGCAAGCGGGCCGCACGGAGAAGATCGCACTGCAACTGGGCACGCATCTGCAGATCGAGGATGCGCCGGCGCATCAGACGCTCTCGCAGCTGCTCGAGCGCGGTGAGATCGACGGGCTCATCGGGCCGCGTGCCCCCGCGTGTCTGGAGCATGGGGACGGCCAGGTCCGCTGGTTGTTCGAGCATCCCGGTGCGGTCGCCGGGGAATACTTCCGCAAGACCCGCCTGTTTCCCATCATGCATCTGATCGGCGTGCGTCGTGAGTTGGCCGAGCGGCATCCGTGGCTGCCGATGGCGGTGACCAAAGCCTTCGCCGAGGCCAAGGAGATGGCGATGGCGCGTCTGCGCGATAGCTCGACGAGCAAAGTCATGGTGCCGTTCCTGGACGAAGCGCTGCATGGCACTCGCGCGTTGATGGGGGAGGACTTCTGGCCGTATGGCTTCGCGGAAAACCATCACGTGCTCGAGTACTTCCTGCGCCAGCATCACACCCAGGGGCTATCGAGCCGGGCGTTGCGAGCCGAGGAGCTCTTTCATGCCTCCACACTGCAGGCATACCGGATATGAGACGTCGGATGCGCTCGGACGTGGCGGGGCAGCGATGACCTGTGTGATGATGGGCCGGACAAAGAAGGGGGGCGAAGCATGAAAATCATCTGGGTCGCGCTGCTCGCATGTTCCTGCGCCGTCATGTGCGATGTGTCCGCGGCGCAGCCCTGCACGGCCGAGCCTGGTTGTGATCGGGGAGGCAGCTCGTCATCGTTTTCCCGCGAAGTCGGCGTAGTCGAGGACGTGATCGCCCTCCGGGAGGATGGCTATCAGTTCCGCGCTTACGTGGTAGGTTGGCAGGGATCGCGAGTGCTCGTGTCCGATCCCCTGGCCCAAAGCGATCGGGCCGAGGGTGACAACCTGCAGTTCCTGGCGATGCGTCTGGATGTGAATGGCAAACGGATGCTTGCCTTCACCACGGATGAGCGTGCAAGCAGCTCTCCCGCGTCCACCACGCGGCCGGCGCCACCGGCGCCGCCGGCGCGACTGGCGCAGCCCGGCAGCGTGCGCGACTCCTCGGTCACCGCAAGCGGTGTCGTCGAGGATGTGCTGAGCGCGCAGGACGGCGCATACCGGTTCGTCGGTTACATCGTGCGCTACCAGAACCGGCGTATCGCACTGGTGGATCACCTGCTGGGCCCGCCGCACGCCATCGGCGATGAAATCGGTTTTCTAGCCATGCGCGCGGCCCTCTCACAGCGGCACCTGTTGGGGTTTGAAATGCTGCCCGGCAGTGCGGGGGTCGCCAACTCGGGGACGACTCGGGCTGAGCGCGGTGCGCCCGAGAGCGGCATCGTCACGGACGTATTGTCCGCGCAGGTGGATGGCTACCGCTATCACGCTTACGTCGTGCAGTGGCACGACGGCGCATTGCTCGTGCCCGACGACAGCGCCAACACGGACTATCGCGTGGGGGACACCCTCTCGTTTATGGCACGACGTCTGCAGCTGCCTGCATTACCCCGGCCGCAGCGCCTCGTGAGCTTCGCGCTCAGCCCCAGCCCCGGTGTGACCGAACCCGCGACGGCGGATGCCTCCGCGGCGCTCGCAACGCAAACCGTGCCGGTCACGGTCGAGCAGGTTCTCTCCGGTGACATGGACGGGTATCGCTATGGCGCCTATGTGGTGGAGTGGAATGGCCTGCGTCTCGGCGTTACCGATGCATTCGCCACGACGCACTATGCGGTTGGACAGCGCATCTCCGTGCCCGTGAGCCGCGTCGAGACCGGTGGGTCCAAACGACTGATGTTGACGCTGTTCGAGTTCCCGATGAACTGTTCCACTGGAGCTGCCGGCAGCTGTCCGCCCAGCAACTGACCGAGCCTCGTCGGCGTACGCCACTGTGCTGCGGCGGCACGCATCCCTGAGCGTCGAGCGGGACGCGGCCCGTCTCATAGCCGCGCCGCTCCCCGCACGCCGCTGGAGTCACCATGCAGCGCGCGCAGTACGACGGTATCGAGGCCGTCGGAGAACGTGTAGTTCGAGATGAGCTGCGGAAGCTCGCAATAGAGCTCCTCGATGTTGGAGAGTCCTCCGCCCAGGACGATTGCCTCAGGATCGAGGAGATTGATCACCGAGGCGAGACTGCGAGCGAGACGGTCCTTGTAGATCTCGAGACAGATTCGTGCCTCGGGGTCCCCCGACGCGCCTTCGCGGCAAATCTCCTGAGCCGTGCGCTGCCTACCGGTGCGATCGCGGAACTCACGCGCCAACCCCGCACCCGATAAGAACGTCTCGATGCAGCCGGTCTTGCCGCAGTAGCACGTGTCACCCGGTGAATCTGCATCGCGGGCCCAGGGCAGCGGATTGTGCCCCCATTCGCCTGCGATCCGATTGTGTCCAATGAGCAGTCGCTTGCCGATGACGATGCCTGCGCCGACCCCGGTGCCGAGGATGACACCGAAGACGCTCGCGGCATCGGCCGCTGCGCCGTCGATGGCTTCGGATAGCGCAAAGCAGTTGGCGTCATTTTCCAGACGCACGGGACGCCGCAGGCGCGCGGCCAGGTCCCGGTCCAGCGCCTTGTCGTTCAGAACGATCGTATTGGAATTCTTCATCAGGCCCGTTTTGGGCGAGATCGCACCGGGTGTCGCGAGGCCAATACTCTCGGCGCGTGCGGTTGCGCTCTCGGCGAGCGCGACGAGTCCGGCGATAGTGTCCAGTATCGCGCCATAGTCCGTGGCTGGCGTGGCCGCGCGATGACGGAAAAGCGTGGCGCCACTCTGGTTCAGAACGATTATTTCGGTCTTGGTGCCCCCCAGGTCGATTCCGATCCGCATGACGTAGCCTCCGTGAGCGAATTCTGCATCATCGGAGGCGGCACTGCTGACCTCTGCGCCGCTACGGCTGTCTGACACTCGGCCGCCATAAAGGGACACGTGGGGCTCTTGACGTGTGCTGTCAGCCGCTGGCCTCATCTCCCCAGCTGCCGTCTGACGATGCTTGACCGGTGAGTTCGAACCATCGTCATCCGCGGGCGTGTGCCGGTCCGCCGGGCGCTTGCTTCTCGTCAGGAAGCGGCCGACTGACAGGGGCAACCCACAGCCCCAGACTGTGTCGATTCGCATGAACGACACGGCACACGGTCACGGACGCACCGCGAGCCAGCCACACGAGATTCCCTGGCGCGGCTGGTGGGACATCACGGTCCGCGTCAAGGAGAGCCTGCTCCGCGACAACGCCTCGCTGATCTCCGCGGGGCTCGCGATGTACGCATTGCTGGCGGTATTCCCGGCACTCGGGGCGATAGTGTCGCTCTATGGGCTGCTGGTCACGCCGCAGGAGGTCGTGTGGCAGATCAGTGGCTTCTCCCAGCAAATGCCACCGGGCGTTTGGAATCTGCTCGAGACGCAGCTGCGGGCCGTCGCGCGAGCCGGCCCGATGGCGCTGGGTCAGCTGGGGCTCAGGGATTGCAGCGACACTGTGGCTCATCAGTACGGTGCTGTTCACCTTGTACGTGCGGCTGTTTGCGAGCTATCAGAAGACCTACGGAGCGCTGGGCGGAGCGGTCGTCATGCTGATGTGGTTCTACCTGTCCAGCTTCTTCGTCGTGCTCGGCGCGGAAATCAACGCGGAAGCGGAGCGCCAGACCGTCAGGGACACGACCACAGGGCCGCCCCTGCCGATGGGTCGCCGCGGCGCCTACGCGGCCGACTCGATCGGACCTACTGCGCAGGAACGCAACCGCGACGGCAAGGCACCCCTGGTACGCTAGGCTCGCACTCCAGGCTGGCACTCCAGGCTCGCGCTCCGGCTCCAGCGGTGGTGGGACCGCGCAGCGCGCTCGCTTCAGAGGTTTTCGTCGGCGTGGTCCTGCTGCTGCTCCCGCTGCTCGACCTGCTCGAGCGGCGGATTGGGCGGCAGCTTCTGCAGGGTCTCCTGATATTCGGGGAACATGGTCTGCGCCCCACCCATGGAGGCTTTCTCCGGCACGTGATTGCGCACCGGGTAGTCCTCCTCGACCGCCGTCTGATTCGGCAGGTGCATGGGAATGTCGCCCTCATGCCGCGGAATCTCGGTCACCTCGCGACACGGATAGGTCGCGAAATTGAGACTCTCTGCCTTCAGGTATTCGGTGCTCTTCACCAGCGGCTCGCTCAGATACTCCGGATCCGTGATCATCGTCACGTCCGTCAGAATCTGCCCGTCCCGGAACATGCGCTCGTCGAACGTAGCCTGATCGCTGGTGGGCAACCCGTTGCGGCGCGTCCAACCACGCTTGAACATGTCGGTATGCACCAGCAGGTCATCCCCCACCCAGTGGCCCGCCGAATAGCCCTGCCAGCTGTGTGCGGCCCAGGGTGGTGGATGGGCTCGCCCATCCATCCAGATATCGCGCTGCGACTCCCAGGCCACGATCCAGGTGTGAATCGCAATCTGCTGTAGCGTCTGCTGGTCGAGCGTCTCCCAGATGCGCAGTGCGCCGACCCCGCGAATGCCGTACAGCGCCGGATGCGGCCGGCACTGCAGGTACGGAATGGTCAGCACCTCCGGATCCCACGTCTGCGCCACCGATGCGGCCGCCGCCGTGATCGGCAGACCGGCGTAGTCGCCCTGATCGGGGCCGGGACCGCGTTCCGGCTGATCCTCATCAAACAGTGGATTCCAGTAGCCGTCGAGGTTCTGATGCAGGTCCTGCGCACTGGCCGGCATGCACAGCAGCGCCGCGCCGGCGCCGGCGAGCAGCATGGCTAATGTGACCGAGAAGCTTCTGAGGATCGCCATGGCGCTGCCGTTATGGCTTCCAGCGGGGGTGGGCGGAATGCGAAGCTCTAAGGTGGGGCTTTTGCGCACGGTCAACTCTATTGCGGCGATCCGCCCCCGTCAACAGCCCTGCTCGAGCGTTCCGCGCACGAGAGCGTGCTGGATGGCGAGATCGTGATAGCGAGATAGCGAGGAGAAAGCGGCTCGATTCCGATGCCCTGCCGTCATTGGACCTGGGACGGCAGGCTCCAGATATCCAGCACGCCGCTGATACTGCGCCGGTTGGCATTGCCCTCCGGAAGAATGATCCTGCCGTCCACGACGATCGGGCTGTTCCAGTGTCCCCGACCACACGGCAGCGTGCTGATGCGCTTGCCTGAAGCCGCCTCATAGATGTTCAGCCCGCCTGCGGGAGCGTAGACGAACAGCAGGCCGCCGGCCTCGAACGGGCTGGTACCGCCGCTGCGGTTGTGCCATTGCTCCTTCAGCATGCCGTGCTCCAGCTCCCATGCGGCGGTGCCGCCGTTGTCGGCCGCGAACATCCACGTCTGGCCGTCGTGGCGCCACACCGCGGGTTGCGTGAACAGATCCGTGCCGCTGGGCGTTGCGACGGTCTGCAGCTCGTGGTCCTCGTGCGCCGTCGTGCCGGCGATGGCCTCGAGGCTGAGCAGGCGGATCTTGCCATCCTTGCCGCCCTGGGCGAGCAGGCCGCCCCCGAGCAGCACGGGTGAGGTCGAGCCCAGGTCCAGATCGAGGTCATTCAACTCCCGAGTGTTCGCGGGAGTGTAGTTGCCCAGCATCTGCGTGGCGTCGGCGTTGAGCTCGATGAGGGCATCGCCCCAATCGGTCCTGCCGTCCCAGTCGCCGTTGCCCGTGGCGATGAAAATATGACCGTCATCCGGATCGATCACGGCACCGCCACGTCCCCAGATGGCCGATTGGGCCTGCGGGCACGAGTCCGGTTGCAACAAACCGGCCCGATCGCTGCACAGCGAGTTCCATACGTGAAGGAGCTTGCCGGAGCCGCCATCGAGAATGGCGACGTGGCCCTGATATGGGGGGGCATCGCCGATATACCCGGAGCTGACGGCGATCACGTGGTCCCCGAAGAGCTTCAGGGGAGAGGCGATCTTCTCTCGCTGTGGCGATAGCGTGATCGCCGTACGCCATAGGAGATGGCCATCGCCGACGCTGAGCTTCTGGATGTAGCCGTCCGGGGAGGCCGCGTAAATGAATTGCCGGTCCGAATCGGCCACCGGGGTCGAATTGGTGAGCTGCGCGGTGCCCGCGACGTTCCGATAGCTCGCCGGCGTGTATTCCCACAGAAGCTCGCCGCGGTCGGCATCGAGTGCGAGGGTCTTGCCGTAGGTGGTGGTTACGAAGATGACGTCGCGGCGAGCGCCGCGGACCTCGACCCCATGCAGATAGATGGCACTGGCATCCACCACGCCATCCAATCTCACCTGCCGGCGCCGCAGCTGCGAAAGATCGGCAGCGCTGATACCCGTGGACTGTGTATTTGCGCTGCTGCTCTGTACGTCGCCCCCAAACATGCGCCAGTCCTGCCCTGACGCGCTCTGGGCGGCGGTCGCGACGGCCATGCTCGCCCCCAGGAGCAATGCAATCGTCAGCCGGCGCATGCTCATCCCCCGGTGTGGCTGCCGAACTTCTTCTGCTTCTCTGCGGAGGAGCCGCCACTGACCTGCAGAGGGGTCCAGATCGGGCCGGGCGCCACGCCGTTGACCCGAATACCCTTGGAGCTTGCCGGCGATGAGGAAGATGACCGTGCGGATGGTACGGAAGCGGCCGTAGCCTCGAGCCTTTCGCTTGGCAGCTTGGAACAGGCCGTTGATGGCCTCCAGAAAGCCCTTGGTCTGCCGGGAGCTGACCCAGGCAAGGATGCCCTCGAAGTGACTGCGGATCATGCGGGCGACGTCCTTCATCGGGTGGACTTTGGAATGCGACACGTTGGTGCACCATTGCCTCAGCAGGGCGCGCACGATGTTGGGCTGTTTGCGCGTGAGGATCTCGCGCAGCTGCTCACGGTATTGCCAGGCACGGGCGGTGCGCTTGGTGGTCATATGCGTGAGCAGCTCATCGAGCTCGGCTCGTCGGACGCCTCGCAGTTTGCCGCGGTCCTTCAGCAGCGCCCAGCGCAGGCCCTTGAGCGCTGGGTCGCTCTTCTGCTCCATCCGGCGCATCTTGTCGATGGCCTCGGAGGCGTGGGCAATCACGTGGAATTTGTCGAAGTGATCTGAGCATGCGGCAGTTGTTCGCTGACCCCCTTGATGAAGGCGGGGGACATGTCGATGCTGACCGCTTCGATCTGCGTGGGCTTGCCAGCGTGCAGGCGCAGATTGGCGGCGAAGGCCTCGACCGTGGTTGCCTCGTTGCCCTCGGCCACGAACAGGATCTTGCGCTCCTGGGCATCGGCGAACAGCGTGACGTAGTCCTGTCCCTTGGCCCGCGAGGTCTCGTCGATCGCCAGGCGGCGCACCTCGCCGTAGTCGGCCAGGCTGACAGCCTCATCCACGTAGCGCTCGCAGACGCTCATGACGCGATGCACGGACAGCCCAGTCACCCGCGCCACTCCCGAGAAGGTCATCTCGCGCGCCAACAGCATCACCAGCGCCTCGAACAGCAGCGTGAAGCCACTGAGCTTACCGGCCCAGGGCGGCTCGACCTGACGCACCGAGCCGTCGGGCAACTGCACCCGCGGCACTCGCACCTCCAGCTCGCATTCGAACTGGAAGAAATTCAGGTGCCGGTAGCGTTTGCTGACCGTATCGTACACCGGGTGCTCGCCGGCCACCCCGGGCAGTGCAAAACGGGTACCGACCTCAAAGTCCACGCGGATCGACAGCAGCCGGCGGCTCTGATCGAACTGCATACCGGCGATGTACCAGGGCGACTGCACGCCCAGAGCTGCCTCGAAGATCTTTTCGCTAAGCATCGTGTTGCCTGCGGCCGCTGTGCCCGTCGGGCACGCTACCACAGTCGGCCCCGGCGGCATGCTTCTGCCGCCTTCGGCGTGCAGACTGCGTTTCGGCTTTGCCGATGGAACAAGATCCAAGACCAAATCCCCGGATCAATCCAGTGCGATTACCCACTCAGTTTTCAATAGAGGCCAAAAATGCCTACGAGCTACGCCGTGAGCGGCGCCCCCCGTTGCGCCCGGGTACCTTTGCTCCCGAACGTCGCGCTTCCGAGAGCCCTATGGCGATCGCCTGCCGGCGGCTGGTGACTTTCTTGCCGGAGCGCCCGCTGTGCAGGGTGCCGCGCTTACGCTCGTGCATGGCGCGTTTGACCTTCTTACCGGCCGCCTTGCTGTAGCGCCTGGGCATGATGAAACCTCCAAGGCTTGGCAGAATCGCAAGCGCACGCACAGTGCGCTTCGAATCATGCCCGAGCGATCGGCAAACGCCGCGTGTGACTGTCAGGTAAGCACACCAGCGGCGCGCGACGGGGATGCGTGAGCGACGGGGATGTGTGAGCGACTCGGATGTGTGAGCGACTGGGATGTGTGAGCGACGGGGATGTGTGAGCGACGGGGATGTCAATGGGCGCGGCGAACACCAGGCCGCGCGAATTGCGAGCGGTTCAGGGATTGGGCGTGTAGCTCCAGAGATCGTTCAGGTTCTGCTGCTCTCCGGATGCATCGAAGCCAAAGCCACCAAACAACCAGAAATTGCCGCTCGTGTCCCGCCAACCGACTGCCTGTTGGCGCGCGCCGGGAACGCTGCTGCTGGTCGATTGGCCCTCCGTACCGTAAACCCCGTTTGCCGCCGTGCTCGAGGAGCCGCCTACCCAAGTCCATAGTCCCGTGTTGATGTTGTATTCCCATAGATCGTTCAGATCTCCGACATCGCCGCCCTGGTCGTAGCCGTAGCCGCCGAAAAGCCAGAAGTTTCCCACGGTATCTTCCCAGGCCACGGACGAGACGCGTGCGCCCGGAGTGTTGCCGGCGGCGCTGGATTGAGGCGAGCCATACACGCCGGCGGCATCGGGCGCATTGGAGCCGCCGACCCAGGTCCACTGCGAGTTTGTCGGGCTGTATTCCCACAAGTCGTTGTATTGCTGCGAGACGCCGCTCTGGTTCAGTCCGAGGCCACCGAACAACCAGAAGTTGCCGTCGGCGTCCACCCACACAGTGGCGCCCCAGCGCGCACCCGGCATATTGCTGGCGGCGGGTACGCCCTGCGAGCCATAGACGCCAGCGGTATTGAGGGCGCTGGATCCCCCCACCCAGGTCCACTGGTTGGTGCCGCTGCTATAGCTCCATAGATCGTCGAACACGCCGGCCAGACCGCCGTTCGAATTGAGCTGCGCACCGCCGAACAGCCACAACACCCCGGAGCTGTCCATCCAGCTGGTCGCGCCCGTGCGGGCAGGCGGCAGATTGGTCGAGGTCCCGGGGGGGCCGTAGCTGCCCGCGTCGTTTGCGACGTTCGAGCCGCCCACCCACTCCCACGCCGAGTCCGCTGCAACGTATTCCCATAGATCGTTGAACTGCTCAGAGCTCTGGCCCGAGAGGCTGTCTCCGCCAAAGAGCCAGAGGTCGCCGGACGCATCGGTCCAGGAGGCGGCGCCCTCGCGTGCACCGGGGGTATTGGTGTCCGCGGGGCTGTTCGGGGAGCCATAGGAGGCGGCAGCGCCGGTAGTATCGGCGCCGCCCTGCCATACCCACTGCCCCGCAGAGGGGGTGTATTCCCACAAGTCGTTGAGCATGCCGACGTTGCCGGCGGACATGTCCGTGCCGTAACCCCCGAACAGCCAGAAATTGCCATTGGCATCCGTCCATGCGGTCGGCTGTCGGCGTGCTCCGGGCGTATCGCCTGCCGCCGCAGTCGCTTCGGTTCCGTAAACGCCGGGGGCTCCGACGTAGGCGGAGCCGCCGCGCCACATCCATTGCTCAGTAACGGCCGTGGTCGATATGCAGGTCACCATCACATTGCTGACCGACGCACTCAGGGTACCGCTGCTGCCGGAGACGACCGAGCAGGTCTGGTTGGTAGGCTGTGTGGCCACCGTGACGTCGTAGGTCGCGTCCGGCGCCAGCGTCGTTGCGAACGTGAAGGGACCATCGTTCGTCAGCGTCAGATCGTCGCCGCCATTGTCCTGCAGAACGACCGTCCCGATCAGCCCGGAGAGGGTACCGCCGACTGAATAGGTTGTCGGGGAGCTACTGGACGGCGTAGTGCTGCCTCCGCACCCCGTCAATAGAGCGGCGAGTCCAATTGCGCAGAACGTAGGGACATGGCGCATCGCAAAGCCTCGTCAAGTCGTCGAGTCGGTGTGCCTAAACGAGCGAGGAAGTCAAGTCGGAAGTGCAGTACGCGTCGTCGAGGCCGGTAATCGATCATAGTGAATCGTGCGCCATTCGCGAAGCGGCAGAGGAACCCAGGGGGCAGATAGCTGGCATCGATGGCGTTCCCGGACCCCCCCATAGCACAGCAAGCCCGCTGGATCGTGGCGGGTGCGATGACTAACGCCCGAGATGCAGGGCGGTTGACCGGCCAGCGCGCCGGCGTCTGGTGCGCTCCGCAGGTGCTATTCTGAGCGCGGCGAACACTCCACCGGAGGCTGCCATGGACCCCAAGGCTGCGGCACGCGAGCGTTTCGACGGCGCTCGAGAGGGATTGATCGAGCTCAGCCATCGCATTCACGCGCACCCGGAGCTGGGCTACGAGGAGGAGCAGGCCAGCCGGTGGCTGTGCGAGCTGCTCGCTGATGCGGGCTTCACCGTACAGCGTGGCATCTGCGATCTGCCAACGGCGTTTCGCGCCCGCGCCGGATCCGGCCCCCTGCACGTGGGGATTTGCGCGGAGTACGACAGTCTGCCGGGCATCGGCCATGCCTGCGGTCACAATGTGATCGCAGCCTCGGCGATTGGCGCGGCACTGGCTGCGGCTGCCGTCGCGGACGAGGTCGGGCTCACGGTGGATGTCATGGGCACCCCGGCCGAGGAGGTCGGTGACGCCGGTGGCAAGATTCTGTTGCTGGAGCGCGGCGGCTTCGAGGGCATTCATGCCGCGATGATGGTGCATCCGGCGCCCCACGACGTGTTGCGCGCCAAGATCATCGCCGCCTCGATGTTCGACGTGCACTGCACCGGTAAGGAATCCCATGCATCGGCGTTTCCCGAGCTGGGCATCAACGCCGCCGATGCGCTGACGATCGCACAGACCGCAATCGGCCTGCTGCGCCAGCACATCCGCTCCACCGATCGGATTCACGGCATCGTGACTTGCGGGGGTGCGGCCCCCAATGTCGTGCCGGCGCATACCTCGGCCAAGTACATCATCCGTTCCGAGACCCTGGCGCAGCTCGATGAGCTGCGCGGGCGGGTCTATCGCTGCTTCGAGGCCGGCGCTATCGCCACCGGCGCGCAGTTGCAGATCCTCGGCGGTGACAGGCCGTATGCCGAGATGCGCCACGACGAGCTGTTGGCCGGGGTGTTCCGCAGCAACTCGGCCGCGTTGGGCCGGGCGTTTCCTGCAGGCGGGGAGTGGGAAACCCGTCCGACCGGATCCACGGACATGGGCAACGTATCGCTCGCGATTCCCTCGATTCACCCGATGATCGGCATCAATTCCTGGCCGGCAGTCAATCATCAGCCGGAGTTTGCCCAGCATTGCATCACTGCCCACGCGGACCGGGCGCTGTGTGACGGGGCGCTCGCCATGGCTTGGACGTGCATCGATCTGGCCACGAGCCGGGAGGCGTGCCAGCGGCTGATATCCGGCAACGAGGCCGCTGCTCGATAGGGTGCCCGTTCCCGCGGACGGGACTTGTGTCGAAGAATCCCTCCGCATGGGCGCCTACGATGGCGCAGCATATGTCGCCCAGAGCGGATGGATCACATCGGTTGACCGAGCCAGAGCCGGCGGCCCCCGAGCACCCGCAGCCAGAAGGCGGGTCGGAAAGCGCCTCGGAGCGCGCGCCGGAGCGCGCGCCGGGATCGGGGCTTGCCGACACGTTGCTACAGGCGCTGCCGGAGCTGCTCATACTCCTGCGCCGCGATGGGACCGTGCTGGCTCACAGCCCTGGTCGGCCGCTGGCGGCTCTGCAGCCGCCCGGTGATTTTGCCGGAGAGCCCTTGCGAGCCGTGTGGCCCGAGGATATGGCGGGGCTGCTGCTACGACTCGCGCGCAAGGCCATCACGCAGCGCGCGACCCTCGAGGCCGCGTTCCAGCACGCGGGCACCGACTACGAGCTGCGCGCCAGCGCTCGCGGTCCCGATCGCGCGATTTGTGTCATCCGCCCCGCGTTGCCCGGTATTCGCGAACAAACACGCGAGGAGGGCCTGGATGCGAGCGGCGAGGGCACCGAAGACGAGCTCGACCGGCGCGGTTTCGTGCGGCGACTGCGCGAAACGCTGTCGATGGCACTGCTGCGCGAGCGTCCTCTCGCGGTCGCAATCGTGCATCTGGACGGGGTCGCCGACGTCGCGCGTCTCATCGATCCGCAGCTGTCCGAGCAGATCGTGGGCGCGGCGCTGCGCAGGCTCGGGCCGCCCGCCGATGCGCCGAGCCCCTGGTTGTTTCTCGGGCAGCTGGGCGACAGCAGCCTCGCTCTCGCGTTCGAGTGCGCCGATCGTCCCACGCTCGACGCAGCGATCTCACGGGTGTGCGCGAGTCTGTCCGAGCCGATCAGCGCAGGCGGCGGTGTCTACCAGTTGAGTGTCTGCGCCGGCGCGGCAGTTCTGGGTGAGGAGGCGCTGTCGGCAAACACCTTGCTGAACCGGGCGCACGTGGCGGGGGCGGAGGCGCGTCGCGGGCGCGCGCAGCGCGTCGTGTTCTTCACCGAGGCGGTACCGCTGGGCTCACATGCGAGGCTGGACATTGCCCGTGAGCTACGCAATGCCATCGAGCATCGCGATATACGCCTGCGCTATGTGGGCCGGCACGAGCTCGCCAGCGGCCGGCGCGTCGCCTGGGTCGGCTACGTGCGCTGGGTGCATCCGCTGCGCGGGGAGATTCGGCCGGTGGAATTTCTGCGCATAGCGGAGACGACCGGGCTCGCAACCGAGTTGTCGCGGGGAATCCTGCAGTGCCTGCGAGAGGACTGCGTGGCGCTGCGCGCGCAGTCGGAAGCGGACGTGCAGATCTCCTTCGGCGCACTGCGGCACCATGTGTTGCACGAGGATTTCCTCGGCGACATCGGCCGCTTCCTCGCGGAGGGCGCATTGCCGGCACAGGCACTGGAACTGCGGATTTCCGAGAGGACGTTCGTGGCCTGCGAGCCGTCGCTGCTGCAATCGTTGCACCGGCTCGGCGTGCAGCTGGTGGTCGACGAGGTGGCGCGCGACGTGGGTTCGCTGGACCGGCTCGCACGAGCCCCGCTGTGGGGGCTGCAGCTCGATCGTGCTTGGGTGACGGC
>JASHPX010000173.1 GCA_030037905.1 Gammaproteobacteria bacterium
GAGCGAGGCGACGATGCGGTCGGTCAGGTGGTCGCCGGAATGCTTGTAGGTACGCCTGGGGTGCGGATTGTCCGGTGCCGCTCTGACCCGTTGGCACTCATCAAGGACTGGGTAGACGCGGACCGAGTCATCATTGTCGATGCCGCTTGTGGCGCAGGTGAGCCAGGCCGCATTCACCGATTGGAATTCGGGGAAGCGGCGCAGCTTGCGGAGGCAGACCGCCCGGCGCCAATCGCCTGGAACCCGGCGCCTGCCTCCACGCACAGCTTCGGTGTGCTACAGGCGCTGGAGTTGGCACACGTCCTCGGAGAGCTACCGGCGCGCTTGATCATCTACGCGATCGAGGGCGCGACGTTCGAATGCGGAGCACCGATGAGTCCCGCAGTCGAAGCAGCGGCCCGCTTGGCCGCCGAACGGATTCGAGAGGAGGCGGATTCACTCTGACCACCCACGGGCGGCGGTATGGAGCTATCTCCACACCGCCAGCCATGGTTGCCTAGCCGTCGGACCTGCAGAGGCCTATCGCTATTGGACAGGAATCTGCTTCGGCTTCTCCTTCTCTATCTTGGGAATATGTACCGATAGCACTCCGTCCTTGTACTCGCTGCGGACCGCGTCCGTCTTGATGTTATCCGGGAGCGAGAAGCGGCGTGAGAAGCTGCCATAGAAACGCTCGACGCGGTGGAATTTCTCGCCCTTCTCATCCTTCTCCTGCTTACGCTCGCCCTCGATGGTAATCATGCCGCTGGCGAGGTTGATTTTGACGTCTTCCTTCTTCACGCCCGGCAGCTCGGCTCGGATCAGATACTCCTTGTCGGTCTCGCTGATATCCGCCGAAGGCGACCATTCTATGGTCATATCTCCATCACTGGAGAGGCGCGGGAACAAGCCAGCATTACGAGATAGCAAGGGCGCGAACAGACTCTGCATCTCGGCGAAGGGATCCCAACGTACCACGTTCATAAGCTCCTCCTTTTGATCAATAATCCGCGATTGAGTAACGATTACGATAATTCATGGTGCGTGGACAGAATGGCGATGCTCGCGCTCGTGATCCTGCAGCTTACGCCGCGCAGCGCGGAAAGCATCTCGCAGCGCTACATAGGGATCCTCATGGGCGCTCTCGTCCTGATGCTGGCCTCTGTGAATAGAAATCTCGCCGTTGGACAGGGCCAGATCGATCGTTACATTGAATAGATTGCCCTGCTCGTGGTGCTGATGCGCCGCGTCCAGGATGACGCGGCAGCGCACGATGTTTGCGCTAAAATGCTCGAGCCGCATAGCCAGCGCGCGGATGCGCGCCTCTAGCGCTGCGGATCGGTCCACGTGTCGAAAGCTGATTTGCAGCGCCATGGCCATGGACAAAGCGCTAAGGACGTATCGTCAGATTGTCGACGACCTGGGAGACGCCGGGGGCCTGCCAGGCCGCAATCTCAGCTTGGTTGCGTTCGTGCCAAGAACTGACCTCTCCTTCCAACGTCACGGTGCCGTCCTGCGCAACTACACGAATCTTCTTGGCGTCGAGCTGCGCGCGTCGGCGAAAGGCATCGGCAATCTTGATCTGCACGTCATCGGTGGAGATTGGTGAGCGGATCGCCAGATTGTTGCTGAGTCCCTTGACCCCTGGCAGAGTCGTCAGCGCCACTTCGGCGGCATTCTTCTGATGCCAGGTCGATACTTCTCCTTCGAGCGTAATCCAACCATCCCGCACGTAGATCTTTACGCCGGTGGCGGGAACGGAGACATTGGCCTGTAAGGCTGTGACGGCGGCCTCGGCGACTTCTGCGTCGGTGCGTTTGGTCTGGGACGGAAGTTCGATGGCGATATCGTTGGCGACCGCCTTGACGCCTTCGACGGATTGGGCTGCCTGCTCGGCTGCACGTCGTTCCAGATAGGAGCCGACGTAGCCAGTCAATGAGACAACGCCGCTTTTGACCGCCACGCCGATCTGGCGGGAATCAACGCGAGCGTCCCAATCTAATTCTGCCTCGACATCGTGTCGAAGCTGGGTATCGCTGACCATAGATCCTCCTTGAGAGACGCGGGACCGTATTAGTCAAATATCTAACGCGCTGCTGATGGCCGATGAAATACGCATATGCCGCAGGTCCGCGCTTTGTTGATGGGGCGTATCGTGGAACATGCATATCGGGGATCGCACAGGTACCTGTAGCCCTCGTGAGCCGGGCATGCACAATGACTGCAGCTCTTACAGGATCGGTCGGAGACATGCGTTCACCCATGCTGATCACCGGCGGCGCCGGATTTCTGGGCATCAATCTGTGCCGTCACCTGCTCGAGCGCGGGTGGAAGCTGCGCTCGCTGGATATTGCTCCGTTCACCTATCCGGAGCGCGACAGGGTGGAGGTGATCCAAGGCGATATTCGTGTGGGCGCCGACTTGGATCGCGCGTTGATGGGGGTCGATACGATTGTGCACTGCGCTGCCGCTCTCCCCCGTAGCAGTGCGGCCGAAATTCGTTCCACGAATGTCGAAGGTACGCACCTGCTACTCGAGCGCGCTTTGCAACACGGGGCGAAGCGATTGGTATTTATCTCCTCGACCGCCGTCTACGGGGTCCCCGATCATGAGCCTATCTGCGAGAGCGACCCGGTATCTGGGGTTGGCCCTTATGGTGAGTCCAAGATTCTTGCTGAAAGCCACTGCCGGACGTTTCGCGAACGGGGGTTGTGTATACCTATCCTGAGACCGAAGACCTTCGTGGGTCCAGAGCGGCTCGGGGTGTTCGAGTTGTTGTATGACTGGGCCTACGAGGGTCGTAACTTTCCCGTGCTTGGATCCGGTACCAATGCCTATCAGCTGCTCGACGTTGAAGATCTTTGCGAGGTGATTGAGCGTTGCTGTCAGCTCGATGACAGTCTCGTAAACGATGTCTTTAACGTTGGTGCGGACAGGTTTGGCAGCATGCGTGATAACGTCCAGGCAGTTTTGAATCGTGCCGGCCACGGGGGCCGGGTTATCAGCCTGCCATTGGCTCCGGCGGTTCTCGCGCTGCGCGTATTGGAACGTCTGCATCTGTCACCGTTGTATCCCTGGGTCTATGGAACCGCTGGTCGGAAGAGTTGGGTTTCGATCGGACGCTTGAAGGAGCGGTTAGGGTATACACCGCGCTTCTCTAACCGCGACGCATTGATTCGCAACTACGACTGGTATGTCGCGAATCGTTCGGAACTTACCGGCCGACGCGGAGTGAGCCACCGGGTTCCCTGGAGCCATGGGGCACTTGAGTGGGCGAAATATGCGTTCTAGCGCGCGAATGCTAGGAGCGGCACCCGAGCGCACCGTCAAGCTGCAACCGCGTCGGTGGGGTGCTTGGCAAGCGATGCGCCCGCATCAATGGATCAAGAACGTGCTACTGTTCGTACCGCTGGCGGCGGTGCACGGTCTGTCCGATCCGCATCGAATGGCAGCCTGTCTGCTCGGATTCGTTGCGTTTTGCCTGGGCGCCTCCAGCATCTACCTGTTCAATGATCTGACCGACCTCGCCGAAGATCGCAGTCGGCCTCAGACGGCCACTCGCGCGCTTGCGAGCGGTGTGCTGTCAGTGCGCGGCGCCATCCTGCTTCAGGGGACGTTGCTGGCTCTGGCCCTCAGTTGTGCCTGGATGTTGCCGCGAGGATTTCTGTGGGTGCTCGGGGGTTATTACCTTCTGATGTGCGCCTATTCTCTGGCGCTAAAGCGAGCCCTCGCGCTGGATGTCCTGGTGCTGGCCACCGGCTACAGCCTGCGAGTCGCCGCCGGCGCCGTCGTAGTGGGTATTCACCCCTCGCCGTGGCTAATTGCGCTGTGCAGCTCGCTGTTCATGAGCCTCGCACTGCTAAAGCGCTATGCGGAGCTCAAGGCCGTGCAGGCAGAGCGGGGGCCCGAAGGTGCGCTACGTGGCTACGTGGCGGCCGATGCCCCGATGCTCGCCATGCAGGGGATCGCAAGCGGCTACGTGACGGTGCTCATCCTGGCCTTGTATACGACGTTGGTGAAGGTTTCGTATACCCGGGCTGATCTCTTCTGGCTTCTGTGTGCACTGCTTCTCTATTGGATCAACTACATATGGTTGCTGGCGCGACGTGGCCGCTTGCCGCACGATCCGGTGTTCTTTACGTTGCGCGAACCTGTCAGCGCGCTGCTCATCGGTGCGATGGGCCTCGTGGCCCTGCTAGCGGTTTAAGTCTATGGGCGCGTTGGCCGAGTTGCTCAGGGATACCAGATGCACCGCTCTACCCGTAATACGCAGCCCATTGGCGAAATGTTCCGACCTGTCCGCGGCGATCAGTGGAATCCTGATGCTGTTTGCCGGTCTCGTCGCACCGATGCTCTGCGCTCCAGCTGCGGCGCAGAGCAGGATCGTGC
>JASHPX010000174.1 GCA_030037905.1 Gammaproteobacteria bacterium
CCTTCTATCAGGTGGGCGTCGCGCTCTCGAGCTTCGAGCTGGATCTGTTCGGACAGGTCCGCAGCCTCAACCACGCAGCCTTGCAGCAGTACTTCGCGCAGACCGAGGCTCGCCGCAGTGCCCAGCTGAGCCTCATCGCCGAGGTCGCGCAGGCCTACCTGACGCTGCAATCCGACCGCCAGCTGCTCAAGGTCGCGCAGGATACGCTCACGAGTCAGCAGGCCTCGTACGGCATCACCGAGCAAGAGCATGCCGCCGGCGAGGTCTCCGGCCTGGACGTTGCGCAGGCCGACAGCACGGTCGAGTCGGCGCGCTCGGACGTCGCGCGCTACCAGGGCAACATCGCCCAGGATATCGATGCGCTGCAGCTGCTGGTCGGTGCGCCGGTGGACGCCGCGCAGCTGCCGCCGGCCCTCAATGACGATACCTTCGGTATCGCCGCGCTGCCGGCGGAGCTACCCTCTGCGGTGCTGCTGCGCCGGCCGGATGTGCTCGAGGCCGAGCATCAGCTGCGCGCGGAGAACGCCGACATCGGCGCCGCGCGCGCCGCCTTCTTCCCCGCGATTTCCATCACCGGCAACTCCGGCAACATCAGCACCGATTTCGCACAGCTGTTCGGCAAGGGTACCGGTACGTGGGAGTACGCTCCGCAGATCAGTCTGCCGCTCTTCCGCGGCGGGCAGCTGGTCGGTGGCCTCGCCGAAGCCAAGGTGAATCGCGCCATTGCAGTGGCGCAGTATGAGAAGGCCATCCAGACCGCGTTTCGCGAGGTCGCCGATGCGCTCGCGCTCACGGATACCCTCGAGCGCCAACGCGAGGCTCAGGAGGCGCTCGTGCGTGCCACCGGACGAGCCTACGACCTCTCGCAGCGGCTCTACAAAGCAGGTCGATCCAGCTATCTGGACGTGCTCGATTCGCAGAGAAGTTATTACTCAGCCCAACAGACGCTGATCGCCACCGAGCTTGCACAGCAGGACAATCGCGTCACACTGTACGAGGCGCTCGGGGGTGGTTGGCGGGAGAAGAGCCCATGAGCGCTACGAGCAAGGGCGGCGCATCCGAGGCCGAGGCGGCCGATGCGTCTGTGTCCGCTGCGCTGACCGAGACCGCCGCCGGTGACGTTTCGCTCGGGCGCACGGCCGGGCGAGCTGCCCCGCCGCCGCGTCCCGCCAAGGCCGCGCCGGCAGCCGCGAGTCGCGCCGCGCGCCAGCGTACGCGCATCCTCGATGCCGCCGAGCGCTGCTTCATCGAGCGCGGTTTCCACGCCGCGAGCATGGCGCACATCGCGGCCACCGCGGGGATGAGCCCCGGCCTGATCTACCGCTACTTCAGCGCCAAGACGCAGATCGTGCGCGCCATCGTCGAGCGCCACCTCGAGAGCGACGGCTGTCCCGCGATGCGCCGCCTGAATTCGCGCGAGGATTTCTGCACCGAGACGCTGAACATGCTCGAGCGCTGGCGGCGGCGCGATGACCCCAGCATGAACGCCGCGCTGATGCTCGAGCTGACCACCGAGGCGGCCCGCGATCCGGACGTCGCGCGCATCGTGCGCGACAAGGACCAGATGGTCAGCGATGACCTGACGCTCGCCGTGCAGCGCGCGGCGCGCGAGGAGGGCGTGCGCCTGAGCGCATCGGCCGCTTACATGCGCGCGGTGGTGCTGCAATGCCTGGTCGAGGGCCTCGCCTGCCGCGTGGTGCGTGACCCTTCGCTCAGTGCCAAAGGTCTCAAGCCCCTGCTCGGCAAGATCATCGCGGCGTTGATGGAGTGAGCGCGCCGCGGCGTTCCGGAACCATGGAGCGCGCCGACGCAGACTCCCCGATCGCCGCTGCCCTCATTGCCTGGCACGAGCGACACGGGCGCCACGATCTGCCGTGGCAGCGTGAGCGCAGCCCCTATCGGGTCTGGGTCTCGGAGGTCATGCTGCAGCAGACGCAGGTGGCCACCGTCATCGGCTACTACGAGCGCTTCATGCGGCGTTTCCCGACAGTCGCGGCGCTGGCGGCGGCGCCGCTCGATGAGGTGCTGCACGCCTGGTCGGGCCTTGGCTACTACTCGCGCGCGCGCAATCTACAGCGCGCGGCACAGCGCATCGTTGCCGAGCACGGGGGTGAGGTGCCGGCCGACCTCGAGACGCTGCGACGCCTGCCCGGCATCGGCCGCTCTACGGCAGCCGCGATCGTGGCGCTGGCGCTGGATCGGCGCGCCACCATCCTGGATGGCAACGTGCGTCGTGTGCTGTCGCGCTACTTCGGCATCGAGGGAGGCCCCGAGGAGCCCGCGACGCTGGCGGAGTTGTGGCGCGAAGCCTCGCGCTGCACGCCCGCGACGCGGGTGGCGGTGTACACGCAGGCGATCATGGATTTCGGGGCGACGCTGTGTATGCGCCGCGAGCCGCTGTGCATGCACTGTCCACTGAGCGAGGACTGCGTGGCACGGCGTACCGGTCGGGTCGAGGCGCTGCCGGCACCGCGGCGGCGGCTCGTGCGGGCGCAGCGCCAGGTCCTCATGCTGCTGGCCGTGTCCGATGAGGGCGCAGTGCTGCTGCGGCGGCGGCCCATGCAGGGCGTGTGGGCGGGGCTGTGGACGCCGCCGGAATTCACCGATGCACCGGCGGCGGCGCAGTACTGTGCCACGCAGCTGCGCGGCGCTACGCTCGAGTCCGAGCCGCTGCCGGTGGTGCATCATGCGTTCACGCACTTCGATCTGACGATCACACCGCTGCGTGCGCGCTGCGGCGGCGCTGCGGCCGTGATGGAAGCACCCGGGGCGCTCTGGTATAACCCGCGCGAGCCGGCGCGCGTGGGGCTGCCGGCCCCGATTGCGGCGCTGCTGGCAACCGTTGAGAAGAGATAGCTCATGAGTCGAACCGTCCACTGTGTGCTCCTCGGGCGCGATGCGCCCGGCCTCGAGCGCCCGCCGTATCCGGGCGCACTCGGTCAGCGCATCTTCGAGAACGTTTCCAAGGAGGCCTGGGAGCGCTGGCGCGCGCACCAGATCATGCTGATCAACGAGTATCGGCTCGCGCCGGTGGAGCCCAAGGCGCGCAAGTTCCTGGAAGGGGAGATGGAGAAGTTCTTCTTCGGCGCGGGGTCGTCCAAACCGAAGGAGTTCGTCGACCCAGACAAGTAGAAGATAGAAGCGCGAGGCGCGCACGTGCGCGGCGCGCCGCGCGCGCTGGGCGGAGTCCCGGCTCTCTGGGGGGATATTCATATGGCCGCTATTCGACGGACCGTCCTGGTTGCGCTCAGCGCGCTGCTGCTGGCTGCCGCCGGGCATGCGCAGGCGCACATCGTGCGTCTGGTCATCCGGCAGCGCGTGCCGGCGTTCCGCGGGGCTGCCTTCGGGCACGCCGGGCGCTACGAGCTGCTGGTGGGCACCGCTTACGGGGAGCTCGATCCGGATGATCCTCACGATCGGATGATTCAGGACCTCGCGCTGGCACCGCGCAATGCGCACGGCGCGGTCGAGTATTCGATGGATGTGGTGATCCTCGAGCCCGTGGATATCTCGCAGGGCAATCACGCGATTCTCTACGAGGTGCCCAATCGCGGCCACCTGGCGCTGCAGAGGATTTTCAACATCGGCGCCAGCGCCGCCGATCCGTCGCGCAACGCCGGTGATGGCTATCTCGAGCGGCTGGGCTTCACGCTGGTGTGGGGCGGCTGGCAGGCGGATCTGCCGGCGAGCCCCCCGGCGCTACGGCTGTCGGTGCCGGTGGCGCACAACCGCGACGGCACCGCGATCACCGGACGCGTGCTCGCCGATTACGAGTTCAGGAGAGCTACGCCGAGCACGATGCTCGGCTGGAGCTTCGTCGGGCCGGAGAACGGTCCGGCCGCGGTCAGCACCGACAACGCCGGCGCGCTGCTCACTGAACAGGTGCACGCGGCCGATACCCCGACGGTCATTCCCAACAGCGATTGGGCATTCGCGGACTGCTCGACGACGCCATTTCCAGGCACGCCGAGCACTACGCACATATGCCTCAGAGGCGATTTCGATACCAACCATATCTACCGGCTGATCTACACCGCGGCGAACCCGCAGGTCGCGGGCATCGGTTTTGCGGCGACACGCGATCTCGTCAGCTTCCTGCGCTACGGGAAACAGGATGCGGCCGGCAACCCCAATCCGCTCGGCGGCGGTGCGCTGACCACGCTCGGCGTCGGGCTGTCGCAGGACGGGCGCTTCCTGCGCGATTTTCTCTATCAGGGTTTCAATCGCGACGAGAGCGAGCGCAAGGTCTTCGACGGCCTGGACGTGCACATCGCCGCGGCGCGCATACCGCTCAACCAGCGCTTCGCACAGCCGGGGTACAACGCGGTCCAGCACGAGACACGCCTGGCGGCGACCCAGGACATGCCGCTGTCGTGGGCCGTGATCCGCGATCCGGTGACCGGGCGCGTCGATGGCATTCTGCGCGCCTGCCAGCAGACACACAGCTGCCCGGTCATCTTTCAGACGATGAGCTCGCTCGAGTGGTGGCAGGAGCGCATGTCGCTCGATACCACGGACGGCGCCGGTCACGATGTCGCCCTGCCCGACAACCTGCGCGTGTACCACCTGGCCGGCACGCAGCATGTGCCGGCCCGCCCGGACGCGCCGCGCGGCATCTGCCAGCAGCGCCCGAATCCCAATCCGCAACAGCCGGCGCTGCGGGCGCTGCTGCCACGGCTGCTCGCCTGGGCGGCGCACGGCGAGCGGCCACCGGACAGCCGCTACCCGCGCGTGGCCGATGGCACGCTCGTGCCCCCGGATCAGGCCTCCACGGGCTTTCCGCACATTCCGGGCGTGACCTACAACGGCCGGCTCCTGGCGCTACCGAACTATGACCGCGGACCAGGCTTCGATGCGCCGCGCGAGTCGGGCGTCATCAGCGTGCTGCCGCCGCGGCCGGAGCCGAGCGCGCGCCAATACGTGGTGCTGGTGCCCAAGGTCAACAGCGACGGTAACGAGATCGACGGCGTTCGCTCGGTCACGCTACAAGCGCCGCTCGGAACCTACACCGGCTGGAATCTGCGCCGCGCGGGCTTCTCGGAAGGGGATCTGTGCTTTCTGAGCGGCAGCTTCATTCCCTTCGCGGTGACGCGTCAGCAGCGCGAGGCCACCGGTGACCCACGCCCCTCGCTCGAGGAGCGCTACCACGATCATGCCGGTTACGTCGCGGCGGTGCGGGCTGCCGCAGCACGACTGCAGGCGCAGGGGTTTCTCCTGCCGCAGGACGCCCAGGCCGCCATCGCCGCTGCCCAGGCGAGCGGTGTACTGAGGTAAATGAAATCAATGGGTTCAGATCGGGCTCGGATCGGCCCGGATCGGGCTCACGACGGGTCGCCGCCGGCTTGACCCTTTGGGCCAAGGGCCGGTCTAATACGCGGCCTCACCGAAGGCGGCCAGGTAGCTCAGTTGGTAGAGCAGCGGACTGAAAATCCGCGTGTCGGTGGTTCGATTCCGCCCCTGGCCACCATTATAACCATTAAAATCATCGAGTTGCAAGCGGTCGCGGGCGAGACCCAAAAGTTTAGCTACCGGATTTAGCTACCAAAGTGGCGGTTAACCACGCAGATCCTAGGCACCCTCGACGAGCCTCACGGCACATTGGCGAAGAGCCTAACTAACCTCCTCGACTGCGCGCCGATCACTTGCGAGCCGCCGTGACGTCGGGTGTATTTTGGGGCCAAAGTGAGGACAACAAGGCGTCGCCTTGCGCAAGCTCCCGGCGGCTTGCCGGCGGTACTGCGCTCAAATCGACAGCGAATTCAATGTCAGAGATACCGGGCTCGGCGTCCTCACCGACGCGGGGTATCTGGTCTGCCCTTAGCACTACGATGGAACCGATCGCAGTCGCGACATCGAATCGGCGAGAGTGCGCTCGACGCCAATCATCCCCAAGAGTCTGAGCTATCCTGACGGCCACCCTGTCTCTTAGGCCCGGCCGATCCCGCAGACGCTCCTCAATCGTATTCCAAAGGTCTGGGATAGAGGCACCTGTAGGCCGCGAAGTCAGCATAACTGAGAAAATGAGCCGTACTGACCCTTCAGGCGGTTGGAGCTGCGCGAGCTTAAATCGGTGCTGGCGGATGTTGCCCAAGCAACTCTTGACCTCAATGCCAGTACGGCCGCTTTGGAAATCGACCAGGCTGCGCGCGCGAGGCTGCCATGACTCTGTAGCAAGTTCTATGTCCCTCGCGTTGCTGATCAAAAGTAGCTCCGCCCAAAGTCCCTGTACGGAGTCGCCAGGTGGCTCCGTCAGTGCCTGAAAGACTTCAATCAGTTTTTCGACCACGAGCGCAACTTCGGATACCGTAGGCTGCGATCCCAAGCCCTCACAGCTTGGTGAGAAGGCGCGCATGAAATGCTCGTGAAGCTCTTTCTCTGGTGCCGTACAACGAATCACGCATGCGTTGATCTCGCGCGAGCTGCCACCGACCTCTGTGATACGGCAACTCGCCCAAGGCTCGAAGCTCAGATTTCTCAGTACGATGCCGCTCGATCGGTCTAGGTCTTGCCGAGCCTCAATCAGGACAACGGGTCTGGACTGCTCATCCTTGCCCATCCAAACGCAGGAACCCCTCCCCAGAGCCTTCACGGCAAGCGCATCTGACGAGAGCGGAGGTGGTCGCAGTTCGCCGAATAGTTCGAGGAGACGAGCCATATCATCCTCGTCTCAGTTGTTACGTTGAACGATCATGTCCCGCTGCAGCGGTGGCGGCAGATAGATGGCAAGTGCGGGAACACGAGCAGCGATGACCTCCGCGATTATCGGCGGTCCAGGAGGATTATCCTGTCTCCTGACGACACGTACCGTATGAATCTGGAGTGTCACGCGGTCATCAGCATTCACTCTGACATGCCGGTCGCCTGGATAGCGGTTGGGATCGGCGCTACTTGACCGGCCCTGTTGAAGGGTAATTGATCCGCCGTCGTCGATGCTACGCTCCCTGAGATCGCCCCCGTGGTCCATGAATATCACTCGACACGTCGCAGCGGGATCTCGATCCGCGACATCTGCCAACGTCAGTCTGATTGCGCACAGCGGTATCTCGTCTCGCTCATCGGGACAGGAGAAGGGAATAAGAAAATTCTCCAGTAGGTCTCGAAGGCTCACATCTGCGAAGAAGTGACGACCAAATTGCTGGTCCGGACGTAGCTGTATGGCCTGCATGAGCCCCGCGACAAGTTGTGAGTTTAGCGCGCCGTTCTCAGGCGCGGCCTGCGGCACGCGTTGCTCTAACCACCCGGAGCTGAGGCGAGGCCGGTCGTAGAGTTGAAGCATGATGTTGTGCCGCGTGGGTCGAAGCTGCCGGTCCAGGAAGAATGCGCGCTTGAGATCTTTCAAGGACGATCCGCGGTTATGACGGATCTGGGTACGCATATCCTTCTCATGCTCGATGTAGGCGACATAGGCATCCCGCACATCCTGGTGCAGGCGCACGCGGCAGTAGTCGAGATAATTGTCGGTGGGCTTGGCGTGATAACCGAAGAAACGCGCCCTTTGCTGGATTGTATCTGCAGTCCAACCTCCAGGACCGCGGGGCATATAGGTGACCGTTAGCCCCTTGACGGTGTACCCGCGTCCAAGCTTCTCGCCCCCGACTAAGATGTGCGCGTAGCCGTTGGCCCACGGAATCTCTTGCCCGTTGTTGGAGTTCACTAGCGTTGGGATCGTGCGACCAATGGCGATCCGCAACACCGCCGCTATTGCGTCGAAAGGTGGCAGATCCGTGACGCTGCGCGCAAGTTCCGCATGCGCGTTGGCAAATTCAGCCAAAAGTCCCGGTCGATCGGGATCGCCCTGGGATGAGATGGTCGCAACCCAATCAGCTTTAAGCTGCTCCGTCCACTGCAAGAATGCATTGTGAACGGCCTGTCGTTGATGAGGGTGAATAAGCATGGAGCGGTGACCGTTGGGTGAGCCTGTCTCCACGTACTTGGCTGCAACTGCGACAAAGAACACCTGTAGCGCATCGATGAGACTTTGAGGAGGGTCCGTTGGCAAATTGGTGTGATCAAAGATCTCATTGGGCGGAATCGTCGAAACAAGATCGAGCCGTTGCTCAAAGAAAGTCGAGCCACCGGTGTACCCCAAGCCTGGTGAGATGAGTTCAGCGAAGTCTGCCGAGAGCGAGTCAATACGGCTGATAAGTAAAGGGGCCTGCGGAGTCGCTGTGTATTGAAGGAGCGTATGATGCGGAAGGGACGTGCGTAGTGCCTCGATTGCTGAGTAGACCGCGCTCGGGCGCGGGTCATTGGGTCGCGTATTTAAGCTCGCTTGATCTGCCTCGTCATCAAAGATCAGGGCAGGGATTCCCGTCAGGTTCACCCCTTGTAACAGGGTTGTGAGCGGACCTAGATGGCGTGTGTTCTTCATCACGGTTATGAGAAGCACGCGAGACCCCTGGGCGCCGGCGCCATCGTGACGCCATTCTTGCACCAGGCTATCAAGCTGGCCGTGCGCATCATCACGCGGATTGGTGAGCATGACCCAGTCGTAGCCGCCAGCGCCCGCTCGCAGGTGCGCCATCCTTTCCGCGGACTGCCCGACGAGCATCGTCGTTACACCGGCGATCAGTACGATGATGCGAAATCCATTGTCCTTCCCGAGAGCCGCGACCATCTCCATGGACATCGTCTTTCCGCTCTGAACGTAGCCACAAACGAGACCCGTTCTTCGGGCTGCCGGGCCGTGAGGCACGGCGCATCCAGCAAGAATTGCGAGGGACTCATCCCGCAAGCTTACGACACCCGTGTCAGGCAGGACGTGCTCCTCCACCAGATAGCGCAGTAGTCCCTGGCTAGCGTCACCAAAAACTGGAGCAAATGGTCGGTCAGCGACTTGATTGACTACCGCGATACCTTGCTGTCCAACGGCATAGCTCACTATGATTCCCCTTGCCGCTCGTCGACAATCTCGATGGGACCAGAGAGGGCGTCACGCAATAACTGGTTCAGGTTTCGCCGCACCGTGCCGGCTTGCCTAACACCAGTGGCGCGCGAGGTGATCTCCGCGACTGCGAGCGCCACGGCCATTCGTACCAGCGCGACTGACTCAGTGCCATCGACTGTCGCGAAGCGAACCACAAACGGGTGCCCCATATTGACTCTGAGCTGTACCCGGTTCTCACCGTCGATGCGCTCCTCTTTGCTAATCTCTAGCCAGTCCTGCACGGACTCATCCGTGATGAGCTCCACGGCCACGCGCCAACGCTGCCGCGCATGCACGAGTGAGAACTCCGCCTCTCCTCTGGCCTCGATCTTTGCCGGCTCGGGGAGGGTTGGTGGCAACACCCGACTATCAGGGGGCGTCTGAAGTTGAGCTTCCAGAAGAGGGGGCACGCGCTGCGCGAGAATCTGTCCGGTGTCTGACGCAACGCGGAGCAGGGTGTTTGCTGATAGCTCGGGCCTGGCGCGGTAGTTCTCGGCTTGCCGCAGCAAGGGCAACGGCTCTGAGTCGAGGTCCTGACGCAGCCAGTTCAGAAGATCGTCCTCCCACTCCTCCCACTGCACGCCATCCTTGGTATGGCTGACCGAGAAGCCCTCGACGTTGAGCTCACCGACCAATCGCTGGTACGTATAGCTATTCGATTTTCTAAAAAGGATCTCCGGGCGGTAAGCCTCTCCGTAGCTGCCCTCAATCAGTCGCCTGCGGCGAAACACCGAGAATCCCGCATTGGCGACACTGGCACGTGCCAGAAGCCCGGCCCAGCCCCAGATGCGGTGATTCTCATCCAGGGATAATGAGAACTCCCGGCGCCATTCGACAGGACTCGATCGGGGACTATCAAATCGAGAGGCCCGCAAGAATGCCGCTGGCTCAAACCGCAGGCGCTCCCCCTCAACGGTCAGCTCCAGGGTACCGTCGGCGATGTACAGGCGATAGATGCTCGCGAGATGACGCTTGATCTTGCCGATGGTGCTTGATTTCGGACGGACATTTAAATCTGTCAGAGTCACCATCGTGTAGTGCGTGTCAGGCGAGACACGTTTCTCAGCGATTGGCAGCCGATCGAGATGTTTAGCGGTAATTGTTGGAACGTCGTAGGAGATCGTGCTTTCCATCGGATCGCCAAGCGCGGTCGTGCATACAGACCAACAGCGCGCGAACCAACAGGCTGCCGCTTTCATGCCCAGGCCAAACTCGGACAAGCCACTCGTGTCGAGTGGGGGACTTGCCGGCAGAAAAGCACGTGGGAAATCGCCTCTCGCAATTCCGGCGGCGTTGTCCCGAATCAGTATTTCTTGATCCGAGATCTCAATAATCACGCTGAGCGTCGGTGTCTGATGCAGGACGCTAAGAGCCTTGTGATTGGAAAGGAAGCTCTGCAGCGCATTGTCGACGAATTCCGCGAGCGCATACCAGGGACGATAGTTGAGCCGCGCGAACGCAGCGTACATCGCCACGTCCGGGCGAATTTCAATCAGGCCAGATGCGCTGGTTGCGCTCACAATGCATGGGCGGCGACGCTGCGCCCTACGCGTCCTGGCCCCTTACCCGTTCCGGGATGCGGCTTATGCGAGCCCACCATGTGTAGATACTGCTTGGGAACTCGAGCTGGGTGCATCGCAACCGGACAATCAGTGCGGGCCTTAGGAATGAGGATGGGTGCGGCAGTTGGGTCCGCCACTCGAAGAAGCTGGCGACGGATCTCTCGACCGAGTAGCTCCCCGAGCGCCGGGGGAACCGCATTCCCGATCTGCAATTGGGCGACGCGGCGCGGCGCGTTGATGGCGAAGCCAGGAGGAAAGGTCTGGAGGCGACACATCTCCTCGGAGGAGAGGAGACGATTTCGCCAGTGAAAGGGGCCGGTCGCCGGACCTGGCGACGCGGAGATCGTCCATGATGGCGCGCTCTTGGATAGTTTGAGGAGAAATGACCAATACCGCGTTCGCCAGCCGAAGAGTGGCTGGCCGCCCTGTCCAGGGGTATGCCAAAGGTAGTTCTGACCCTCTGGAATCGTGGGCAAGAGCGCAGCCCACTTACCCTGTGGGAGAAGTTCCTCGGAGAAGTCTGCGTGATCTAAGTCGCCGATCGCGTCCCAGCTAGTTCGATATCGATCGCCGGTGGATGCACGTGGACCATGGGTTGGAGGAGGCAGCTCGAGCAACCGACCGAGTCGGTGCGCGACGATAAAGACTCTCTCGCGTAGTTGCGGGACACCGTAGTCAGCAGCATTCAGCCGAATGAGCTGCGGCTCATACCGGGTGCCTCGGGTCCGATTGATCTCGCGGATGCCCTGCACAAGCGCGCGGTAGCCCTGATGTTGTCCCTTGAAAGCAAATCCGGAGACATTCTCAAAGATCAGTGCATCCGGGAGAACATGGCTCAAGATCCGCAGATACGCGCCAATGGTCTTCGCGCGCGGATCGCGCATCCGAGTGGGTCCATCCGCCGTCCAGTGGCCCGCCTTGGAGAAAGGCTGACAAGGGGGACCACCAGCCAACAACGAGATCTCCGAGCGCCGAAGCCCACCCTCTCGAAGTGCTGCGCCCGGGTCCCGCGCGAACGCCAGAGCGTCGCTCTCACGGGCAAGTGTCCAGGACGAACGGTTTTGACGAAGCGTCTCGCGAGCGCGGGCGTCGTTCTCCACACATAGTCGTGTGCAAAACCCGACTTGCTCGAGTCCGAGATCTAGTCCGCCAGCACCAGTAAAAAGCGAGAGTACATTAAGTCCGCCCTGCATCTACTACCTTGCCCCCGCCTTAGACGACGCCATTCTCGGCGCGAGAGTTAAAAAAGTCCAGAGCTTCAGTGGCTTGCGACCGCATATCTTCGGTCGAGGCCTGGAGTTCAGGCCCGCACAGCGTCCCTCAGGCGGCCGGCCAGAAGGTCGGGATTACGCGTCTCGCACTCCCAAATCACCACGACGCGCCAACCATCACGCTCAAGCTCGGCGATATTTCTCGCATCGCGCGCTTTATTTCTGGCGAGCTTCGCTGGCCAGTAGTGCGGACGAGATCGCGGCACGCGCACCAAAGCACAGCGGTCATGCAGGTGCCAAAGACAGCCGTGTACGAATATCACCAGGCGGCGCGAGCGCATGACTATATCAGGCCGTCCTGCCAAATCGTTTACATGCAACCGATAACGATATCCGAGACTCCAAAGAGCTTTGCGAACGGCCAGTTCCGGTCTTGTGTCGGCCCGCTTAATAGAAGCCATTACACGATGGCGCTCGGCCGGCCCTATGAGACGTACCCTCGGCGACATCGAATCATTTCCCCAGCAGAGCCTGAAGTAGTGACAGGTTACGCGCCCGTAAGGGAGAACATCTATGAGAATCCAAGCATAGACACACGTCAATGCCATGGGTGCAAGACCGGCTGCATATGCGCCAAGGTTGCTGAGCGGGTCGTCAAAGTTCGCCGCGGATGCAGCGCTGGTAGAAATCTCGTAAGGCGCCGATGGTATAGAAATAACGGCCACCAATTTTCAGGAAACTCGGTCCGCGGGTGGGGCGGGACTTACGCCATCGCCGCAGCGTGCGGATATTGCGGGGTTGGCGACCACTACCAGCGAGATAGGGGGAGGCCGCAGCCGCCTTCTCGGAGACGATCTGCGTTCTCGGCCGCTGCTCCCACTCTGAGAGATCCGGAGAGCTCGATGGAGATACGGTGCCGTGATCCGAGTCAGGCCAAAAGTTGCGCGGAATTGCTACACGTGTTTCGCCCTGCATTGACCGACTCCATAGGTGCCCAAATGTCCTGCGCTGTCCCTAACAGGATAAGATGCACAAATTCTTCTGGTACCTAGGCCGGCGGGCAGCAGCGGGCGCAGTCGTACGTAGACGAAGACCCTCACGGCGTGACCGCTAACTTGACGGCTGATCCGCGGCCTCCCTACGAACGCTGGGGTCGGGGGTTCGAATCCCTCCGGGCGCGCCAATTAATTGATGGTCTATGAAGATTTTTATAGGGGACGAGCGCCCCGGATAACAGGCGCGGAACGCGTCCGCAGAGTTGCGCGCTGGCAATCCCCTTCATGTTGGCGATCGAATAATTGCGCCTGATATTCGGGGGCTGGCAGACCTTGCAGCAAAGCGCTCAGGCCCTCCGGGCGGAGAAGAAGCTGTCCGGCCACGCCAGCCTCGACGTGCGCCGGAGTGCTTTCGACCGTGGCGATCCACTTAGCCCAGCGCTTCAATTCCGTGCGCATCAAGCTCCGAAATCGACAGCTTGCGGAACTGAACAAATGCGTGTTTGAAGGTCAAAGAACAGAAGCTCTCGCAGATCGTTCTCCGAATACAGAGCCTTCACGATGCCGCGAGGTTTGCTCGACCAGACTCCCTGACTATGGCTTCCCTCCGGGGTCGGCCGCAATGCGGCCGGTGAGCTAATCACCGCCCGGAGAGCCGTGCTCAGTCGTCTTTAGTCGCAACATGGTGGCAATATCCACACAGTCCGCCGAGCTCTTGCTCGTGAATGCTCAAAGCGGTTCCGCAGCGAGCGCAAATCCGATGCGTGAGCGTAACTCCACAGGCCACACACTCATCTAGCGCCTGGATATAGGTGTCTCGGCCGCACTCGAAACATTCCTCAACCGGTGGATCGCCGCCGTCAGTCATCGCGATGTAGGCTTCTCCTGCAAAGCACGTCTCGACGGCACGCTCGATCAGATCCGCGTACTCCGCCTCGTGCCCACAGGCTTTGCACTTAAATACCAACAACCTGGGGTTTCCCTCGTGGGGATTGGTGGGTTTGAGGAGTTCGGACGAGCATTGATCGCAACACAGGTCCTTCGAGAGCCGTTCGTGAATCTCATCTGGCCACTGGATTTTATCCAGCTCTGCGGAGCACTCGTCCAGTAGTGCCTTGTAGACCTGAGCCTCTTCCAGCATCACGCTCCAAACCTGCTCACCGAGTAGATGCACGGGCTCCGCGCATAGGTGTTTCGTAATGAAGTCGCTGATGACGACGAATGATCCGTAGATCAGCTGCTTCAGCCGCGTGGAGTTCACGGACGTGCTGTGATGTTCGACCTCGTTGCGCACCTCCACGATGGCGTTGACACGCTTCCAATCAACCTCGACGCCTAGATCGGCGAGACGTTCCTGGATTTGCATCGCATCGACCGTCCGCTTGCCGACGCCTAGGACCTGAATGCTGCCGTCTGGCGCTTTAATGATTCGACTCTTCTGTTTGATGAGAACTTCACCGGAATTGGGCGGCGAAAGCTGGCGGAGCTTCTCTTTGAATAGCAGTAGGACACCCGCCGTAAGGTTACGGACGGCTGACAGAACTCGACGCCGATCCTCCGATCGGAAGTCTTCAATTCCGATCTGCAGAGATTGAACTGCGTTTTCGAGAATGGAATTCATGGCGGCCACATATTTTTCAGCTGGGGGAAACCGGCGCTCCACCCCGCGCTTGTCCCCCTAGGAAGATTCTCAGACTGAACCGGACTTAGCTGGCAACTCTGACGGTTTTAGGCGCGCCTCGCGGAGACTCCAGTCGAATGCGAACTTCTCGACGATATCCTGTATGCCGTGGTCGTAAGCAAATTGGTCGCAGGCTTGTTGCCGTCGTCCCTCTATCCAGCCTTCTAACGGGTTGCTGGGCCAGTACTTGTTTCCGATTAGCAGACCGCAAAATACGCCGAAGAAGGTTACAACACCGGTGATCACACGCGCCTCCGCACTGCTCCCTGCGAGTGCCGCCGCGCCGCCTGACAAGAGCCCAATTCCCATCACTACGACTAGCCAGGCGAACAGGCCGGCGCGGCCACCAGCTCGCATGCACGCCGTGGCCCAGCGGCGTTCGCTTTCGGAAAGCCTATCGGCTGCTTCTTGTGCCTGACGATGCGCCTCTCTCGCTGAAAGGTCCCTCTCCCGTAGTTCAACCTCAAGCCGGACCGCACGAGCCGACTCCTCGATGATCTGGCTCTGCTGCTGTTCGACGGTCCTTGCGTGCTGTGCCCTCATGGCCTCTAGTTCCGCGTCCTTGCGTCGCCTAACGCGCTCAGCAGCCACTTCCTCAATGTCTCTGTAAATTTCTTCGTAGTTCTGCTGTGTGATAAGAGTTGCGTCCGAAAGCGTCCTGTCCATCAAAAAGTGCTCGGCTCGCTCATTGGTCATCAGTGCATTGAAGCGCTCGACCAACTCTGGCTTCATTCCCTCGAGAACCCTATGCATCCGCGTCACAACATCCCGGCGGGGCATAGTTGCCGCGCTACAGTTAGAAATCAGACGGAGCCGTGACAGGGTGTCTCCTCCGCCTCCAGTCGTTATCCATAAAACACCGGCTAAATACCTGTCTGTGATGCAGGGCGGAAAATAGTCGCGGGCGGCCAGTGCTGCTTCATTCAGGTACCGACGCGTCAGCTTTGCGAGCCTCGTATTCCTGGTTACGAAGACAATCTCTGCACCGCGCAGTCCTTGCGGCTTGGCGCCTCCCCGAATTCGCAGAACGTCGGACACTACGCGCGCGTCGTGGAGGCGCGCTGCTTCGGTGGGGTAGTCGCCGATATGCTGTGCGAGATTATCTTCGAACTTTGGTAGAAAGAACTTGCTTCGCGCGGCGCGGTCAATGTTGGAGAAGTTGTATCGTTCAATTCCAAGGCGCGCCAAATCTTCAGGGAGAGTGCCGAGAATTGCTCGCGCGTATGCTGCCAGGGCGGCATCGCCTCGCATCCTGACTCCCAGCGGACCGTGAAGAAATTGTCTCCCGTCATATGCTTGGAGCGTCGAGCTAACCACGCGACGCATTTCTTCGATCGTGGCGTCGAACACGACGGGCTTCGCGCCAGCCTTTACAACTAGAACCAACAATTGCCTCGCGTATTCTTGGGCACCGTCGAGCCCGACGCCCAGCGCATCGAGAAGCAGGGGAGAATCGATGGCGACGTTTATGCCAGCCAATGACTCTCCTGGCTTCGGTGGATGTTGAAGGTCAAGCACAACTTCGGCGACCAGTGCGCCGCTGGTAGCCGCAACCAGCGCATTCAATTGAGGGGCGCTCTTCTCATGCAGGGACAAGATGAATCTCGCCACCAGATAGTCGTAGTGTTCCTCATTGCCGGGCGGAGGCGCACTCGCGGCCCGATCTTTGGGTAACTGAATCGTTCGCAGTCCGGCGGCCTCAGAGTCAGGACGAAGGACCAGACTCATGAAATCTGGTCGGATCAGGCGATCGAATAGCGCGGTCTCAAGGACAGCTTTGTCGACGGACAAACCGGTCTTGTCGAGGAACGGTGTGGCGAAAGCGATGAACCTTTCTACAAGGTCCTGAAGCTGGCCCTCAGATACCGGTGGTTCCGGGAGGCTTATCGTTCGATTGACGTAGTGAACAACGCTACCCACACGGTGCATATCCAGATAGCCATGTCGCGCCATGGCGGGTGCAAGCTCCTCCGCCACGTACGGATGCATATCAAGGTCGTAGTGCTGTTTCACGTCCGAGGCGAATTGATTTGGCTCAAAGGGTTTGCTGGCCCTGGCGGAAATTAGTGGCGCAAAGAGCGGTATCAGGCCCGCTGCAATGTCGTTTGTTCGCGCAAACTGATCTGCAACGTAGGCGAACGCGATTAGCGTGCGGGGTACACCCATGTCCCTGCCGTCCCTTTGTTATCCGTAGATTTCGGTTGACAGCTGACGATTATAGGACAAAATAGGACAAAATAGCCAGCCGATTCGAGGAGGGGTCTCATGGTCGCCAGACCGGAAGCCACAATCGATGCCATCCGCACGCCGCACACGCATACGGGCGAGGAGCGCTGCCCGCTCTGCAACCAGACTTTGCCGCACGATCTTACGGCAGCTGAGCTGCAAGCGAAGCTGCGCGAGCACGAACAGAAGGCGGCGCAGGTACAGGAGCAGCGCCTCCGGAACCAGTTCGCGCAGGAAATGACCAGTAAGGTTGAGGAGACGAAGCGCCAGTCGGCAGCCGAAGCCGCTGAGCGCGAGAAAGTCATCCGGCTTGAAGTCAAGCAGCAGACGACGGCGGAAATGAACGAGGAACTGTCGAAGGCTAAACAGGCGACCGCGAAGGCGCAGCGGGAAAAGACCGCCGCCGAGGAGCGCATCAAGCGCCTCAAGGATGAACAGGAAGCGCAGATCAAGGCGCGGACGACGAAGGCGCTGGCCGAGCAGCGCGAGGCCCTCGACAAAGAGAAATCCGACGCCATCGCCAAAGCGAAGGCCGATGAGTTCGGGAAGAACCAGAAGCTTCAGAGGCAGGTTGAACTTCTCAAGCGCCAACTGGAGGAGAAGACCGCGGACAGCCTCGGCGAAGGCGCGGAGGTCGATCTCTATGAGGCCCTGCGCGAGAACTTCGATGATGACGGGGACAAGATCACGCGCATAAAGAAGGGGCAACCGGGCGCCGATATCCGTCACGAAGTCCGCCACAACGGGCAGCTCTACGGCTTGATCGTCTACGATTCAAAGAACCATGCGAAGTGGCGCAATTCCTTCGTGACCAAGCTCAAGACCGACCAGCTCGCCGCGCACGCCGATCACGCGGTCCTTACCACCGCCGAGTTCCCGAGCGGCGCGCGGCAATTCGCCGTGCGTGAGGGCGTCGTCGTGCTGAACCCTGCGCGCGCCGTGGAGGTCGTCCGGCTTCTGCGCGAGCACATCATCCAGACTTACCGCCTGCGGCTGAGTGCGAAGGAAAAGAATTCGAAGACCGAGGCGCTTTACAAGTTCATCAACTCCGACCGCTGCCGCCAACTGTTCAACCGATCCGAGTTGATCAACGAGCAACTCCTCGAGATCGATGCGAAGGAGGTGACGACGCATAATCTCGTCTGGAAGAAGCGCGGCCAGTTGCTCAAAGAGGCGCAGAAGACCCACGCCGACTACCGCTCTGCGATTGACCACATCATTGAGGACGGCGGCGCCGCATGACCTTGCCCGCCGGAAATAAGCCTTCATCCCCAAAGCGCGCGGCGATCATCGGCCTCCAAGAGCGCCGGCTCGGGCGCAACGTTCTGCGCACGCGCCCGGCGAAGCTTGATGTTGACGAGTTGCTGCCCAACGAAAATCAGCCGCGCATGGGGCCGAAAGAAGACGTAGAGTTACAGCGCCAGATCGTTGCCAATGAAGGCGTCTTTGAGCCGCTGCTCGTTGAACCGCACCCGGAGTTTGAGAACAAGTACCGGATCATCGACGGCGACCGTCGCTGGACCAACACCAAGGTTCTCGTTGAACAAGGCCGGGAGGCCCTGCGCACGCTGCCCGTAGAGATCACGGACCGGACGCTTGAAGAGGAAGAGCGCCTTCGCGTCTGGATTTACATTCACCGCCAGCGCAAGGAATGGGACGCGCGCGAAAAGGAAATGGTCGCTTACCGCCTCGTCGATCTCGTCGGTCGCGCGAGCGCCGCGAACATTCTCGGCATCACCGTGCGCGAGCTCGACAAGCTCGTGGACGTCTATCAGCTCTCCAGCCGTTTCACCGGGCTTCCCGAGCCAGCCGCCGCGATCACATGGGCCAGGGAACTGAACGGCGTTGCGAAGAAGCTGCTCACGCCGAGCGTCGTCGATGCCGTCGCGAAGAAGGTCAACGAAAAGCG
>JASHPX010000175.1 GCA_030037905.1 Gammaproteobacteria bacterium
TAGGCGCGGGCGCGTGAGGCCTGCGCGCGGCTCCAGGCCTGCACCGCCGGATCATTGCCGTTCTCGAGCCAGCGATACGGATCGGCGATGCGATAGCCGTAGAGCTGGTCGACCGTGTCATCGGTCGGCGTGTGCGGCGCGGGCGCGGGCGCGCCTCCCAGCGCCACTGTAGCTGCGGCCAGGGCCGCGGCCAGGGCTGCGGCACCGACTCCAGCGGCGCGGATGAATCTGCGTCCAATGCGAGCGAACGACATACCCGGTCCCTCGGCGAGGAGCGTGACAGTATGGAGCCGGGAGGGCCGTCAGGCCATGCCGCAGGCGCTGCGGCAGCGGCCAGCGCGCGTCACCCCCCTTTCCTGAGGGCTGCGCGTTATCATCCGGCGCAGACGTATCGGGGGATCTCGTCATCGCCACTGTACCGCCAGCCCCGGCCGGTTCCTCGCGCCCCAGCCCGCGAATTCGCTGGGCGCTTTATGTCATCGGCATCAGCGTATGGGCATCGGGCGTGCTGTATTGGACGTTCGACCACTACATGCTGCGCCACACCGACATCGGTGTGTCGGAAAATCCATTGCAGGTGTGGTGGCTGTATCTGCACGCGGGCACCGCGACGCTGGCGACCTGGTTGCTCGGCTATATGAGCGCCATTCACGTGCAGCGCAATTGGCCAGCCGGCCTGCGGCGCAGTTCCGGACTGCTGTTCGTGACGGCGTTCAGCCTGCTGGTCCTCACTGGCTACCTGCTCTATTACGTGGAAGCGGACCGACCCGAGATGCTCATCTCCAGCATTCACTGGGTCATCGGTCTGTGTGCACCGGCGGCCTTCCTGCTGCATCGGGGTCTGCGCCGCCGACGCCAGACAGTGCCCGTGGCGGCACCCGTGGTGGCGTCTGTGGCGGCACCCGTGGTGACACAGCCGCTTACCGGGGCACGCCCATAGACGACGAGGACACCTTCGAGGGAATTGATCAGATCAATTCCCTCGAAGGTGTCCTCATCGTCCATGGGTATGGCCGCTTCCCGGGCTACGCCGCGGGTACGCCGCGCGGGCCGAGGCGGCATGAGCGCCGACAGTCTGGTATTCTCGGGGAGCACCGCCGGCTCGAGCGCGGGCGGCGCGCATGGCTTCTAGAAGAGGAAACAAGTGGTCCGGCACCCTCCGGGGGCTGGGACCTGAGGTGATGTCCATGGCCTACACGATCACGGTCAACGGTGAGCAGCGCACGGTGGATGTGGAGGCGGATACGCCTCTGCTGTGGGTGCTCAGAGATGAGCTGGATCTGAAGGGCACCAAGTTTGGCTGCGGGGAGAGCTTCTGCGGGGCTTGCACGGTGCATCTGGACGGCATGCCCACCCGCTCGTGCGTGACCCCGATCTCGCGTGTGGGCACCCGGCAGATCACCACCATCGAGGCGGTGGACGGCAGCGAGGTGGGCCGGCGCGTCAAGCAGGCGTGGCTCGAGCTGGACGTGATGCAGTGTGGCTACTGCCAGAGCGGGCAGGTGATGGCGGCCACGGCGCTGCTGCAGAGAAATCCGCGGCCCACGGATCAGGACATCGATGAGGCGATGAGCGGCAATCTGTGCCGCTGTGCCACCTACATTCGCATCCGTGCGGCGATCAAGCAGGCGGCGGGGCTGCCCACCGCCGACACGCGGGAGGTGTGAGATGGACGGGGGCAGCAGCGGCGGTGATCTGACGCGCCGGGCCTTCCTGCGCGCAGGCCTCGCGGCCGGTGGCGGGCTCATGCTCACGCTGAACATTCCCCGAGTTGCCGAAGCGCGACCCGACGCGCCAGCGGCCGACCCGGAAGCTGAGCTCAACGCCTACATTCGCATTGCGCCGGATGGGACCGCGACCATCATGGCCAAGAATCCCGAAATCGGCCAGGGCGTGAAGACCTCGCTGCCGATGATGATCGCCGAGGAGCTGGACGTCGCCTGGAAGAATGTCATGACCGAGCAGGCGCTGCTCGATCCGCAGCTCTACGGCCCGCAATTCGCCGGCGGGAGCCTCGCCACGCCGATGAACTGGGATCCCCTGCGGCGCGTGGGCGCGGCAGGGCGGCAGATGCTGCTGCAGGCCGCGGCGCGCAGCTGGCGCGTGCCGGTGAGCGACTGCACCACCGATCAGGGCGTCGTGCGGCACGTGCACAGCGGCCGTACGCTCACTTACGGCGCGCTCGCGAATCGCGCCGCGCGGTTGCCGCCGCCGGATTTGAAGGCGGTCACGCTCAAGGATCCGAAGGACTACCGCATCATCGGCAAGTTCACCCCCGGGGTGGATAGCCCCCGCGTGCTCGCGGGCGAGCCTCTGTACGGCATCGATCAGACGCTGCCGAACATGCTGTATGCGGTCTATGAGAAGTCTGCCGTGTTCGGCAGCAAAGTCGTCAGCGCGAACCTGGACGCGATCAAGGCGCTGCCAGGCATTCGTGACGCCTTCATCGTGCACGCTAATGATCCACGCGCGACGCTGTCGCTCGGCCTGGTGGACGGGGTGGCGATCGTCGCGGACCGCTGGCACCAGGCCAACCGGGCGCTCGAGCGGCTGCAGGTGCAGTGGTCCGACAATCCCGTCTCGGCGCAGAGCACACGCAGCTTCGATCAGCAGGCGAGCGCCTTCGCAGCCGGCGCACCTGCCAAGATCCTGCGCCGCGACGGCGACGTGGAGCGCGCCTTCTATGGCGCGGCCAAGGTCGTGGAAGCCGCGTACTCCTATCCGTTTCTCGCGCACGTGCCGCTCGAGCCGATGAATTGCACCGCCGACGTCAAATCGGACGGCAGCGCGCAGATCTGGGCGCCGACGCAGAACCCGGCTTCAGGGCGCATGCTGGTTGCGGCCACGCTGGGCCTGGATGCCAAAAAGATCACCGTGCACATGACCCGTTGCGGCGGCGGTTTCGGCCGGCGCCTGAGCAACGATTACATGGTCGAGGCGGCGATGATCTCCAAGTTGACCGGCCGGCCCATCAAGCTGCTGTGGAATCGGCGGCAGGACATTCAGCACGACATCTATCGGCCGGGCGGCTTCCACAACTTCAAGGCGGCGCTGGATGCGCACGGAAGACTCATCGCCTTCCGGGATCACTTCGTCACCTTCGGTCAGGGAGAGAAGGTCGCGGGCAGCGCGGATATGGCGCCGGATCAGCCGCCCGCCAACTTCGTGCCGAATCTGGAGTATGGTCAATCGATCATCCAGCTCGGGGCGCCCACCGGCCCGATGCGCGCCCCCGGCAGCAATGCGCTCGGGTTCGCCTTCGAGTCGTTCATGGACGAGCTGGCGCACGCCGGCGGCGTCGATCCACTGCAGTTTCGCCTGGACCTGTACGGACCGCCGCGGGTGTTGCCTGCGCCACCGGCGCGCTTCGGCATGCAGTCCCCTCCGTTCGACACCGGTCGTGTACGCGGCGTGTTGCAGCTGGTGGCGGAGAAATCCGGCTGGGGCCGCCAGCAACTGCCGCGCGGTACCGGCATGGGGCTCGCGTTCTACTACAGCCACTTCGGTTACTTCGCCGAAGTGGTCAAGGCGAGCGTCAATGAGAGCGGCGTCCCGCGGATCCACAAGGTGTGGGTGGCGGCCGACGTCGGCCGGCAGATCGTCAATCCGGCGGGCGCTTATAACATCGTGCAGGGCGGTATCCTCGACGGCCTGAGCCAGGCGCTGCACGAGCGCATCACCTTCGACGGCGGCCGCGTCGAGCAGGCGAATTTCAATACCGATCCGCTGCTGCGCATGCGCGAGGCGCCACCGGTCGAAGTGCATTTCAACATCACCGATCATCCGCCGACCGGACTGGGCGAGCCCGCGCTGCCGCCGGCGCCGCCGGCGCTGTGCAACGCGCTGTTCGCCGCGACCGGCAAGCGTATTCGCAAGTTGCCGATCAATCCGGTCGAGCTGCTCGGGTGAGTATGTAAGGGTCCGGCGCCCTCCGGGGCGTCGCGGCCTCGAGGAGAAGCCATGGCCTACAGGAAGAGCAATGCGGTGGATCTGCCGGCAGCGGGTCTGCCGGCAGCGCAGTCGCGGGCGCCCTCGGAACTGTCGCGTCGAGCGTTTCTGCGCGCGAGCCTGACGACCGGCGGCGGACTGATGCTGGCCATCAGTCTGCCCGGGCTCGCCGAGGCGAGTCCGGAGGATGTGGCGCGGCACGCCGCAGGCGAGGCGGCCCGTGGGGCCGCAGCGCAGGCCGACACCACGTTGACGGCCTACATCCGCATCGCTGCCGATGGCACCACGACCATCATGGCCAAGAACCCGGAGATGGGGCAGGGCGTGAAGACCTCTCTGCCGATGATGATCGCCGAGGAGCTGGATGTGGCCTGGTCGCAGGTGCGCACCGAGTATGCGCCGCTGAATCCGGCACTGTACGGAGCGCAGTTCTCGGGTGGCAGCTTCTCCACCCCGATGAATTGGGAGCCCCTGCGGCGCGCGGGAGCGGCGGGACGGCAGATGCTGATACAGGCCGCGGCGCATGCGTGGCGTGTACCGGTGCAGGAGTGTGGGACCGAAGCGGGCGTCGTGCGGCATCGCGCCAGCGCACGCTCGGCGAGCTATGGGGCGCTCGCGCGCCGCGCGGCGCGGCTGCCGGCCCCGGATCTGGCGAGCGTGAAGCTCAAGGATCCGAAGGATTACAAGATCATCGGGCGCTTCACCCCGCAGGTGGATGCGCCGCGCGTACTCGCGGGCGAGCCGCTGTTCGGCATCGACCAGAGCGTCCCCGGCATGCTCTACGCGGTCTATGAGAAGGCGCCGGTGTTTGGCAGTCGGGCGCTCGGCGCCAATCTCGATGAGATCAAGTCGCTGCCCGGCGTACGCGATGCCTTCATCATCCACGGCGATCCGGCGGCGGTGTTCACGCACGGGCTGGTCGATGGCGTGGCGATCGTGGCCGATCGCTGGCACCAGGCGAACAAGGCGCTCGAGCGGCTGCAGGTGCGCTGGGCCGACAATCCGGCCTCATCCACGAGCAGCGCCGGATTTGCGCGCGAGGCGGCCGCCCTGGCGGGCCAGACTCCGCAGCAGATCCTGCGCGACGACGGCGACGTGAACCGCGCGTTCTACGGCGCGAGCAAGATCCTCGAGGCCTCGTACACATATCCCTTCCTGGCGCACGTGCCGCTCGAGCCGATGAACTGCACGGCGTACGCCAAACCCGACGGCACGATGGAGATCTGGAGCCCGACGCAGAACCCGGGTGATGCGCAGCAGCTCATCTCCACCACGCTCGGCATCGATGCGCGCAAGATCACCGTGCACATGACGCGCGTGGGCGGGGCCTTCGGCCGCCGCGGTGACAACGACTACAGCGTGGAGGCTGCGGCGATCTCACAGCGCATCGGTAAGCCGGTGAAGCTGCTGTGGAATCGCCGCCAGGATATCCAGCACGACATCTACCGGCCCGCGGGCTTCCATCACTTTCGCGGTGCTCTGGATGCGCAGGGCAGGCTCGTGGCGTTCAGCGATCACTTCGTGACCGTCGGACCTGACGGCAAACCCTCGCTCGCCGCGAATCTCGAGCCGGACCTGTTTCCGGCGAGCCTCGTGCCAAACCTGCAGTTTGGTCAGTCGGTCATGAAGTCCGGAATTCCGACCGGCTACCTGCGTGATCCGGTCTATAACGGCATGGCGTTTGCGTTCGAGTCCTTCATCGACGAGCTTGCCGTCGCCGCCGGACGCGACCCGCTCGAGTTTCGGTTGGATCTGCTCGGGCCGCCACGCGTGTTCCCCGCTGCCCCACCGTTCCTCGGTATGAGAATCCCGGGGTACGACACCGGACGCGTGCGCGGGGTGCTGCAGCTGGTGGCCGAGAAGTCCGGCTGGGGCAGCGCGCGGCGGCAGCTGCCGCCGCGTACGGGCATGGGCATCGCCTTCTGTTACAGCCACTTCGGCTACGTCGCCGAGGTGGTCAAGGCGAGCGTCAATGAGCGCGGCGTACCGCGCATCCACAAGGTGTGGGTGGCGGCCGATGTGGGTCGCCAGATCGTCAATCCGGCCGGCGCCTATCAGCAGGCGCAGGGGGCGGTGCTCGACGGCTTGGGCGTCGCGCTGCACGAGGCGATCACGATCGAGAACGGCGCCGTGGTCAATGCCAACTTCAACACGTTCAGCCCGATCCGCATGCGCGAGGCGCCGGATGTGGAGGTGCACTTCCGCATCACCGACAACACGGTGACGGGGCTCGGTGAGCCGACGCTGCCGCCGGCGCTGCCGGCGCTGGCGAATGCGCTGTTTGCGGCGACCGGCAAGCGCATCCGCTCGCTGCCGATCGATCCGAAGCTGCTGGCGGTGTAGCGATGCCGCTGTGGCTCCCGTGCACGCCGGCAATGCATTTGACGGCGGCGCATCGGACGCCACCGACAGATGCTTAGGAGGTTGGCTCCAAGCCGCAACAGTGCCGCTCGCCTATAACTACGCGGGAGCGGCCCCGCGGGGCCGGACTTTTACGCAGAAATCTCCCAGAATGACAGCGTGCCAGAAAAAGGGAGCGCATGGCCCGCGAGGCAGATCGCAACACCGGCCCGTCGCAAGCTGAAGGCGTATCCGGCGCCGTATCCGGCGCCGCAGAGCCCGCCGTGCAGCCCGAGGCTGCAGCGCCGCCCGAGGCTCCCAGCCATGCGGTGAAGCGGTCTCGGGGCCGGCGCTGGATTCTGGCGCTCGTGCTGCTGGTGGTGGCGCTCGTGCTGGTCTTCACGCTTACGCGCTGCGGCGGCGGTAAACCTGCTGTTCCCCAGCCTGCGGCGGTCTCGGTAGCTCAGGCGCGCACCGGCGACATGAACGTCTATGTCGACGCGCTCGGCACCGTGACACCGGTCTATACCGTCACCGTCTACAGCCAGGTGAGCGGACAGATCATGGCCGTGCACTATCAGCAAGGCCAGATCGTCCAGCGCGGCGCCGCTCTCATCGACATCGATCCTCGACCCTACCAGAGCATGCTCATGCAGGCCGAGGGCACTCTGCAGCACGATATGGGATTGCTCGCGCAGGCGCGCAACGATCTGGCAATCTACCAGGCCGCCTTTGCCCGCAACGGCATCTCCAGACAGCAGCTGCAGGATCAGATGCAGCTCGTCGTGCAGGACGAGGGCAGCGTCGAGGCCGATCAGGGAACGGTGGCCTACGACCGCGTGCAGCTCTCGTATTGTCATATCGTCTCGCCGATCACCGGCCTGGTGGGTCTGCGTCTGGTGGATCCAGGCAACACGGTATTCGCCGGCAGCGGCTCGACGCTGGTGGTCATCACGCAGCTGCAGCCGATCACCGTGGTGTTCGACGTTTCCGAGGACCAGTTGCCGCAGGTGCAGGCGCAGCTGCGCGCGGGTAAAAAATTGCAGGTAGATGCCTTCGATCGCTCCGATGAGCGTCTGCTGGGCAACGGTATGCTCACGGCACTCGACAACCAGGTGGACACGACCACCGGCACCGTGAAGTTCCGTGCCAGCTTCGGCAACCAGAATCTGGCGCTGTTTCCCAACCAATTCGTGAATGCGCGCCTGCTGCTGCAGACACTGCAGCAGGTGACGCTCGTGCCCGCTGCAGCCGTTCAGTACAACGGCACCGCGACGTTTCTCTACGTGGTGCGCGCCGGCAATACCGTCGCCGTGCAGCCGGTGAACGTGCTCGCCAGCGACGATCAGAACAGCGCGGTGAGCGGTTTGTCCGCGGGCGCTACCGTCGTCACCAGCGGCTTCGAGCGCATCGAGAACGGCGTGCGCGTGAGCTATTCGGCCCCGAGCGGGCCTGCACGATGAGCCCTTCGCGACCGTTCATCACCCGACCGGTCGCCACAGCGCTGCTGATGGCGGCGCTGTTTCTGACCGGCGTGGTCGGCTATACGCAGCTGCCGGTCGCGGCGCTGCCCGAGGTCAGCTATCCGACCATGCAGGTGCTCACGTTCTACCCGGGCGCCAGCCCGGCCGTGGTCGCCTCGGCGGTGACCGCGCCGCTCGAGCGCCAGTTCGGCGAGGTCGCAGGCTTGAGCCAGATGACCTCCACCAGTGCGAGTGGTGTCTCGGTCATCGTGCTGGAGTTTCAGCTCTCGCTGGACATCGACGTCGCCGAACAGGAAGTGCAGGCCGCGATCAATGCCGCGCAGAGCTTCCTGCCCTCGGACCTGCCCACCCCGCCGGTCTACAGCAAGTCCAATCCGGCCGACGCGCCCGTGCTGACGCTCGCGCTGACCTCCAGTGAGATGCCGCTCTCGCAGGTCGAAGATCTGGCCGACACGCGCTTCGTGCCGCAGCTCTCGCAGGTCCCCGGGGTCGGACTGGTCAGCATCGCCGGCGGGCAGAAGCCCGCCGTGCGCATCCAGGCGAACCCCACGGCGCTGGCGGCCTACGGCATCAACATGGAGGATCTGCGCGATGCCCTGGTCGGCAACAGTCTCAATTCCGCCAAGGGAGACTTCGACGGGCCCGCGAAAGCCTACACGATCAATGCGAACGATCAGCTGCAGACGAGCAGCGACTACGGCTCGGTGGTGGTCGCCTACCGCAACGGCGCGCCCGTCATGCTCAAGGACGTCGCGCACGTCATCGACGGCGTGGAGAACACGGATCTGGCCGCCTGGGCGGATCAGAGCCCGGCGGTGCTGCTGAACATCCAGCGCCAGCCCTCGGCGAACACCATCGAGGTCGTCAACAGCATCGAGAAGCTGCTGCCACAGCTCACGAGCACGCTGCCCAAGGCCGTGCACGTGCGCGTGCTGACGGACCGGACCACCTCGATCCGTGCCTCGGTCAGGGACGTGGAATTCGAGCTGCTGCTCGCCATCGTGCTGGTGGTGCTGGTCATCTATCTGTTCCTGCGAAGCCTGGCGGCCACGATCATACCGACGGTGGCGATCCCGCTGTCGCTGATCGGCACCTGTGGGGCGATGTACCTGGCGGGCTTCAGCCTGAACAATCTGACGATGATGGCCCTGACCATCTCCACGGGCTTCGTCATGGACGACGCCATCGTCATGATCGAGAACATCACGCGCTACATCGAGGCCGGAGAGACCCCACTCAAGGCGGCGCTGGAAGGCGCCGAGCAGATAGGCTTCACGATCCTGGCGCTCACGGCCTCACTCATCGCCGTGTTGATTCCGCTGCTGTTCATGGGATCGATCGCCGGCCGGCTGTTCCGGCAGTTCGCGATCACATTGGCCGTGACCATCACGCTGTCGGCGGTGGTCTCGCTCACGCTCACGCCGATGATGTGCGCGCGGCTGCTGCGCCACCGTGCCGCGCAGACGCGCAGCCGCTTTTATCGCAGCACCGAGCGGGCCTTCCAGGCGGCCATCAGGTTCTACGGGCGCACCCTGGAGGTGGTGTTGGAGTACAGCAACGCAACGCTGCTGGTGGCGCTGGGCACGCTGGCGCTGACCGTGGTGCTGTACCTGGTGATTCCGAAGGGCTTCTTCCCCACCCAGGATACCGGGATCATCCAGGGCATCTCCCAGGCGCCCGGCGCCATCTCGTTTGCATCGATGTCGCGCGAGCAGCAGGCGCTGGTCCGGCGCATCCTGGCGGATCCCGCGGTCGCCGACACCGCCTCGTTCATCGGCCCCGACGGCACCAATACCACATTGAACAGCGGCCGCATCGAGATCGATCTGAAACCGATCGGTCAGCGCTCTTCCGCCTCCGTCGTGATGGCGCGGTTGAGCAAGAGTCTCGCGCAGGTGCGTGGCATCCGTCTGTACATGCAACCGGTGCAGGACATCTCCGTGGCCGATCGCGTCACGCGCACCCAGTACCAGTTCACCCTGGAGGATCCCAACCAGGGCCAGCTCACGACAGTGGCCGATCGACTGGTGGGCAGGTTGCAGACGCTGCCGCAGCTGGCCGACGTGGTCAGCGATCAGGAGAACGATGGCCTGGCCGTGGATTTGAACATCGACCGCGCCACCGCCGCGCGTTTCGGCATTACCCCTGAAACCATCGACAACACGCTGTACGACGCCTTCGGGCAGCGCCAGATCAACACGATGTATACCGATGTGAATCAGTATCACGTGATCCTGGAAGCGGAGCCACTCTTTCAGAGCAGCCCGCGGCAGCTGGATAACCTTTACATCGAGTCCTCGGTGACCAGCCCCACCGCCACCAGCACCGCCACGAGCACCGCGGGCTCTTCGGCTGGTGCGGGCGCCGGTGTGAGCGCTGCAGCCGGCACTGCCATGCTCAGCCCGACGCTCGCCGCCGGTGTGGGCAGTGCGCCCTCTTCGGTGCTCAGCGCCACGGCCTCCAGCGCCGCATCCACCGCGGGCGCGAGCACCGCCACGGTGAACTTCAGCTCGGCGCTCTCAGCGGGGGCGAGCGCGGCGAGCAGCGCGACCGTCCTGAGCGCCGCCAGCAGCTCCACGGGCCTGGCCTCCAGCGCCAACACCTCGGCCGGCGGCACGACGCGCGCCGCCTCCAACAGCACCGCGGCATCCGCGCCGGCCGCCGGCACCAGCAGCAGCGCGGCGGCTCCGGCCACCCCTGTGCCCCTCAGTGCCATCACGCACGTGAGCATGCAAAGCGAGGCGCTGAGCATCAATCATCAGGGCCAATTCCCGGCGGTGACCGTGTCATTTAATCTCGCCGGACATTACTCGCTGGGTCAGGCGCTGCGCGCCATGAACCACGTGATCGGGCAGGCGCACCTGCCGGTGGGGGTCATCGCCGACTATCAGGGCACGGCTGCAGCCTTCGAGAGCTCGCTGTCGAACGAGGGGCTGTTGCTGCTCGCCGCAATCGTCACCGTCTACATCGTGCTCGGGGTGCTCTACGAGAGCGTCATTCATCCCGTCACCATCCTCTCGACGCTGCCGTCGGCCGGGGTCGGCGCGCTGCTGGCGCTGCTGCTGTTCCGGCTGGATCTGGATATCGTCTCGATCATCGGCATCATCCTGCTCATCGGCATCGTGCAGAAGAACGGCATCATGATGGTGGACTTCGCCCTCGATGCCGAGCGCCGCGAAGGCAAGAGTGCGGCCGAGGCGATGCGAGAGGCGGCGCTGCTGCGCTTCCGGCCGATCCTCATGACGACCATGGCGGCGCTGCTGAGCGGTCTGCCGCTGGCGCTCGGCTCGGGCATGGGCTCGGAGCTGCGCCGTCCGCTCGGCGTGGCCATCGTCGGCGGGCTGATCATCAGCCAGATTCTGACGCTGTACACCACCCCGGTGATCTACGTGTTCTTCGATACGTTGTGGCTGCGTCTCGGGCGCCGCCGATCCGGCGTAGATCAGCCGCTCGAGCCCGACGCGGGTCCGGCATGAATCCCTGGCACGCCGTCATCGAGCGCCCCATCGCCGTCACACTGCTCACCGCGGCGCTCGCAATCCTCGGGCTCGCGGCCTTCGAGGTGCTGCCGGTCTCGCCGCTGCCGAACGTGGACTTCCCTACGATCAACGTATCGGCGTCCCTGCCGGGCGCGAGCCCGGACATCATGGCCTCCTCGGTGGCGACACCCCTGGAGCGGCAGTTCGGCTACATCTCCGGTCTCACGGAGATGACTTCCTCCAGCACTCTCGGCGCCACCACCGTGACGCTGCAGTTCTCGCTGAGCCGCGACATCAATGCCGCGGCGCGCGACGTGGAGGCGGCCATCAATGCGGCGCGTACCTATCTGCCCAGCAACCTGCCCAGCAATCCGACCTATCGTGAGATCAACCCGGCCGAAGCGCCCGTGATGATTCTGGGCCTGCAATCGGACATCTATGACGTGCCGCAGCTCTACGACGAGGCCTCCACGGTCATCGAGCAGCGCATCTCGCAGATCTCGGGCGTCGGGGAGGTGCTGGTGGTGGGCGCCTCTGCCCCCGCGGTGCGCATCGACCTGGATCCCGAGCAGCTGGCTCATTACGGCCTGAGCCTCCCACAGGTGCAGCAGGCGGTGGCGGCGCAGAATGCCAATATCGCCAAGGGTCAGCTCGGCGTCGGCCGGCTGGTGGCCGATATTGTCGCCAACGACCAGATCTCCAAGGCCGTCGATTACCGGCCGCTGATCGTGGGCTATCACGACGGCGGGGCAGTCAGGCTGCAGGATGTGGCGAACGTGACCGACTCGCAGCAGACGCTGCTGCAGGCCGGCTTCCTCGACGGCAAGCCCGCGGTGAACATGCTGGTGTTCCGCCAGACGGGGGCCAACATCATCGCGACGGTGGATGCCGTGAAGGCCGCGATCCCGGCGCTGCAGGCGGTCATTCCGCGCGGCGATCACCTGGTGATGGTGCTGGATCGCTCGCTGACCATCCGCTCATCGGTGACAGACATCGAATTCACCCTGATGATCTCCGTATTGCTGGTCATTGCCGCGGTGTTCATGTTCCTGCGCAACGTGCGCGGCACGCTGGTGCCGGGGGTCGCCGTGCCGGTGTCGCTGATCGGCACCTGCGCGGTCATGTACCTGCTCGACTATTCGATCGACAACCTGTCACTGATGGCGCTGGCGATTGCTGCCGGCTTCGTAGCCGATGATGCGATCGTGGTCATGGAGAACATCACGCGACACCTGGAAGCGGGTGCCAGCCCGAGGCAGGCCGCGCTGCAGGGGGCCAGGGAGATCGGCTTCACGGTGCTGTCCATCAGCATCTCGCTGATCGCGGTGTTCATACCGATCCTGATGATGGGGGGCATCATCGGCCGCCTGTTCCGCGAGTTCGCGATCACGCTGTCCAGCGCGATCGTGCTGTCGATGCTCATCTCGCTGACCACGACGCCGATGATGTGCGCGCGGCTGCTGAAGCCCGAGAAGGACATCAGGCACGGGCGCGCCTTCCTGGCGAGCGAGCGTGCCTTCGAGCGCCTGCGCGAGGGTTATCGGCGCAGCCTGAGCTGGGTGCTGGATCATCGGCTGCCGGTCATGCTGGTGTTCGCCGCCACGGTAGCCCTCAACCTGCTGCTGCTGGTGCGCATTCCGAAAGGCTTCTTTCCGCTGCAGGACACCGGCGCGGTCACGGGCGGGCTGCAGGGGCCGCAGGACGCCTCATTCGCCTCGATGCGCACGGCTCTGCAGCAGGTGGTGCGCATCATTCAGTCCGATCCGGGTGTGCAGAATGTCATGGGTTTCACCGGAGGGCAGGGCACGACCAACGGCGGCTTCGTATACATCGCGCTCAAGCCCCTGAGCGTGCGCAAGGTGAGCGCCACGCAGATCATCGCGCGGCTGCGTCCCAGACTGGCGCGCGTGGTCGGGGCCAACACCTTCCTGCAGGCTGCGCAGGATATCCGCGTCGGCGGCCGCCAGAGCAACGCTCTCTATCAATACACCCTGGAGGGACAGACCCCGCAGCAGCTGCAGCGCTATGGACCAGCGCTGCTGGACGCGGCGCGCCGCGCACCCGGATTCACCGACGTGAACAGCGATCAGCAGAACGACGGCCTGCAGGTGCTGCTGACCTACGATCGGCCGACCGCCGCACGTCTCGGACTGACCCCGCAGCTACTGGACAGCACTCTCTATGACGCCTTCGGGCAGGCCGAGGTGTCCACCATTTACACGGACCTCAATCAGTACTACGTCGTGATGGAGGCGGC
>JASHPX010000176.1 GCA_030037905.1 Gammaproteobacteria bacterium
GAGGCGGTGCTCAGCGAGGCGCCGGTGGAGGCCGCGCCGCGGCCGCTGTTGGTGAGTGCGTTGAGCTGCGCGTTTTGGGCGGCGAGGTTCAGGGCGGTGGTGGTCGTCGTCGTGCTGGCGGCACCACCTGCGTTGATGAGATTCGCGGCGGCCGTGCTGGCCTCCTGTGCCGAGAGACTCGCCGCTGCGGCTGCGGCCTCGGCGGCCGCCTGCGCGGCCGGGGTCACCCCGGTCTCGGTGGAGGTGGTGGTGCTCGTCGCACCAGGCGTTGAGGTGGCCACTGCGGTGGAGCTTGCCGCTGCGGCTGCGGCCGCGGCTGCGGCTGCTCCTGCCTCCAGCGCCGCCCCGCCGGTGGTGCTGGTGAGCGCCGTGGTGCCGGTGGGGGCTCCGCTGCCGCTGTTGGATGCGCTGCCCGTGTCGCTGGAGCTCACCCCGCCCGCGGCGGGGGGGCTGGCGATCGAGAAGTCGCCGACCGCGGCGGCGGTGGACTCCGTGCCCGACAGTGCCCCGCCGGAGGTACTGATCCAGACGTCACGCAGCGTGGCTGGGTTCTGCCAGAAATCCGGCTCGACCTCCATCACGACGTGATACTGATTCATGTCCTCGTAGATGGTCGAGACCTGTCGCTGTCCGAACGCGTCGTACAGGGTGTTGTCGAGGTCGGTCAGATCCACCCCGAGCCGCGAGGCGGTCGCGCGATCGACGTTCAGGCGCACGTCGAGGCCGCTGTTCTGCTCATCGGAGCTCACATCCGCGAGCTCGGGGACGTGCTTGAGCGCCTCGGTGATCTTCGGCGCCCAGGTATTGAGCTGCTGGAGGTCATCACCGAGAAGCGTGTACTGGTATTCGGCGTTGCTCTGGCGGCCGCCGGCGCGAATGTCCTGCTGCACCTGCAGGAACAAGCGCGCGCCGGTGAGCCTGCTGAGCTCGTCACGCAGGCGCGCGATGACTTCCTCCGAGTTCATGCCGTGACGCGCCGAGAGAGACTTGAGGTCGATGAACATATTGGCAGTGTTGCCACCACCGAAGCCGCCACCGCCATTGGTGAAGCCCACGACGCTGGCCACCGCCGGATCCTTGTCCACGATGGAGACGGCCTGCTCCAGGCGATTCTCCATGGCCTCGAAGGAGACGTCCTCGTCGGCGCGCAGATTGCCCATGATGCTGCCGGTATCCTCCTGCGGGAAGAAGCCCTTGGGGATCACCGCGAACAGGTAGACGTTGAGCACTACCGTAGCGCCGAGAATCGAGATCACCAGCCGCGGATGCGCCAGAGCCGCGCGCAGCGTGTGTGCGTAAAAGTCACGCATGGAGTTGAAGCCGCGCTCCATGAGCGCCAGAAAGCGATCCAGCCACGAGCCGGCGCGGGCGCGCATCTCCCCGAGCACGTGCGCGCACATGCAGGGAGTGGTGGTCAGTGAAAGTACCAGCGACAGCAGGATCGCGACCGAGAGGGTCACGGCGAACTCGCGGAACAGCTTTCCGAGGATGCCCGTCATCAACAGGATCGGCAGGAACACCGCGATCAGCGACAGGCTCATCGACAGCACCGTGAAGCCGACCTCGCGCGCCCCCCGCAATGCCGCCTGGAACGGTGGTACGCCATTCTCTCTGTGCCGCGAGATGTTCTCCAGCATCACGATGGCATCGTCCACCACGAAGCCGGTCGCGATCGTCAGAGCCATGAGCGACAGGTTGTCCAGACTGAAGCCGAGCAGGTACATGGCTCCGAACGTGCCGATCAGCGCCACCGGCACCGCCACCGCCGGGATCAGCGCGGCGCGCGGATTGCGCAGAGCGACGAACACCACGAAGATCACCAGGAGCGTGGAGACCAGCAGCGTGAACTCCACGTCGTGCAGCGAGGCGCGGATCGTGGCGGTGCGGTCATGGTGCTCGGTGATCTTGATGCTCGATGGGATCGACGCCGAAATCACCGGCAGCACAGCCTCGATGCGCTTGATCGTCTGGATGATGTTGGCGCCGGTCTGTTGATGGATGATGACCTGAATCGACTTCTGACCGTCAGCGAGTCCGAGGTTGCGGACGTTTTCCACCCCGTCGAAGACGTCGGCGACGTCCTCGAGCCGTACCGGCGCGTTGTTGCGGTAAGCGATGATCAGCGGCTTGTAGGCATTCGCATGCAGCGCGGTGTCGTTGACGTAGACCTGATAATGGTCCTTGGAGTCCTCGAGGAAGCCCTTGGGCGCATTGGCATTGGCAGCCGTGAGCGCTGCGCGCACATCCTCCAGGCCGATGCCGTATTTGAACAGCGCGCGCGGGTTGAGCTCGACGCGCACCGCCGGCAGCGAGCCGCCGCCGATGTCCACTTCGCCGACGCCTTCGATCTGCAGCAGCTTCTGCTGGATGATGGTGGAGGCCGAATCGTAGATCTGTCCCGGAGTGAGCGTGTGGGAGGTCAGCGACAGGATCATCACCGGCGCATTGGCCGGATTGAACTCGCGGTAGGTCGGGTTCGAGCGCAGCGTCGCGGGTAGATCGACGCGCGCGGCCTGGATCGCCGCCTCCACGTCGCGCGCCGCACCGTTGAGGTCGCGGCTCATGTCGAACTGCAGCACGATGCGCGCGGAGCCCACCGAGCTCGAGGAAGTCATCTCGGTGACCCCGGCGATGGCGCCGAGGTGGCGCTCCAGCGGCGTCGTGACGCTGGTGGCCACGGTCTCGGGACTCGCCCCCGGCAGCGTGCCCTGGACCATCACCGTCGGGATGTCCAGGTTCGGCAGCGGGGCGACCGGCAGCAGGAAGAACGCGATGGCGCCGGCGGCCGCCACGGCGAGGGTCAGCAGCGTCGTGGCGACCGGACGATGGATGAAGGGCGCGGAGATGTTCATGCGTGCCCTGTCAGAGCTCAGTTGTGGGGCGCCGCCGGCTGTGGACGGCTGCCGAGTGCACCTCCCGCGCTCTGTCCGGGCGTTGCGGACCAATCACCGGCTGCGCCCTCGGCGACCTTTTTGGGTCGACCGTGCCGTGCGATCTGTGCCAGGCGGTCGAAGAACAGGTAGATCACCGGCGTCGTGAACAACGTCAGAGCTTGGCTGACCAGCAGGCCGCCGACGATCGAGACCCCGAGGGGCGAGCGCAGCTCCGAGCCGGTGCCAGTGCCGAGCATCAGCGGCAGCGCAGCGAACAGCGCCGCCACCGTCGTCATGAGGATCGGCCGGAAGCGCAGCAGCGCCGCCTGGTGGATCGCTTCGATTGGCAACTTGCCGCCCTCACGCTCAGCCGTGAGCGCGAAGTCGATCATCATGATGGCGTTCTTCATCACGATGCCGATCAGCAGGATGATGCCGATGATCGAGATGATGTTCAGCTCGAGCCCCGCGACCATCAGCCCGAGCAGTGCGCCGATGCCCGCCGACGGCAGCGTGGACAGGATCGTCAGGGGGTGGATGAAGCTCTCGTATAACACGCCGAGCACGATGTAGACCGAGGCGATGGCCGCGAGCACCAGCAGCACTTCGCTCGAGAGGGCCGACTGGAACGCCAGCGCCGAGCCCTGGAAGGTGGTGGTGACACTGGCCGGTAGCCCGATGGCCTGCTCGGCGTTGCGTACCGCCTGCACGGCCGCTTGCAGCGATGCCCCCGGGGAGATGTCGAAGGAGAACATCGCGGCCGGGAACTGTCCGAGGTGATCGTGCTCGAGCGGCGACTGCGCCACCGAGACGTGTGCGATCGTGTCCATGCGCACCTGACCGCCGCCGGCGGAGGGTACGTAGATGGTATTGAGCGCAGCGACCGTGTCCTCCATGCTCGGCATCGCCTGCAGGATCACGCGGTACTGGTTCGACTGCGCGTAGATGGTGGAGATGATGCGCTGGCCGAAGGCGTCATAGAGCGCGTTGTCGATGGTGGCGGCGGTCACGCCGAAACGGGCGGCGGTGTCGCGATCGACCTCGATTTGAGCGGTCAGCCCCTTGTCCAGATAGTTGGTGGAGACGTTCTGCAGTTGCGGTGCGCGTTGCAAGGCCGTCAGCAGCGGTGGCACCCAGGGCGAGAGCAGCTTGTCGCTCGCCGAGCCGAGCACGAACTGATACTGCGCGCGCGACACGGTCGAGTCGATCGTGAGGTCCTGCACCGGCTGAAAGTAGACGCTGATGCCGGCCACGCCCGCGGTTTCCCGGCGTAGCCGCGCCATGATGGTTTCGATGCTGTCGCTGCGCTCGTCCTTGGGCTTGAGGTTGATCATCATGCGCCCATCGTTGAGCGTGGTGTTGGTGCCGTCGACGCCGATGAACGAGGAGAGGCTCTCGACCTCCGGATCGCGGCGGATCACATCGGCGAGCGTCTGCTGCCGCTGTACCATGGCATCGAAGGACACGCTCGGGGCGGCCTCGGTCATGGCCTGCAGCAGGCTCGTGTCCTGCACGGGGAAGAAGCCCTTGGGGATGGCGACGTAGAGAAACACGGTCAGCCCGATCGTGCCGACCGCGAACCAGAGCACCAACCGCTGGTGCGCGAGCACCCACTCGAGCGCGCTGTCGTACCAGCCGATGAGGCGCTGAAAGCCGCGCTCGGCGGCCAGGTCCGCACGGTTGCGGCCGCGCGCCTCCTGCTCCTCGCGGCTCTTCAGCATCCTCGAGCACAGCATCGGCACCAGCGTCAGCGATACGCAGGCCGACAGCAGAATGGAGATCCCCAGCGTGACGGCGAATTCGCGGAACAGCCGTCCGACCACCTCGCGCATGAACAGCAGCGGGATCAGCACCGCGATCAGCGACACCGTCAACGACATGATGGTGAAGCCGATCTCACCGGCGCCCTTGAGCGCGGCCTCGAACGGCTTGTCGCCCTTCTCCACGTAGCGGGAGATGTTCTCGATCATGACGATGGCGTCGTCGACCACGAATCCGGAGGCGATCGTGAGCGCCATCAGCGACAGGTTGTTCAGGCTGAAGCCGAGCAGGTACATCACGGCGAACGTGCCCACCAGCGACAGCGGCACCGACAGGCTCGGAATCACCGTGGCCGGGATGTTCCGCAGGAACAGGAAGATCACCAGCACCACCAGCGCGACCGCCAGCGCCAGCTCGAACTGCACGTCATTGACCGAGGCGCGGATGGTATTGGTGCGGTCGGTCAGCACCGTGATGTGGACGTTCTGCGGAAGCGACGACTCGATCTGCGGCAGCAGCTGGAGGATGGAGTTGACGATCGCGATGACGTTGCCGCCCGGCTGACGCTGGATGTTCAGCAGCACCGCCGGCGTACCGTTCATCCAGCTGGCGAGCTGGGTGTTCTCAGCGCTTTGGGTGACGCGCGCGACATCCTTCAGAAATACCGGGTCGCCATTGCGATAGGCGACGACCAGATCCGCGTACTGGGCGGCAGTGGAGATCTGATCGTTGGCATCGATGGTCCAGGACTGAGCTGCCCCGTCGAAGCTGCCCTTGGGGGCATCCTCGTTGGCGTTGGAGATCGTGGTGCGCAGATCATCGAGGTTGATACCGTAGGCCGCCAGAGCATCCGGGTTCGCCTCGATGCGCACGGCCGGGCGCTGCGCGCCGTTCAGGCTCACGAGGCCGACGCCCGCCACCTGTGAGATCTTCTGCGCAATGCGCGTCTCGGCGAGGTCCTCGACCTGGGTGAGCGGCATGCCGGTGGAAGTCACCGCGAGCGTCAGGATGGGCGCATCGGCCGGGTTGACCTTGTTGTAGATCGGCGGCGCCGGCAGGTCCGCCGGCAGCAGGTTGCTCGCCGCGTTGATCGCCGCCTGCACCTCCTGCTCAGCCACGTCGAGATCGAGGTCCAGGGCAAACTGCAGGGTGATGACCGAGGCGCCTGCGGAGCTGCGCGAGGTCATCTGGTCGAGGCCCGGCATCTCGCCGAACTGAACCTCCAGCGGCGCGGTGACCGTGGTGGTCATGACGTCGGGGCTCGCGCCTGGCAGGAAGGTCTGCACCTGGATGGTCGGATAGTCGACCTCGGGTAGCGCCGACAGCGGCAGGAAGCGGTAGCCGATGATGCCGCAGGCCAGGATGGCGGCCATCAGCAGCGAGGTCGCCACCGGCCGCAGGATGAACGGGCGTGAGGGGCTCAGCATGGCGACCTGAAGCGCTTGAAGCGAGCTGAAGCGGGTGTTAAGGCTGCGATGCCGGCTGCGCGCCCGAGGCTGCGCCGGGTCCGGTGGTGCCCGATCCAGGCAGGCCCGCCGCGCCTGCTGCGCCCGCCGGGCCTGCCGCACCCCGGTGTCTGTGGCCAGCGCCGAAATGCGCGTGCGCCCCGCCAGCGCCGTAGCCATAGCCACGGCCCTGCCGAGGGGCTGCGCTGGGAGAGCCGGCACCGGCGGCTGCGGGTGCCTGCGAGGCATCGCCTCCCTGCGAGGCATCGGCCCCTTGCGGGGAGCCTTGCTCAGTCCCGGATCCTGAACCGGCGGCCTGGTTGAGCGCCGCGGGCTGGTCGAGCCCCGGGGTGGTCACGGAGGCGCCGTCCTTGAGCTGCTCGGCGCCGTCGACTACCACGGTCTCGCCGACAGAGAGGCCGCTGCGGATCGAGATCATGTTGCCCACGCTCGGGCCGGTCGTGACGTAAACCACGTGCACGATGTGCACCGGGCCTGTGGCGGCCCCACCGAAATCTCCCGCGCCGCGGAAGCGGCGCCCGCCGAAGCCGCCGCGGCGAGCGTGCCCATTGAAGGCAGCGCCGGGAGCTCCGGGCGGATCATCGAAGGGCGGGGCGCCGGCCGAAGCGGCATTGGCACCCGGCGCACTTCCTTCGTCCACGAGGTACACGTAGGTGCCGGAGCTGCCGGTCTGAACGGCGGAGCCGGGGACCAGGATCTGATCGTGCAGTGTGTCGAGCGTCAGGCGCACATTCACGAACTGCTGCGGAAATAGTTGCAGGGTTTTGTTGTCGAACATTGCCCGCAGCTTCAGGGTGCCGGTGGTCGGGTCGACCTCATTGTCGTTGAAGTCGAGCATGCCGGTGTCGAGCTTGGTGGTGAAGGTGCGGTCGTAGGCCACGGCTACGAGCTTATCGCCCTGCCGCAGCCGCCCCAGCACCTGCGTGAGGTCGTCCTCGGGAATCGTGAATAGCACCGACATGGGGTGCAACTGCGTGACCACGGCGATGGTGCTGCTGTAGGCGCTCACCACGTTGCCATTGTCGACCTGCCGCAGCCCGACGCTGCCATCCACCGGAGAGGTGATGTAGCAGTAGCTGAGGTTCAGCTTGGCGGACTCGAGCGCCGCCTTGTCGGACACTACCGTGGCCTCGTCCTGCAGCACGGTGGCCTGCTGGGTCGCATAGGTCTGCTCGGCGACCGAGTTGGTCGCCACCAGCATCTTGTAGCGGTCCAGATCCACCTTGGCGTTGTCGAGCAACGCCTCGTCGTGCTGCAGTTGCGCCTGGTCCTGATCGACGGCCGCCTGGAAGGGGCGAGGATCGATTTCGGCCAACAGGTCGCCCGCTTTGACCGTCTGGCCCTCGATGAACGGTATCTTGATCAGTGGCCCCGTCACCTGCGGATGCACGGAGACGGTCGCCAGCGGCGTGACGGTGCCCAGCGAGTCGATGGTGATCGGTACGTCCCCACGCGTCACCTTGGCGACCCCGACCGCCAGCGGGGCGGCGAAGCCGGCGCGCAGGGCCGGGTTGGCGAACCCGGATCCACCCCCCCTCTGCGAGACGATGCGGTCGTGCACGATGAAGCCGAGCGCGCCGACGACCACCACGACGACCGCCGTCCAGACGATCTTCTTGGTGCGACTCATGGGCGTCTCGTCGACGGGGCCGCTACCGGGGTCCTGAGCAGTGTCCGAGCTCATGCAGTATTCCGTGTGTAGGCGAGGGAAGCGTTACCGTAAGACCCCTTCATCGGGCCGCAGTTGCATGCACCGGATGGGGACCGCCGGGAATAGTTAAGGCGACTGAGCGTCAACCAGTGTCTAGTTAAGAACATTTAATGTGGAGTTCGCAAAAGAATCACCGAGCGGCTCCCTGCGCGGTGCGCGCCGGGCGCGGCAGACGTCGGCGAGGGCGGCAATTATACACGCCGCCGAGGTATGGCTTCCCACGCCGGCGGCAGCCTTGCGGGCCGCCGCGGCGGGGGTGTGACGAAAGACACGTTTGCGCGGGCACCCAAATGCCGCCCGTGTGCTGCCCGTGTGCTACCGCTCATGGCCGCTGGGCGCGCTGCCCCCGCCTGGCCCTCAGAAATCCTGCGAGATGCCGCCGAAAAAGCCGCGCGGCGCCCCGTACTGCGGCAGGAACACCCCGACGCCGGTGCCGCTGCGGATCTCGTACACCTTATTAAAGAGGTTGACGATGTCGAAACGCAGGTTCAGGGGACCCAGCGTGTCCTGGATGGCGTGCGTCACCCCGAAGTTCCAGACGGTGTAGCTGGGGGTGTGATCGCCGTTGGGGATGTTGATGCCATAGGGCACCGTGGGGCTCGGTGGCACCAGTTGCAGATTATCGCGCAGCCCGGTGCCGAACAGCATGTCGAGGCTGAAGCGCGTGCCGAGCCAGTCGTAGGCGACCCCGCCGGAGGCGGAGACGCGCTCCTCGTGATCGAGGTGAATGTAGTTGTCCTCGAGGTAGGCGAGCTGCTGCGCGGTGAAATTGAACTGCGAGGATTCGACGTCCTTGCCGTCGGCGGTCTGAAAGGCCAGGTTGCCGTAGGCCGACAGGTCGTGGATGTCATAGTCGCCGGTGAGCTCCAGGCCGGCGATACGTCCGAAGCGATAGTTGAAGGGCGTCAGGACGATCGGCGCACCGAACTGTCCCTCGTCGATGAGGTTCTGCGACTGCTCGTAGTAGCTGTCCACCCCCAACGTCAGATTACGATCGAGCAGCTTCTGCTGCACGCCGAAGTCGTAATAGTTGGCGCGCTCGGCGATCGGTGGGGTGTCCAGCGTCACGGCGCCGGGCGGCTCTGCGCTGGTGTGGGCGAACCTGGTGAAGGTCTCGGTGCCGATCAGCTCGAACGGCGGCGGGGTGAAGTAGCGCGAGTAGCCGCCGTGCACCGTGGTGTCCGGCAGCGGCAGCCAGACCACATTCAGGCGCGGGCTGAGCTGGCTGCCGCTGGAGTAGGCGTGATAGGCATCGAAGCGCAGCCCGTAATTCACCGTGAAGTCGCTGAGCGGCTTCCATTCATCCTGCAGGTACAGGCTCTCGATGACCTGCGGCTCATCGCTGTCCTCGATGACCGTCTCGGGCAGATCACTGATCGGCACACCCGCCGGATAGAAGTAGGCGTTCTGCGTCAGCGGATTGGGATTGGGCAGCACCGGCAGCACCTGCGAGGTGGTATCGCTGATGGAGGCGTCGTGCTGCAGATAGAAGCCGGCGCGCAGCGTGTGGCTCGCCGAAAGCCTGTAGGCGCCGTCGGTCTGCCAGGCAAACGCGGTATCGCTCTTGAACGCGTCCTGCGCGATACCGTTGTAGAGCAGGTCGCCCGCCCAATCAGGCTCGAAGTCCAGACTGGTATAGCGCGTGGACCACGAGCTCTGCCAGTTGATCGGGCCGGCCGAGTGCTGCCAGCTCAGGATGGCGTATTCGGTGACTTCGTGCTGGTTCTCGTTCAGATCGGAGCTCGGGTAGCACCCCTGCGGCGTCGAGCAGTCGCTGTTGGGATACGGGTCATCCGCGAGGGACAGCCCGTCGGCAGGCTCCTCGCCGTGGATATCCGGGATCTGAAACTGCTCGTTGGAGGTACCCAGAATCAGCGACAGCCGATCGTCCGCGCCGAGGATATCCTCGAAATAGCCGAGTCCGTGCCACTGCGTCGTATGGTCGTGCAGCGGTGTGGGGTTGGCATCGGGGGACTCGATGCCGAGGTCGTTACGCAACAGGTCTGCGGAGGCGAAGTAGCTGAAGTTGCCGGAGCTGCCGCCGTACCAGCCCGAAGGCTGCACGGTCTGGTGACTGCCGCCATACACCGACACGGTGCCCCCGGGTTGCAGCAGCCCCGCCTTGGTCGTGATGTCGACGATGCCGGCGGTCTGCAGGCCGTACTCGGCTGGCAGCGCACCGGTGATCAGATTCATCGAGCCGACGACGCGCGGATCGAGCGTCTGACTGAAGACGCTGATGCCCTCGGGCAGGATGATGCCGTTGAGGCGGTATTGCACGTCGTTGTGATCCCCGCGCACGTGAATCTGACCGAAGGAGTCCTGTACGACGTCGGGGGCCTGCAGCAGCACCTGGTTCATCTGTACGTTTGCGCCGCCGGGCAGGGCGGCAATCGCCGCCGAGCTGATCGTGTCCATTGACGCGCCCAACTGCGTCTCGATCTGGGAGCGTTCGAGGTTCAGCCGCTCGGCCGTAACCACCACCGCCGGCAGGACGGCCTGAGAGGAGCCATTGGCCTGAGAGGAGCCATTGGCCTGGGTGCTCGTACCCTGGGCTGCAGGGGTCGTGCTGGCGCTCGAAGTGCTGGCGCTCGAAGGAGTCGAGGCGCTCGAAGCGCTCGAGGTGTTCGAGGTGTTCGAGGCCCCCGGGCTGGGCTGATCCGCGCTGCCGGCATCGCCGCCCTGCGCGAAGGCCGTCGCGGGCAGTATCGATGCGAACAGCAGCGAGGCGCACAGGGCGCCTGTCGTAAGTCGATGGGTCTTGTAACGCAGCATCCGGCTGATCTCCCAGAGGCATGGAACGCAGATGCGTGCCGTGGTAGCGGCACGCACCTCGACGGTCAGGCCCGCGGATAGCGGGCCGGGAGGGTCTCAGCTGACGGGAGGACCGCGCGCGTCATAGGACGCGGCGGCGTGAAGGGTCAGGCGGCCGATGCAGACGGGATACCGATAGCCGCAGTAACGAGGCGCCGCCGGCGCGGTCTGTTGCACCGAAGCGGGGGGCCCGGCGTTGCCGCCCGCGAACAGGCACAGCAGGCAGTGCACATCGGTCTGGCTCTGCCCGGTGAGCTGATCCTTGTGATAGTGCGCCGCCTGTGCAATGCCTGCGAACAGAACCGCGAACGCCAGGAAGATGGCGATACGCCGGCGAGCTCGCGCGCGTGAGAACGGGCGCGGCAGGAGGGGCTGCAGGACGGAGCTCATGCGATGGCGGTGGCTTGCGCGATTACTCGTGGAACCGGCTCATAGGGTCAGCCGCCCTCACGGAAGCTGTCAAGGGGCCCGTGAGCAATTCGCAAACGATGCACGCCGTAGAGCGCGCCACGCGCCACGCACGGCGTACGGCGCACGGTGTACGTGCATGGTGTACGGTGTACGGTGTACAGCGCGCGGCGCCCAGCACGGCGCCAGCGCCGGATCGTGGCCGCGGCTGATTGCCAAGCGCCCCTGCTCGAGGGCAGTCTTGCGCAAACGCGCACCCGCGCAGGTCCGCGCTGACGTCAACCACAAAACCTCGAGGCGACCATGCCGGCAGCGAGCAACTACGATGCACGTGAGCGACGCTTCCCGAACAGCGGCACACTGATGGAGGCGCTGGCGGCCGACATCGTCGCATCGCTGCAGGATGGGCTGGCCGCCGGGCGGGGTGCCAGCCTGGTCGTTCCCGGCGGCCACACGCCTGCGCCACTCTTTGACCGACTTTCGGAGGCGACGCTCGATTGGCCGAGCGTCTGGGTGACGCTCACCGATGAGCGCTGGGTGGACACTCAGAGCAGCGCCAGCAATGAACGGCTGGTTCGCGAGCACCTGCTGCGCAACGCAGCTGCACACGCTCAGTTCGTCGGATTGAAGAATGCATTGCCCGACCCGCATACGGCCGCCGGCGAGACCTGGTCTGCCGTCGCGGAGCTGCCGCGCCCATTCGATTTCGTGCTGCTCGGCATGGGCGATGACGGGCATGTGGCCTCGCTGTTTCCCGATTCCCCCGGGCTGGCGGTGGCGATGGATTCTGCGGCAACGCCCGGCTGCGTGGGTATGACCGGGCCGGCCGCGCCGCGCGCGCGCCTGAGCCTCAATCTGCGCGCGCTGCTCGACTCGCGACGCATCGGTATCCTGATCGTCGGGGAGGCCAAGTGGGCGACCTACGAGCGCGCCCGCGCCCGCGGACCTGCCGTGGACATGCCCGTGCGCGCGCTGCTTGCGCAGCAGAACGTGCCGCTGACGGTCTACTGGTCGCCGTGAGGCGATTTGCGCTGTTCCTGCATTCCCGAGAGGGCCGGTGGACCGCAGCTGCGGCCATCGAGAATAAAGTCTCGTGCATGCAATTAATCAACCGGGCTCACTAGTTAAATCTCTTGCCATACCGGAGGCACTAGTTAAATTTACGTAACTACGCTTAAATAAGCGCCGGCGGTAAGCCGCTCGAGCCTGGGCCCAAAGTAATGAAGCGGGATCCATTTGGCACATACATAGAGGCCACGACCGCCGGCGAGACTGTCCGCGCCTTTGTGCCCCCGGTGCTGCCTCCTGATCCGCCTCTCGCCCCTACGGCGGGGTCTCAGCGTGCGTTGGATCGGGCCATGCTCTCCCTCGGGAGACTCGACGGCGCCGCGACGACGATGCCCGATGTCGACTTGCTGCTCTATACATTCGTCCGCAAAGAGGCGGTTCTCTCCTCCCAGATCGAAGGGACGCAATCCACGCTGGATGAGCTGTTGGCCCATGAGATCGAGGCGGTGCCCGGCGCACCGGGTGAGGACGTCCGGGAGGTGTCTCGCTACGTCGATGCCATGAACCACGGCTTGGAACGAATGGCCGGCGGCTTCCCACTCTCGACCCGGCTGTTACGCGAAATGCATGGCATCCTGCTCGCCGATGGGCGCGGTGCACAGAGGCAGCCCGGTGAATTTCGTCGCTCCCAGAACTGGATCGGAGGCACGCGGCCTGGCAATGCGGCCTTCGTGCCACCACCGCCAACCCATGTCGAAGCGTGTCTCAGGAATCTCGAGCAGTACCTGCACGAGCCGGTCACTCCAGTCGTAAAAGCCGCCCTCGCCCATGTGCAGTTCGAAACCATTCACCCATTGCTGGACGGCAATGGCCGGGTCGGGCGCCTGCTGATCACGCTAATGCTCTGCCACGACAGTGTTCTGCACAAACCGCTGCTTTATCCCAGCTTATATTTCAAGCAGCATCGGCAACAGTACTACGCGGAGCTGAATGCGGTGCGTGCAGAGGGGGACTATGAGCGCTGGATCGACTTTTTCGCGGAGGCAATTCGTCACAGCGCAGAGGTCGCAATCGAAACCGGCCGACGTGTAACGCAGGCGTTCCATGAAGATCGGACACAACTACGCTCGGTACCTCGAATTGCCGGCTCACTGTTGATCATCCAGGAGGCGCTGCAGGCCAAGCCTGTCGCCACGGTGGCCACACTGAGGGAGGCTACGGGGCTCACGACGCCGACCATCAATTCATTGCTGCGCGAGCTGGAGTCGCGCGGGATCATCAAAGAGTCCACCGGACGCGCCCGAGATCGAGTCTACGTCTACCGGCGTTATCTCGAGGCATTGGCGGCCGAGGAGGAGGCACCCGGGAATGTCGCCGAAGCATCCGGTGGGTGAAAGACCCGTGGTTACAGTCGGGCCGGATCGACTACGAGGCACCCTTTTCGAGCCGCTCGTGCCGCTCGCGTTATAGAACAGGTGGTCGGGTAACTCGGATGCGCCGACTCGGACGCGCCAGCGCTCAGGCACGTCCGAGATGGCGTGCGCCGGGCGCGCCATAGCGCGCCGCCTTCCGCCCGTAGACCGCGGGCGGCGGACCGCCGCGCAGCTTGCCGAGCATCTGCTGCACGCGACCGAGCTTGACTGTCACGATCGCGCCGTTGCGGTCATTGAGTTGCTTGCAGCGGCGTGCAATCTGCAGGTTCGACTGCCACTGGCGCTGCAGGGAGCCGTCCGAGTCGGCCCATTGGAACAGGCGCTGCAGTGCCGGGGCACCGCTGCCGAAAGAAAGCATGCGACAGAGGTCGTGACGCTCGCCGTCGAGCTGGGTGAGTCGCTGCACGCACCGATGACGGGCGACGCCGATGTTCTGAATTGCCGCGACGTCGTCGCCCTGCAGGATCTGCGTCTCGTTGCCGAGCAACTTTTCCAGCTCGCTGAGCAGACGGGCCTCTTCCGAGAGGATGTGATGCAGATGCGGCTGGATCTCGGCGCGCTGCACGCTCATGGCTGTACGGTCCTCACGACTGCGTGCCGCTCAGGTCCTGCTCGAGTTGCAACATGCGACCGGCAATGCGATCGGGGTCGATGCCGTACTGGCCGTTGGCGAGCGCCTGCTGTATGGCGGCGACGCGAGCTGTATCCACGTCGGGCGATGCCTGCACGGCCTGCGAGAGCGCTCCAAGGGCTCGGGCGGAGGCGGTGATGTGCACGCTGTCGGGACGCGGGTTGCCCGAGGTGGACCCGGAGGTGGCCGATCCGGCCGAATTGCCGGGGCGGATGCTCTCGAGCGGGCCGCCGCTGCCGGCGCCGATCGATCCGCCATCCACGTCCTTGATCTGACTGGCCACCTGAGTCTCCTTGCTCCTGGACTGCTGTATCGGCCGGCAAGCGTCAAACTTTAGGCGCTGGCTGCGGGCGGAGGCACGCGCCGCCGGCCCCGCAGGGGCCGCTCGGGCGCGCACTCGAGGGGCAGGGCGTCCCGGCGATTAGTCATAAGGGGGTCTCTACGACGCTGTCGGAGCGCACTACTCCTTCCACGATGCGTTGCGAAGAAAGATTCTGCACCCGGATGTGATCGGAGGCGCGCCCGTCGCTGAGCGCGACGCCAGCCGCGCGTACCTCGATGCCCGGGCCGCGGGCTACCAGCACCACCTGCTGTCCGCGACGGATCAGCGGCGCGGGCGCCAGCGCGTCGATGCTCAGCGGCTCCCCTGCCGACAACGGGCGGCGCAGCCGCTGGTCGGTGAGCGCGGCCGGGTTGGACAGATAGCTCGCGAGCAGCCCTGGCACGTGCCGGGTCTGCAGTTGAAAGTCCGCGGCGGTGAGCACCGCATCGCGCGGCAGCGCGTAGCGCGCGGTCAGCACCGGGGCGACCGACTCGACCGTGATGCTCGTGTAGATGGTCCAGTGCACCGAGCCCGCACAGCGCACTCCCACGGTGGTTTGCGCACGAACCTGGCCGTCGCCGGTGACGAACGCCTCGAGCGGCAGATCACAGGCCGGCAGTCGCAGGCGCGGATCCAGGGGCGCGGCCGTCAGCGACAGCGTGGCCGCGCTGCGGCCCGCCAGCGTGCGCACCGCCTGCAGAGCCGCGCGACTGATCGATCTTCCGTCGATGCTCGGCAGCGCGCGGGTCCTTCCGGGAGTGGTCGCGGTGGCCGGCACGGCGGCGCCGGCCAGCAGAGTGGTACCGATGAGCAGCGTGGCGCCGGCAAGGAAGCGGGTGTTCATGCCGGCGAAAGGAGCAAGGCTCGTGCCAGTGTCCCACGCGACGGTTTCATGACGCTCGGGAACGGCAGCCGCGGCAGCCTGCGGCAGGCTGCGGCCGCGCGCCGGCAAGGCGTTGCCGCTCGAGCGCACGGCACACGGCGCTGCCTCGCGCGATCCTGCGATCGCGTCACAGAAATTCCGACCACGGCGATGCGCTCTGGGCCGTGGCATAGCGATTGCTCCCTCGTTTCGCGACGATCGATTCGATCGGACGATGGAAGGCTGCGATGCAATCGGTTCTGGACGCCTATCTGGGCCTACCCGCGCAGGCGCTGGCGCTCGAAGCGCAGCGCACCGACGTGCTCGCGGCAAATCTCGCGAACGTCGACACGCCCAATTACAAGGCGCGCGATGTCGACTTCAAGGCGGCGCTGGCGGCTGCGAGCGGCCAGTCGGACGGCGGAACGCTCACGCTCGCGACCACTGCAGCTGATGACCTGACCGCCGCCGGAACGCTCGCGGCCGCCAGTGGCAGCGACACGGAAACGGCAGGCGCGGCAGGCGCGGCAGGCACTGCAGGCACGGCGCTCGCGCCAGCCGGCACCGGCCCCGCAGCGACCGGCATCGATACCTATCTCAAGTACCGCGTTCCGCTCGCCCCGGCGCTCGATGGCAACACGGTCGACGAGCAGCTGGAAGAGTCGGCGTTCGCGGAGAACACCGTGCGCTACCAGGCGAGCCTGACATTCCTGAACGTGAAGCTGCAGGACCTGCAGACCGCGATCAGCTCCGAATGACACCGCTGGCAGGCATCGCCGCGCAGGCCAATCGCTCGCACCCGATATATTGAGGAGTCGCCCTGATGTCCGACTTCAAGATCTTCGATATCGCCGGCTCGGGCATGAGCGCGCAATCCGTGCGCCTCAACACCGTGGCCAGCAACCTCGCCAACGCCGACAGTGTCAGCTCCGATCCGGCGAGCGTATATCGCGCCAAGCACCCCGTGTTCCAGGCGGTGCTCGCGAGCGGCCTGGATGCGGATCCGGCCACGGCGAGCGTGGAGGTGACCGGCATCGCCGAGAACCCGGCCGCCCCGAGCACGCGCTACGACCCCGGCAATCCACTCGCCAATGCGCAGGGCTACGTGTACGCCCCGAACGTCAACGTGGTGGAGGAGATGACCGACATGATCTCGGCCTCCCGCTCTTATCAAAACAACGTCGAGGTGCTCAACACTGCGCGCGACATGATGCTCGACACGCTCAAGCTCGGACAGAGCTGAGTGCGGCACATTCGAGATGCGCACCTGAAGCGAGTAGCGGATCAATCATGAGGAACCATCATGACCAGCACGGTTAATCCGATCGTCAACACGGCGAACAGCGGCGGCGGCAGCTCCAGCTCCACCGCCAACAGCAGCAGCGCCGGCGGTATCGGCGGTCTGACCATGAACGACTTTCTCACGCTGATGACGGCACAGCTGGAGAACCAGGATCCGCTCGATCCCACCGACAGCAACGAATTTCTCGATCAGCTCTCGGAGCTGAGCACGGTCGAGGGCATCTCGCAGCTCAACAGCACCGTCTCCAGTCTGTCCAGCTCGCTGCTGTCCTCCCAGGCGGTTTCCAGCGCCTCGCTCGTCGGCCAGACGGTGCTCGCGCAAGCGAGCGCGGCCGACTATACCGGTGGCACGCTGTCGGGAGCCGTGCAGGTGCCCACGGGCGCCACCGCAGTCACCCTCACGCTCACCGACGCGAGCGGTAACGTCATCGGCAGCATGCAGCTGCCGACCACCGCGGGACTGCAGTCCTTCAGCTGGAACGGCACCAACGCCAGCGGCGCCACGATGCCCAGCGGTGTGTACGGCGTGACAGCTACTGCGGAGGTCGGCGGCACCAGTGAGGCGGCCACGACCTACCTGAGCGGCACCGTCTCGAGCGTCACGCTCGATTCCTCCGGCAACTCGGTACTGCTGAACAGCCCGCAGCTCGGCTCCGTGGCGCTCAGCAACGTGCTGCAGATCGAATGAGCCGCGCCGCCGCGCCGCAGGACCACCGTGTGAAGCGATCCTCCCATCCCCGCTACCCGCTGCGCCGATCCCACGGTCTGGCCGCGGCGCCCCGCACATCGTGCGCAGATTGTCTCAAGGAGTAACAGGCATGTCATCATTCGGTATTGCGCTCAGTGGCCTGGATTCGGCACAGAGCGATCTGGACGTCACGGCGAACAACATCGCCAACGCCTCGACCACGGGCTTCAAGAGCTCCGACCCGCAGTTCTCCGAGCTGTTCTCGGCCGCCGCGCAGGGCGTCAGCGACACGCAGGTCGGCGGCGGTGTGCAGCTGACCGACGTGCAGCAGCAGTTCTCGCAGGGCGATATCGAGACCACCGGCAACAGCCTCGACCTCGCGTTGAACGGCAACGGCTTCTTCACGGTCTCCGACGACGGCTCGACGCAAT
>JASHPX010000177.1 GCA_030037905.1 Gammaproteobacteria bacterium
CTCGCTGCCGCGCTCGTTGACCGAGGCGGAAGTGGAGGCGCTGCTGGCGGCCCCGGCAGTTGCCGATCCGCTGGGCTATCGTGACCGAGCCATGCTCGAGGTACTGTACGCAACGGGGCTGCGGGTCTCGGAGCTGGTGAGTCTGAAGCTCAGCCAGGTGAACCTCAATCAGGGGGTCATCCGCGTGCTCGGCAAGGGCAATCGCGAGCGTTTGATTCCGCTGGGCGAGGAGGCCGTACGCTGGCTGACTGCCTTCATCAGCGGACCGCGTAACGACATCCTCCTGGATCGCAATACCGACTGCATGTTCCCCACGCGGCGCGGCGATCGCATGACGCGCCAGGCTTTCTGGCACATCATCAAGCGCTACGCGCGCAAGGCCTGCGTCAACCGCGATCTCTCGCCGCATACGCTGCGGCATGCGTTCGCCACGCATCTGCTCAATCACGGCGCAGATCTGCGCGTGGTGCAGATGTTGCTTGGTCACAGTGATCTGTCGACCACCCAGATCTACACGCACGTGGCGCGCGAACGCATGAAGGAGCTGCACGCGCAGCACCACCCGCGCGGCTGAAGCGGCGCCTCGAGCGCAGCGCTGCGCGGCGCCGAACATGTCCCGTGAAGTGACGGCGGTGCTCTCCTCGGAGGACTTATGAGGCGCTTTCATCCTGCCCTCGCGGCGATCGGGCTGCTGACGCTCGCGGTGCTGGCGGCGTGGGCTACCAGCGGTAGGCCGGCCGCGGCACAGGCGCCGCAGGGCGCGATGTCGCCCGTGAGTACCCCATCTGCGAGCGCATCGGGTCCGCAGGGACCGATGTCTCCGGCACTGGCGACGGCGGGTGCGAGCGGAGGGCCGGACGGTGTTCTGCCCACGCCGATTCCGGGTATCGTCGAGGTGCGCCGCGGGGCCGAGATCGTCTACATGAGCCAGGACGGCAGGTATGTGTTCACCGGCGATCTCTACCGGGTTTCCAGCCACGAGGATCTCACCGAGGTGCACCGCCGCGAGCTGCGACGCAGCCTCATCGACGCGGTGCCCGAATCGCAGATGGTCGTGTTCTCCCCCGCGCACCCCAAGTACATGGTCACGGTGTTCACCGATGTGGACTGCGTGTACTGCCGGGCACTGCACGGCCAGATCGAGGACTACAATCGGCTGGGCATCGAGGTGCGCTACATGTTCTTTCCGCGCACCGGGCCGAATACCTCCTCGTGGTACAAGGCCGAACAGGTGTGGTGCTCTGCGGATCGCCGCGCAGCGCTGACTCGCGCCAAGCTCGGCGAGCCGCTATCGGCCAAGATCTGTCCCAACACGCCCGTGGCGCGCGAGTATGCCCTCGGCCAGGCGATCGGGCTGGAAGGCACTCCCGGCATCGTCGCGGCCAATGGCACGCTGGTGGGAGGTTACCTGCCACCGAAGCAGTTGCTCGCGGCCCTGCAGCAGGCTCAAAAGACGCCTACCTCGGATCAGGAGCTTGCGAACAACTAGAGCGCTTGGGGCCGCTGATGCCGGGTGATGCCGGCCGTCAGCGAGCCAGCAGCTTCAACTTGTCAGGCTTGCCTTCCCACTCTTTGGCGTCCTCGGGAGGCTCGCCCTTCTCGGTGATCACGGGCCAGCTCTTGGCCAACTCGGCATTGATCTGCTTGAACTGCTCCTGACCCTTGGGCAACTCCTCCTCGGAGAAGATCGCCTCGACGGGGCACTCGGGCTCGCACAGCGTGCAGTCGATGCACTCATCCGGATCGATGACCAGAAAGTTCGGTCCGGCGTGAAAGCAGTCGACCGGACACACCTCGACACAGTCCATGTACTTGCACTTGATGCAGTTTTCGGTCACGACGAAAGTCATTACGGCTCCGGTTCAAGAGTACGCTTCACGTATGCTCAAAATGAGTAAAGGATACCCGGCTTACCGATCCCTTCAAAGCGCGCGCTGTCGCTTGCCGGCACCGCGCGCATAAGCTCATGCGGAAGATCGGCCTATACGGAAGATCAGCCCATAGGGCAGATCAGCTCCTATGGCGCATCAGCTCATGGGGCGGATCGAACGCAAGGTAAGGCGCGTCGAAGGTCCTCAAGGCGCGCCCGGGGCCGTCGTGGGCTCGAAGGGCCGCTCCACGCTGCTGAAATGCAGCGACTCGCGCGCCGCGTGGCGATCCTCGAAGTAGCACCGCAGCGCGAATTCGATGCTCGGAAATGCGATGCGGTCCCAGGGGATGTCCCGCTCCTCATAGAGACCGACCTGCAGACTCTCGGCACCGGGGCCAATGCTCGCATCGAGCATGCGGGCGCGGAAAGTCATGTGAACCTGCGCGGCGTGCAGCACGTGGGTGACCGCGAGCAGCGAGCCAACCTCGACGCGCACCTGCGCTTCTTCGAGCGACTCGCGCGCCGCAGCTGCCTGCAGCGTCTCGCCGATCTCGAAGAAACCGGCGGGCGTGGTCCAAAAGCCGCGTCGTGGCGCGATGGCGCGCTGGCACAGCAGAATGCGCCCCTGCCACTCGGGTACGCAGCCGACGACGATGCGCGGATTCTCGTAGTGAATCGCGCCGCAGGCGCTGCACACCGCACGCATGCGATTGTCGCCGGCGGGGATGCGTAATTCGATCGGCTGGGCGCAGGCTGAACAGTATTTCATGGCCGAACACGATACCGTAACGCCGGCCATATCCGCGATGCAGGGCTCGCCGCGGAACTGGTAGACGAAGGCGACTCAAAATCAGCCTTTGTACGTAAAAGGCCATAGTAAATCAATGACGTAGCGCGGTTGCAAGGTCAACGTCCATATGTCACGTCTGATCTCGCCGCGAGAACAGCAGCGATTGGCAGTACTCGATCTTCCTCGAGGGACGCAACTGCCGCGTCTCCACGACTGGAGGAAGCCGCCATCCTCATGGGGAATCAGCGCGGCCCGAACTGACTACGGCAACACAGGGTCGAGCTGAACTCGATCATCCTTCCCTATCTCGGCGAGAAGTATTTTTCCGAGGTCACAGCCGGCCTGGCCGCCTCATTCGGGAATACCGCCTGCATCGCGCCGAGACGTGCAAGGCGGGCAAGGCCCCGGCGTGCAGCACGAGACCAGGAAATCCTCTGCATCCGTCAGGTTCCCAAAACAGCCGGGCGGCACGGCTGGATCGAACACCCGCCCGTCATGTCGGTGCCGCACGAGGCGTCCGGCAAAGTGACGCACCGCGCCTGGTTCCCGCCGAGGAATACAAGCGGCTCTATGAAGCCACGCGCGCGCTTCATCCCAGGAACGAACGCTGCCGCGGGCCTGCGACAACATGCACGACTTCGCGCTCTTCATGGCGAGCACCGGACTTCCCCCCCGATGTGCCCAAGCGCCTCGAGACGCGCAAGCCGCAAAAGAGGAGCTCGCCGGCCTGCTTCAGGTATCAGTGGTAGAATTATTTTTGGGTATATGTGGCCCAATGCCCCTGTGGCGGAACTGGTAGACGCAGTGGACTCAAGCAACTGAAATTTGAGCCTTTCAGGCGAAAGCCCGAAAGCGAAGCCCGTCAAACTCGGTGAAGGCCCTGGACAAATCCGAGCTAATGCCGAGCCAAGCCCCGAGAAATCGGGGAAGGTGTAGAGAGCAGACGGCGGGCACCTAAAGCCGCAAGGCCATGGTGAAGGCGTGCTCCAGACTACGAACGCTGCGCTTGCGCGGCGGCGGCGAAAGCCGAAGTAGGAAGAAAATCCACCGCTAGCGATAGCATGTCGGTTCGACTCCGACCGGGGGCACCATTGCCTTTCTCGAGCGCCGGTGGCGCGTTGCGCCTTCAGCGGCGAACGCCGCGATTCTTGCTCTTGCCGCTTGCCCCGGTGGGGCGTTTTCACGAGCAGCAGCGCCTCGGCCGATAAGTCGGAGTAGGGCACAGCAATCGTCTCAGAGTGAGAGCGAAGATCACTGGGGGACTCTGCCGATATCAGAGTGAGAAGATCACCGGGGGCGCTATGAGTGGTGATTCAATCTATGGCCTTCGCGGTCCCCTGTCGATCTGGCTCGGATCCGGCATGACGCCGCGGATCAATCCGTGCAGCGTCTGCTGTTAGACAATATGGCCTGACGTGCAAGGCGGACGATCAGGCTGGATGTTGAGGGTTGAAGAAAAGAGGTCTGCCTCCGATGTATCGAAGGTGCCTATCCACATGCAGAGCGCCAGAGGGCGTCTTTCTGGACAATCTTCGGCCATTTGATGATCAACCGCACTGAATACCACATGCGCGGCTGGTGGAAAACGGACGCCAGTGGCACCAGATATCTATCGCTGCGCGTGGTGCAATGATGACGGTAAGGCGAGAGCCCGCTCAGGCCCCACCCGTTGTGGGCGAACACCGGAAAACCACATTTACCTGTCTAACTTGCATGTTGTCATACATCAGATGTTGAGACGGTCCCGGATGAACCTCTTGGCAGTCGACTTTGGGTTCTAAGTATCGTCCGAAGCCTGGAGTTAACGGAGCTAGCAGGCAAAACGTGTCGGTCGACTTGATTACGCTCATGATCTCGCGAAGGCCGTTGCAGTATTGGTTAGCCTCGCTGATCGCTTCCTTTTTGAAGGCGGCCCAGTCACCGGTGCGTGCATAAAGAAAGTCAGGGGACACGTTGGCGACGCTCACCGCGTAAGTGTCGTGTCCCATCGCCACCACGCTGGGCGGGGGCGGTTCGGTTGCGCAGCCCGTAGCAACAACTGCTGCGATCAATGCGAATGCAAGCTGCTTGTGCATAGCGGCCTCACACTGAGGGCACCGCCTAGGCGATCTGGGATGACACTCAAGCGGTCCTTCAGGCCTGAGGGTATGCCTACGCAGTTCTGGTAGCAAGTTAACGATTGTTTGCATAGAATAGTTATTGCTCCCCTACGGGGGCTCCCCCGCTGCGAGCCGACCAAAAGTCTCGCCAGAACCAGCGATAATCGAGACTCTGACAATGCGGATGACGTCCGTTGGTTCCGAAGATCTGCAGCAATCGTTTCATGTTGTACGCCAGGACATGCAGACTCATCGACTCATCTCAGTACTGACGCGAGGGAGGGTTCGGGTTAGGAAGTGAGTCGATCCCTCGCATTGCCTCAGGAAAAATGTTACCGGATTGGGTCGTTGCCTCACCTGAGAGGTTACCGCCGTCCCAGCGTGTGAGTATATCGCCCTCACTACGGGGGAGGCGGTATGCACACCAAGAGGACGCACACGGCACGAGCCGAGCTCGCGAACGCTATTCGCCGCCGGTATCGGTCGGCGATGTTCGGAACGCGCGCCAGCACACCACGGCGGCTGGCAGCAGCGAGCGGACCATGCGCTACCCGCGCATCGCGGCCGCCTTGTTCACCTGTGCGGCGAGCTCGGCGCATACCTGCATGAGCTGCTCGAAGGGAAGGGCGTCGCCCGCCATCACTTCGTCTGCCAGCATGGCCGCATAATCCTCGGCAAGCGCTTTGCGTGCTTGGCCTTCGGGGACGATTCGCAAATGTCCCTGTGTTGCAACGGCATAGTCGATGACCGCGCCTTCGGTATCCTTCTCGATAAAGAAGCAGGACTTGTGCCGAGCGACGGTCGCCGCGACCACGTGATCCGCGACAATGCTGGCAAAGTATGGGCTGCGCCTGAAAGCGGCGAGGTCGTGCCAGTGCCGCGCGTACTGCTCGCCGCGGATGCGGCCCTGAGCGCAGTAGACGTGTGCCGCGGTGGCTTTTTCCCAGAAGGTTCGTGCCACGCTCATGACCAAGTGAGATCGGCGGACAAGGGGGACTCGAACAGGGTGCGCAAGGTCCATACCACCCACAGGTCCTTTTCGAGCAGGTGCGTGGGACGCCCGGTTTCCGCGCGCACGTATTCCAGGGCTTCGCGCCGGTCATCTTGGCCGAGTTCGAAGAAGTATTCAGCCACGCGCTGCTTCGCGGCCGATCGCCTGCGCCATCCAGGAGGGCAGTGCCGC
>JASHPX010000014.1 GCA_030037905.1 Gammaproteobacteria bacterium
CGGTTGCTTGTAATTTTGCAACGCGTGTATATACTCGGGCACCGGACTAACCTGATATGGAGATCCTGTCATGGCGAAAGCAAAGAAGAAGGCCAAGAAGAAAGCTTCAAAAAAGAAGTAAGGCCTTCGGCAGCGGCGGGCGCGGATGATCTCCACGCTCGCCGCGCTTCGAAACTACAGACAGTGCCCGCGCCAGCGGGCATTGTCGCTTCAGGGGTCCGAAAAAGCTCTCGCCACCGCCCTGAAGCGCCGCTCTCCCCAATTCGTTCCGGCCGTAAGGTCCGCCGCAAGGTCATGAGTGACCCCGCACTTCCGAACAAGCAGCGTGCCGCGCGGGCGGCGCTCGCGTGGCTGCGGGACGACATGATTCTCGGCGTCGGAACCGGCTCGACCGTCAACGCGCTGATCGAGCTGCTGGTGTCGGAGGGCGCGGCGCGGCGCCTGCGCGGCGCGGTCGCCAGCTCCGAGGCGAGCGCGGCACGCCTGCGCGATGCCGGCGTCGCGCTGCTGGACCTGAACGAGCTGGACGGTCTGGCACTGTACGTGGACGGCGCTGACGAAGCCACGCGCGGCCGGCAGCTCATCAAGGGCGGAGGCGGCGCCCTGACGCGCGAAAAGATCGTCGCGGCCGCGGCGCAGCGCTTCGTGTGCATCATCGACGAGGGCAAGTTGGTCGATCAGCTGGGACGCTTTCCGCTGCCGGTCGAGGTGATCCCGATGGCCCGCGCCTACGTCGCCCGCCGTCTCACAGCGCTGGGGGGCCACCCCGTGTGGCGCACCGGGGTCACGACCGACAACGGCAACCAGATCCTGGACGTTCACGGGCTCGCGATCACGGATGCCGTCTCGCTCGAGACTGCCGTCAACCAGATCGCCGGCGTGGTGAGCGTGGGACTGTTCGCGGCTCGTCCGGCCGATGTGCTGCTGGTCGGCGGCGCACGCGGCGTCGAGACGATCTGACCCCCGGGCGCAAAGAGCCGGCGGGCAGTCACCGCCGGACAGTCAGCGCCCGACAGTCAGCGGCAGTCACCGCCGGACAGTCAGCGATCGCACAGAGAGATATCCCCGCTCAGAGTTTTGATGTGCACGTCGCCATCGCCGGCGCCGCGGGTACCCGTCATGTGCACGCCTGGGCCGTACTGGCTGTTACGCTCCGCGGGCTGTCCAAAACAGTCGTCGATGTTGCCGCTGAACGAGGATAAGTCGTAGGCGAAACCCTCGGGGGCATGCGCCTGGATACGGATGTGGCCGCTCAGCGTCTCCCCCTGCAGCAAAGCGCCGCGCCCCAATGCACCGCTGAGGCTGATATCACCGGAGGTGGTGTGTAGCCGCACCGTCTGTGCCGGATCGAGCGAGGCCTGCAATGAACCGCTGATGCTTGCCGCCTGCAGGTCGCCGCCACCGTTGGTCAGCGTCACATTGCCGCTGACGCTGCTGGCCGTCACATGCGAGCTCTGGCCATTGCCATGCAGGAGGATGTCGCCGCTGACCGTCTTGACGTCGGCGTCAGCGGACGCGAGCTCGGCGCGTACCTCGCCGCTCACGGATTGCAGACGTTGCGCGCCGGTCATGCCGGTCGAGCTCACATCTGCGCTCACTGCGGTCACGCCCAGGCGGCTCATGCGCGGCACATGCACCGTGAGATGCGCCTCTTCGCCGCCGGCGGCACCGAACGGGTTGAACGAGAATCCCCGGTCACCAAAACATATTCCGAAGCAGAACCCTCCCGTGCCATATCCGGTAACGCGTACGCTCGTACGTCCTCCCTCTGAGGTCACATCCAGTCCGAGGCTATCGCCCTGCAGATCGGCCGTGACCGCCACCTGCGGCCGGTCCCATGCCGACACATCGATCGAGCCGGCGACGTTGCTGATGAGAACCTCGCCGCCTGGCTGGGCCGCTACCTGCCGCTGCACGGTGCGCCCGCCCGCCGCCTCGGTCACCGCGGCGGCAAGCGTACCGACCGCGAGCAGCATGGCCGCGGCCAGAATCGCAGGCGTGCCCCGTGCTCGCGAGCGCATGGTCAGATGGATCCCTTGCCGATCCCGGCTTCCCGTGTCCACGTCCCTGCCTCCTGCACCGTCGCGATCAGCTGCTGCTCGTCCTGATACGATTCCAGCAGCATCTCGCGCAGCAGCGCGTTGCTGGGATCGCGTCCCAGCGCGGACTGGATATCGCGCATCGATTTCTCGATCACGGCCAGATCCGCGAGTACTTTCTGTCGCGACGGCGGCGGCAGGGCCTCGAGCCGCGCATTCAATGAACGCAGCAACGCTGCGTTCTCGCGCGCATCGACCGGGCCGGGCAGCGCATGAGCCCGGTCGACTGCCGCGTCCCGCGGCAATGGATCACGGATCGCGCTGCCGTGCGTGATCCATACGCCCAGCGTCAGCGCGGCACCCAACACGAGCAGTACCGCCGCGGCAGCAAGCTGTAGGCGCCAACCCGCGCGCGCGCCCCCCTGTGTCTGTGTCTGCGCCTGCGTGTGCGCCTGTTGCGCCTGCGTGTGCGCCTGTGTCTGCGCCTGCGGCGCCTCGCTCAGCCGTGCCTGAATCTGGGGCCACAGGTCGCGCTCCGGCATCATCTCCTGCGGCAGCTCGCGCAGCGAGCGCGCACGGCGCACGGCGGCGTGCCGAGGGTTTCCCGGGCGATGTTTACTCATACCGATGTCTCCGGATCCAGCCGGCTGCGCAGCAGCGAGCGTGCGCGGTGCAGCTGCGCCTTGCAGGTGCCCTCTGCAACACCCAGCATTCCCGCCACCTCTGCGTGTGAATACCCATAGATGCCGCTGAGCACGAGCACGTCACGCGCCCCCGCAGGCAGCTCACCGATCGCCTGCTCGATCTCCTCGACTTCCACCGGAGTATCCAGTGTCCAATCCGCCTCGGCCGGCGCAGGGGTGGCCCCGTGCACCGGCGCGGCCTCCGCGGCCGCATCCGTCCCGATCGCCGAGCGACGCCGACTGAGCACCACGTTGACGGCAATGCGGTGAAGCCAGGTGCCGAAGGCGCTGCGGATCTCGAAGCGCCCGATCGCTCGCCAGGCATGGATGAATGCCTCCTGTGTGCAGTCCTCGGCGCTCGAGGGATCGCGCGTCAATCGCACGCACAGCGCGTAGACACGGCCCACGTTCTGCCGGTACAGCCGCTCGAAGGCGTGCACGTCGCCGTCGCGGGCGCGCTGCACCAGCGCCGGCTCCCACTCGACGTGTTGACTCTGCGCGGCGGCCATCCGTCTCATTGGACTCACGCGACACCCCGACGGTTTGAACGCGCCGTAAATCAGCCCTTGAACCGGCTCCGGACCGGCGCTGGACCGGCGCTGGACCGGCCCCACAACCTAAACCGCCGGGGCCGCGTGGCCGGACCGGCCGGTCCGGCCGCGTGTACCGGGCCGTGCAGACGTGTCGTCCCGCCGTGGCTGCCGGGAAAGCGCGAGCGGACGCACACGCTCGAGGAGGAGCCGCAAAAATTCATCCGAGTGCGTGAACACGGCGTAGTGTCCGGCGTTGGGGATCGTCACGAAGGCCTTCATCGGCGCCTCCAGGGTGTTGACGTATTGCATCGCCAGCGAGGCCGGGGAGCTGCAGTCGTGCGCGCCCTGGAAGACGAACACCGGCACGGCAAACGTTCCGGCCAGGCGCCGCGGCGCGAGCTCGTGCTCCTCCTTGTCCAGATCCTGGGCGCTGAGCGTGCGGCCGTCGATCCACTCGTCGACGTCCTGCAGCGTATAGCCCGGCGCGGTCAGCGCCAGACCGATACGTCCGCTGAGAAACGCATCCGCCGAGCTGCCCTCGCACGCCCGCAGCCAGCGATCGTAGAGCTGACTTGCGGAGGTGCCCTGTCCATACGGCGGCGGTCCGATGGCCTTCAGACTCGCGAGCGCCTGGCTGTCACCGGCCGCTTGCGCGGTGGCGAGCACCGCCTGATAGGCTGCGCGCTCGTCTGCCGGCGGATCGACGATCTGTCCCGTGCCCACGAAAGCGGAGAACAGCTCGGGCCGCGCCTTCACCATGAGTACGGCCAACACCGCACCCCAGGACTGACCTACCAGGATGATCTTTCCCTGGTGCAGGTGGCCGCGCAGGTATTCGGATAGCTGCAAGCCATCCTGTACGAGCTGCGCGATGGTCAGGGTGCCCGCCGCCGGCGCACCGTTGCGCTCGAGGGTACGGCCGGCGCCGCGCTGATCCCACTGCACCACGGTGAAGGCCTTCTCCCAGGCCGCGAGGTACGGATAGGACCACGGGTTGGTCGCATCTCCCGGTCCGCCGTGCAGGAACAGCAGGACCGGATTGTCGCGGTGCTCGCCGCGGATCGTGACCCATTGATCGATGCCGTCGATGGGCACATAGGCCGCTTCCTCGATGGCATCAGCGGAGCTCAGCGCGTACTGGCGCTCGTGGTTCCTGCTGCGCGTATCGAGCCAATCCTGGAACTGCTTCTCCTGCGTGGCGCTCGCGTTCGGCAGCGCCTGCTCGATGCGCTCGAGGCGCACCGCGGTCGTCAACGCGGCGGACTGCACCGCGGTCAGCTGGGCATCCGTATTCAGCAACTTGGCCGCCACGAACGCGAGGCCCACGAGAATCACCAGTCCGACCAGATTGACCTCGAGCCATTTGTCCGCTCTCATGGCGACCTCCATATTGCGCCCGCGCGGTCGGGGGCGAACAATAGCTTCATCGCGCTCATCGAGCCGGGCCCTCGTCGACCCACTAAATATTCAACCATAGTATTCAACCATGCCGATCCGCGCCGCAAACCTTTGCAGCATGCTGCTTACCCTGGCTGTCACGGTCCTGCCCGCGACATGGCCGGCTCACGCGCAGCCGGCGCAGGCCGGCCCGAGCGGGCAGCCCCTGCACATCCTGGTGTACGGCGGCACGGGCATGATCGGCAGTCGAATCGTGGACGAGGCGTTGCGCCGGGGCGACTTCGTCACCATTGTCGTGCGCCATGCGCAAGGCGTGGCGCCTCGTCAGCGGCTGACGGTTCTGCAGGGCAACGTGCTGGACGGCGTACAGGTCGAGCATCAGATCGCCGGACAGGATGCCGTCATCGAAGCGGTACGCGCAAGCATCTCGAGTCCCCCAGCCGCTCAGTCCTCCGGCAGCGCGCCGCCTCGACGCGGCGGCGCCCAGGTGCCGCACTTCTATCGGCGTGTCGCGCAGATCCTGGTCGAGGACAGCCGCGCCCTGGGCGCGCGGGCACCGCGACTGCTGTTCGTAGGCGGAGCGACCACCCTCGAGGACTCCAACGGCAGGCCGGTGCTCGACGAGATGCCGAGTGTGCCCAAGACCTCGGAGTTCTACACGATCAGGGAGGCGCTGGAGTACCTGCGCACTGTCCACGACGTCGCCTGGACCGTGCTCACGCCACCGCTGCAGATCGCTCCGGGCACCCGTACCGGAGTGTTCCGTCTGGGCGGCAATCGGCTGATCCGCGCCGCCGACGGCAGCAGCCATATATCGGCCGAGGATTTTGCGGTGGCCATGCTCGACGAGGCGCACCATCCGGCGCACGTGCGCGCACGCTTCACGATCGGCTATTGAACGAGCATGGAACCTGGCTCAATCCACTGAAGAGAGCTTGGGGCAACGTGGCGTGCTACGTCTGACGTAGCACGCCGCGCGGCCCCAAACTCTCTTGGCGGGTTCCGCCACGCCGCGCGCTCGAGCTGCCTACCGAGGCCGGCTCGCGAACCTGCGAATGCCCTCGAAGATCGAGCTCTCATCCAGATGAGCCTCGGCGATGACGTCGGCCTCGAGCCCACCGGTCAGCCATTCATCATGCCAATCGGACGTGAGGGAGTACTCATCCGTCTGCGGACCCAGATTGCGGATCGGCCACATGCGCCGCGTGCCCGTGCTGATGACCATGGCGTCACAATAGGCCTCCGGCGGCAGCACCGAACGACGATAGTCGGAAGGCTGCCGATCGAAGAGCTCTTCGCTGACCACCGCGATGACCTTGACGTTCAGGCCGGCCTGCTCGATTCGCGGCAGCTGCTTCACCAGATTCACGGTCGAGCTGGACCCCTGGACGAGCACATAGCCCTGCTGCGGCCGCCCGGCAGCGAAATCGCGGATCACATACAGCCCCTTGGCGGCGGCCTTGATGTCCTGGTCCGCGAATGCGCTGCGATCGCAAACGGCGAAGTCGGGACGAGCGACCTCGATGGAGATGATGCCGACCCTGGGATCACGCGCCGCGATTTCCGCGGCCGCGAAATAGCCCGGAGCGACATCGTTGTAATCCCAGAAGTTCAGATGAATGGTGTGGCCCCGGGGAAAGAGCTTCCACACCTGCGTGGCGAAGATGCCGAAGTGAGTGCGTCCGTCGGCGGCCGTTTCCGGACCCGAGTGGCCGGCGAGGATGTGCAGCACACCCATGCGGAATTTGCTGTCCTGATTCTGCTGACTCCACACGCGTGCAGGCGTATACATCAGTGGCGTGAAAGCGCCATAGGTTCCGCTGATGGCCCACAAACCGGCGAATTTGCCGGGATCCAGGCTCGCGCTCTGCCCTACCAGCCCGATGGCGCTGGAGACGTTCCCGGCCTCCTCAATCGCGGCCTTGACGCGCGTTCCGAGCGGATTGGTGTCCGGATCGTAGTGTCCCCAGATACTGCCGTGCTCGAGATTGATGGATTCGGACAGATCCGCCGCCAGCGTGATCATCCGGTTGTCCGTAACGTAGTTCAGCCACCTGATGATCTCCGAGATCGCCCGGCGCGTGCCGGCGATTTCTCCAGGCTTGCGGAACAGCCTGACGGAAATCTGCTTTTCGGCTCCGGAAAGCCGATTGATCGCCGTGACCGTCTGCGGCTCGGTGGGCAGATTGCTCACGCGCAGCCGCTCATCGAGAAACGGGTCCTGCGTGATATCGATGCGAACGGGAAAATCGTCCCGCACGCTGTCGCCGATTTCGACGATGCGATCGGCCAGCCAGTCGCCGAGCCCATTCTGGTCGAGAACCGACATCACCACGTCGATATTCGTCTTGAACTGGATCAGCCGCTCCCGTGCGTCGCTCACGGGCCCGGCACGAATCCCCTGAAACTCCACGCCGTAGCGCTCTTCGAACGTTCTGGCCAGTGAGACGAAATAGTCCGAATTCATCTTCATGCCGTACGGGTGGCTCTGATAGCTGACCACCTGTCGCTCCACGGTCCGCGGCCAATATCCCTTCGTCGTCCGGCCGATGACGATCATGGGACGCCGGTCAGTCGGGTCCCAGCGCTCCATGGCCGTCAAGATCCCGATGATCTGCGCATAGTCATTGCCGTCCGCCAGCGGCAGGACGTTCCAGCCGTACGAGGTCCATTGTTTGGCCAGATCGTATTCACGATATTTGGCGGGAATGACCCCACCGAGCAGTACGTCATCGATGCCGGCGTTGTTGTCCGAGAGCAGGATACGCAGACGCTTTCCGACCTGCAGAGCCAGGGCCTGAGTCTTCAGTTCCTGGGCATGACCTTCGGTCATGGCAAACTCGCCCTCGAGGGCAATGACCTTGAGGGAATGGGGCGCCCCGAGCATGTCCCAGAAAGCGGCCTTGCCGCCGGCGGTTGCGATGCCGACGCCCGAGGGACCGCCATTCACGTCGTTGGTGACGTCCGTGCTCTCGGCATGTCCGGCCAGGGCCTTGATGCCGCGCAAGCGGGCCTGTTGAAACAGAGCGTGCCCTTCCAGGCCGCAGTCGCGCAGCAGCGTTCGCAGAGCGCCCGCGCCGCGGCGGAACCCGAGTGCGTCGATCGGCAGAATGGCGACCTTGGGGTCCGTGTAATAGCGCTTGTCGCCGGTGAGCCTGTAGCGCCGTTCCATCGCCTGCCCGAGGATCATCCACAATGCGTAGCCGGTTGGGACGTTGTGTCCGCCTGCCAGCATGAATTTATCGGCGAAGGGATGTTTGGGCCGGCGGTAGTCGTATCGGAGACCTCCGAGGTCGGGCCCCGCCAGATGTATGCATACGTTGTAGGGCGTATAGGCGAGCGGCCCGCCGAAGTGACCGGTCTGTGCGTAGTTGCCGAGCAGCACGACCGTCATGCAGGTCATGAAGCCCACATCGTCGAGGCGTTGCTGCAGCTCGTCCTCGTGGCGCGGCTCTATCGGCGAAAGCACTGTCGTGGACATGGTGGATCTGGGACCCTCGCGCGCGAGACATCTATGTAATCAGAAATCGTGGTACTTATCCAATAGCGTAAGGGCGCCTCGGTTGGGAAGCTCGCCGGCAACGAAAGTATCGCCCATGTCCAGAATCTGCTCGGACTCATCGTTGAATGCCGGCCACGTCGGCAGGCCGGGGCCATTCGGGTCCCCAGTCTTGGCGAAGTTGGTCCAATAGGATTGGATTTCCTCTTCGATTCTGGTGTGAAGGGCCGCCTTCTGGGCGGGCTCGAACTTCTTCAGCAGTTCAATCGGCGGGTAGCCGAAGACGTACGGCAGTTCTGCGCCATGTCCCGCTGCGTGTAACTTTACCCACGGAAGAAACGGCGGAATGGTCGAAAAGCGATACAGGTAAACGTGCCGGACCCCCCGCCTCGCCTGAAATCTTGCCCAACTCACCATCCGCCAGCTCATGTCATCCGACGCGAGGCGCAGCTGCGACTGCCTGGCTTCGGCATCGGTGCGGCCCGGGTATAACTTCAAAAATCGCTCTGCAAAATCGCCATAGCGTGCCCGCACCTGCGCTCGATACGCAGCGGCGGACTCCGGAGGCCCGAACGCAAGGTTGACGCCTTCGTCGGCATTGGAGCCGACCAGCAGGTCCACAGGAACCTGCTTTCCGCGGCTGTAAAGGGCGCGCACCTGCGCGGGAATCAGGTGATCATCGATGTTCGCCCGCAGAGCGCTGACCCCGTCCTTCTCCATCGCACTATCCAAGGCCACGATCTTGGCGGCAGGAACGTTGCGCGCGTCAGCGATGGTGGAGGCGCCAAGCTTCTTCAAGAAGGCGATACCAGCCCGTTCTGCCTCAATGAGCGTCGGATCGGCATCGTGTCTGGCCTCTGTGCCAAACTCGCCACCGCTCGAGGCGATGACACGCCGGAATAGACCCTGCGCGGCCGGGCACACCATGAGCACGGATTCGCGATAGGCGCCCGCGGATTGCCCGAAGAGTGTCACGTTCCCAGGATCTCCGCCGAAGGCTGAGATATTTGCGTGTACCCACCTCAGTGCGGCGATCGCGTCGAGAAGGCCATAGTTGCCGGACGTTCCCGCCTCTTTGGTGAGCTGCGGATGCGCCAGCTGCCCGAACGCCCCTACCCGATAGTTGAACGTGACGACGACAACCCCTTTCCTTGCGAGCCTGTCTCCCCAGTAAAGTCGCAACGAGCCAGACCCGCTGAGCCCTCCGCCGCCATAAAGATAGACCATCACGGCAAGCCGTTCACCCGCCGTTTTGGCCGGGGTCCATATATTCAGATAGAGGCAGTCTTCGCTGTAGCGCTCCATCATCCCCGGCAGTGTGGGGCCGGCCTGCATGCAGGCCGGCTCGAACATCGTCGCGTCGAGAACGCCGGACCACGCGGCCGCAGGCCGAGGCGCTCTCCAGCGCAAATTGCCGACGGGAGGGGCAGCAAACGGAATCCCACGATAGACCACGAGGCCATCATCGGCCACGCCCCGCACCAGACCCGACTGAGTGCGAGCCTGCAGGATCGGAGAAACGCTTTGCGGACTCGCGGCGCCCGTCGCCCCGATCGCAAGGCTAACGAATGCACCAAGCGCTATTCGGCGCGGCGCCCGCAGGCCCCAGTGATAGCTCCGGCCCAGGGACTCGTCCATCTGCGGCCCTCCTTATAAGATCGCTATGATAGAAGATATCCGCGAGCGGTGCGAGTACCCGATAATTCGAAGCGGAAGGCTCGGTAACTCTGGAATGGCCGCTGCACTCAGATATGGCCTCGGCATCGTTCTCCTGCTGTCCCCGGCGATTGCCCATGGTGGGGACGATGCCTCTATCAAATGGGCCTCCGGCCACGCGAACCCGGTAAAGACACTCGATCCCGGAGCGAATTTCCAGGATCTGCTTGCACTGAAATCAATGATCGGCACGGCTCGTGTAGTCGCCCTCGGAGAGAACATACACGGCGCTCACGAGCCGATGGCCTCTCGGAATCGGCTGTTTCGCTTCCTGGTCCAGCAGATGGGATTCACCGCCATCGCCCTCGAGTCCGGATTCACGGAATCGAGGCTCGTGGATTCATTCGTCGGCGGGGGGCCGGGCGACTTCAGCAAGCGTCATCCTAGCGTGGCCGTAATGTAGTTGTAATCATTGGTGGAAGATTGCTAGAATTTTTTCTGGTCTACACTGAAATCTTCCAACTCCAACGATTCACAGCGCCGCAAGGGCGCCGCGTAGGCCATGCCGTATGAAGTACTGGCCGCTGATCTGGTCCGGCATCTGGCGCAAGCCAGGCCGCACCCTGCTGATGTTCCTGCAGATCCTGGTCGCCTTCCTGCTGTTCGGCGTGCTGCAGGGGGTCAAGTCCGGGGTCGATCAGGCCGTTGGAGCTATTCGTGCGCAACTGTACTGGGTCTATCCAGCCGACGCAGGTACAACCCTGCCTCTGGGCCTGGAGCAACGCATCGCGGCCGTACCGGGCGTCAAGCACATCTATCCTGACAACTTTTTTGGCGCCATCTATCGACTCCCCACCCAGCAACTGCTCGTCGTGGCTACCAATTTCGATGCCGGGTGGGCCGGCAATCTGGACGTGGCAGCCAGCCCCGAGGCGATCGCCGCCCTCGCGCACACCCGCACCGGAGCGCTCGTCAGCACGGCGCTGCAGGACCAGTACCACTGGAAGGTGGGCGACCAGATTCCGGTGTTATCGGGCACGGCGCAAAAGGATGGCAGTACGAGCTGGACCTTCGAGGACGTCGGCACATTCCGACCGCCGGATAGTGGCGCCCTGAGTCACGACCTCATCGTGCGCAACGACTATTTCGATGAGGCGCGTCTGAGCGGACGCGGTACCGTGGACCAGTACATCGTCGAGGTCACCGACGCTGCGCAGGGCGAGCAAATCGCCCGCCGCATCGACGCGCTGTCCACGAACTCACCATTCCCGACGCGCACGGAATCCGTCCGTGCCGTCAACCAGTCGAACTATCAGAGGCTCGGGGACCTGAATTTCGTCGTGCATTCGATTGTCGGCGCGGCGCTGTTCGCATTGCTGATTGCGACCGCCGCACTAACGATGCAATCGGTGCGCGAGCGCACCACGGAACTGGCCGTCCTCAAGACCATGGGGTTTTCCGACCGCAAGCTGTTCGTTCTGCTGCTGCTCGAATCCATTACGTTGTCCCTCGGCGCGGCGCTCATTGGACTGCTCGTCGCCTCGAAGATGATGCTCTGGGCTAACCGGTTCACGAATCTTCGTCTGAGCATGCCGTACGCGGTGCTGGCGGTAGGACTGGTGCTTGCATTTGTTCTCGCGCTGGCCAGTGCGAGCCCGCCGGCATGGCGCGCACAGCGTCTACAGGTTGCCGAGGCACTGGCGGGACGATGAGGAGCCCGGATCCATGAGGGCCCTCCGTCAGATTGCCCTGTTGCTGCAGATGAGCCTCGCGGGTGCCCGCGGTCACCCGGGTTCCTACTTCGTCGCCGTCATCTGCATCACCACCGTGGTGGGCGTACTGGTGGCGATGCTGTCGATGGGTACCGGAGTGCAGGCTCTGGCGGTGCGGGGCGCGCGTGCGGATCGGGCCCTGGTGGAATCGAGCGGGGCGCAGAGCCCCTTCACCAGCAACATCAACCCCTCCGACGTCGGCACGATCGAGAGCATACCGGGCGTCGAGCATGGGCCCGGCGGTGCGCCACTGGCGACGGCCAATTCCATTGTGCCCGCCACAGTGGAGAGGCGCGGCGATCATATGTTCGTCGCGATTCCGCTCTATGCAGTAGATCAACGCTTCTTCGCGGTGTATCCCGAAGTGCACGTGGTCGAAGGGCGCATGTTCCGACCGGGTCTTGACGAGTTGATTGTGCAAAGTTCCCGCCGATCGCAGTTTCAGGGTCTGCAGATAGGCGATCGCATACACTTGCACGGCGTGAATTGGACCATCGTCGGTGCATACGAAGTGCCAGGGGGCAACTGGGACGGTCTGATCGGCGATCTGAATACCGTCACGTCCGCGTTCCGGCGCAATACACGTCAGCTCGTCAGCGTAGTGCTACAGCCGCCGCTGGCCGCGAGCTTCGCATCCATCGCTGCGGGCCTCAAGGCGAATCCAACCTTTGACGTCGAGGTGCATCACGAGGTCCAGCTTCTCGATCAGCAGAGCAAGCCCTTTCGGGGCATCCTGGATTTCGTGAGCTACTTCGTCGGGGTGGTCATGGGGCTGGGCGCGACTCTGGGTGCCGTCAATATCTTCTACTCGATCGTCGATGCACGACGGCGCGAGATGGCGACGCTGCGGGCAATCGGCTTCGGAGCTGGATCAATAGGGATTGCGACACTGCTCGAGTCACTGATGGTGGCACTTCCCAGTGCCATTCTGGGGCTGCTGGCCGCCTGGATATTCTTCAACGGCAATCAGGTCAGTTCGGCGGGCCAGAGCTTCCAGCTGGTGATCTCGACCCGCCTGGCATTGCTGGGGATCGCCTGGGCACTCGTCATGGGATTCATAGGCGGTCTATTGCCGGCGCTTCGCACCGCGCGCGCATCGGTCACCGTGGGCCTGGGCGCTAGCTGAGGGCACGCCAATCCTGCTCACGCCGGACCAAATGCTCCTCCGATCCATATACCTCATCCAGCCGTCCCGCCGCCGATACATGCCGCTCCCGGAGAGTGTGCGGCCCTGGTTGAAGGCGTGGGCGTGCAGCCGGATGTGGCAGTGTCACCGTGCATCCGTTTCTGTCGCGGCAACGATCCACAGTTGTCCGCAGCCCTGCAGCTGGTCCGAAGACATATTTCCCGTTCAAGTTGATACGTGACCGCGCGACGATTCGGCCGAGGCTTCACGATGCCTATCATTCCGGGAGCTTGGACGGACCAGCAACCCTCAGTGCGCGTCTGCTGGCTCGAACTCCATAACGCGATGCGACGATGGCCGCTCTTGGCGCCGGCCTTCGCTCTCTCGCTCGCCGCAATCGGCGCATTCGTCGGTTTCTCGCCGGTGCGAGTTGGCGTGGCAGAGGCGGCAAATCATCCGATTCTGGTGGTCGCGATTACGGGTCTCTTGTTCGCGATGATGATCCAGCGACGTCGCCGGCGGCTCGCGCGCAATCGCCATCGCGATTGGCTGGCGACGCTCCCGAGAGAGTTTCCCCTGAGCGCCAGAGCGGCCTACTTCCCCTTTCTGGGGTGGGCATGCGCCGCCTTCGCGCTCTTCACTGCGGGCATCATCTCGAGGCTGGCGGTGGTTTCCGCGGGAAAGGTCGTATTCGCGTCCGGTGTGGGCCTTCTGGCTGCGGTCACGGCAGTTGCCGCCGCTGCAGCTCTGCAGCGCCGGCCGGGACTGAATCAGAAACGAGCAAGACGGCCATCTCGATTTGCACCGCCGCCGTCGCGGTATGCGGCCGTGCGCAAGCCGCGCACTGGGTGGGCGACGCACGCGAGCCTCGTTCCACTGGGGTACTGGCCAATGGCCCAGGCGAAGTTCTGGGAGAGACCGAAGGTGCGCGCACGCGCACTGCTCCCGCTTCTGCTCAGCCTACCCGACGTTGTCGGCGCGGCCGCTCTGGCGGCGGTCTTGGTCTGGCTGGTCACTATACACCTCGGCAATCTCTTGGTCGGAGTGGTGCGTGTGGCGTTCGCGGCGGCATGCTGGCTTGCACCGACACCGGTCGGGGCAGCGCAGTTCACATTTGCAGTCTCGCATCGCGCACTCGTCGGAGTGATCGCAAGCTGTGCGCTCCTGGTCTTCATGGTCGCGTTAGCGGGTGGTACTCGCGCTCTTCGCGTTTCCGTTGAATCCGTTGTCATCTGGATCGCGGTGGCGTGCATTCTGAGCACAGCAGCATGTCTGATTGCCCTTCGAAGCAAGTCGGTTGCTCGTTCCGTGGTGCATCGATGGTTACGCTGACGGCAGCGACGGAGCCGGCACCGGTGAACGCGGCGGCCGTGCTGCGCATGGCTGCCATCACCGCCGGATATGGCGACGAGGCTGTTCTTCGCGATGTGAGCCTCGAGATACAGCTGGGGGAATGGGTCGCGCTCCTCGGGCCGAATGGCAGCGGAAAATCGACGCTGCTCTACTGCGTCGGCGGAATGCTGCAACCGACGGCGGGGGAGATCGACATCTGCGGTTGCGCGCTCGCGCGCGATGCTCGCGCCGCAAAGCGCTTACTGGGCTATGGATGCCCACCCGAGCGGTTACCGGGCCTGCTGACGGGCCGGCAGTGTCTGGAGGTCTATGCTGCGGCCAAGGGAATTCGGGAGATCGACGCCGACGTGCTCGAGCTCATGAAGACCTTTGCGCTCGAGCCATTGCTCGATCAGTTCGTCGATACCTATTCGCTGGGTACACGCCAGAAGCTCGCGGCGCTTCTCGCGCTGATCGGTGCACCAAAGCTCATCGTGCTCGATGAGGCGTTCAACGGGCTCGACCCGGCCAGTGGACGGGCACTCAAGCGCCATCTTCTCGCCCTCGTCGCGGCTCGGCGCGTCAGCGTGCTCCTCGCCACACATGCGCTCGATATCGTAGAGCGCCACGCCGACCGCGCGGTGCTGCTCCTTGCCGGAAGAATCGCTCACGTCTGGAACGCCGTGGAACTTTCCTCATTGCGGAGCTCTGGGGATGGCTTGGAAGAAGCGATTGCCCTCGCATCCGAGGCGCATCTGGGACGGGAAGCTCTTTCCCTCCACCATCGAGACGAGTAGTTAGCGCGCTCGCACTCGACCTATCCGGTAGAACTCGCGTGACCGACGAATATCTTCTATGATAGCGGTATTAAGAGATCCGGTCAATGTCAGCCAATTCGTGCATCGAGACCGCTACGGCACCGCTCCTGGCGCGAGCATAGGCTCTGATCAGCATCCGACGCAGGCTCGACCTCGTTATGGAGAAGTATCCTTCACGGCGTCTCGGCATTGCTATTCGAATTGCCTTCGTTATCACTGTGAGTCTCGTCATTTGGCGTTGGCCGAAGGCCGTTCACGTCTCACCCAGCTTCGATTGCGCCAAAGCCACCATTCCCACGGAAAGGACAATCTGTGGGGATCCAGACTTGGCGAAAGTCGATGTGGACTTCGCCATCTACTATGCGGACAACCTTGCAACGGCTGCCATCAATGGCGATAGGCCGACCCTGGCTGCGCTCGTGGCAGGACAGCGGGACTTTATGATTGCTCGCAATCGATGCGGCAGAAATAAGCTCTGTGTGATGCGCGTATATGGTGATCGGGAGAAGCAGCTGACGAAGCTGAGCGGTCTGCCGGCGCCCGACTTTTTCGGTGAAGTCACTGTCTATTAACCCAGGGGCAGCTCGCCCCTGAGCAGCGGCAGGCTGTCGCATGAAATATGTTCCTCTCATCTGGCTCGGTATCTGGCGCAAGCCGGTGCGCACCACACTCATCCTGCTGCAGGTCGCCGTGGCGTTCGCGCTGTTCGGAGTTCTGCAGGGCATGAAGACGGGCGTGGATCAGGTGGTGGCCGATATCCGCCCGGATCTACTCTTCGTCCGTGTATCCTTGGACAGCGCATCGCCCCTGCCTGTCGCCTACGCTGATCGAATCAGATCGATTCCTGGCGTAAAGACCGTAACATTCGCCAACGAACTGGTCGGCACCTATCAGCGGCCGACTCAGCTGGTGGCTGTGATCGGAATCGAAAACAACGAGGTGTGGAAAACACTTTTGCCGCAAATAGTAACGATTCAGCCCAAAGACCTTCACGCCCTGCAGAATGCCCGGATCGGCGCGCTCATCACCCCCTACGATGCCAGGAAATACGGCTGGCGCATCGGGGATCGTATCCCCATAACATCGACCACCCTGCAGAACGACGGGTCGGGAACCTGGATGTTCGACATCGTAGGCTTCGCCACGCCAGGTGCGAAACGGTCTACCAACATCTTCGCCAACTACGACTACCTCGATACAGCTGGAGCGCAGAACAAAGGGACGGTAGCATTCTTCCTGGTCGTCGTTTCCGATCCGCAGCGGGCGACGGCAGTAGGCGCCGCGATCGATCGGACGTTCGCTAATTCACCCGATGAGACCACAACGCAGCCGTACAGCGTGCTCGTAGAACAAGCGGTACGGCAAATCGGCAACCTGAACTTCGTGATCCGTTCCGTCGTCAGCGCGGTGCTCGTGGCGCTCGTGTTTTCGATCGCGACCATGATGATGCAGACGGTGCGTGAGCGCACTCCGGAGTTGGCAGTGCTGAAGACTCTGGGCTTCAGCGATCCTGCGGTTTTCCTACTGGTGGTGGTCGAGGCGCTAATCGTGTGCATAGCCGGGGCGCTCCTCGGACTGGGGCTGGCGACGAGGATCTTCCCGATTGCCGCGAGATTCCTGCCAGGTCTCTCCATGCCCGGGATTGTCCTCGCGCTCGGGCTGATCGGAGCGGTGCTGGTCTCGTTGATCAGTGTTTCTCTGCCGGCCTCGAGGGCAGCCAGGCTGCAAGTGATCGATGCGCTTGCGCGCCGGTGAGAGCGGACCCATGAGCCTCGCAAGGCAGTTCGGTGCCCTCCTGCGCATGAACCTTGCAGGCGTTCCGCAACGCCTCGGACTCGTGTGCACCATTGTCGTGGGGGTGACGTGCGCGGTCGGGGTGCTCGTATCCATGCTCGCTATGGGAATGGGAGCCCGACGGGAGGCCATGGGCAATGTGCGTCCCGACCGAGCCATTCTAACGAGCCTCGACGCTCCGCGGGCGCTGCCCATACTCAGCAGCATCCCGAAGGACACCGTTGCGCTGATCCGTACGCTGCCCGGCATACGACGCAACGCCAGAGGTGAACCGATCGTCGTGGCTGAGTCGCTGGTAGTCATCCCCGTCGTTAGCAAGGCCGATCGGGAGCAGGTAACCGTTCAGATAGTCGGCGCGACCTCCGGTCTCACCGATTATGCGCCCGAGTTGCATCTCACTTCGGGGCGCGTGTTCCGGCCTGGGTTGCGGGAACTGATCGCGAGCAACACGTGCGTGCAGCAATTCCCGGATTTCGCCGTTGGCGACAGGAGGCGCATACGCGGCGGTGAGTGGCTCGTGGTCGGAAACTTCGATCTCGGACGGGTGGAGGGCGTCTGTACGGTCTACGCGGATGCCGACACCATTCTGTCCAGCTTCGGCCGCACGAATTACAACGAAGTGAATGTGATGCTGCAATCGACTGCGTCCTTCAGGGACTTGACCACTGCGCTCAACGCAAACCCGACGCTTCGGGTTCGGGCCAGGTCTGAAGCGCAGGTGGTCGCGGATGAAACGCGGCAAGTCAACGGCATCCTGAACTTTGTCAGCTACTTCGTGGGAGGCATTATGGCGCTGGCAGCAACCATCGGAGCGGCCAACTCGTTGTATGCGATCATCGATAGCCGCCGACTCGAGCTGGCCACGCTGCGCGCGATGGGCTTCGGCGGTACATCGATCATTGCATCCGTTCTGTCGGAGTCGATCCTTCTTGCGCTGCCGGGTGCCCTGATCGGCGCCCTCTTGGCGCGGTTGCTTTTCAACGGATTGCAAGCCAGCCCTTTTGGAACAACCATTCACCTCGCCGTGACGGCTTCACTGGCTTACCTGGGTGCCGGCTGGGCCCTCGGCATCGGCGTACTCAGCGGGTTCCTGCCGGCCCTGAGAGCCGCGCATGTACCCGTAGCCGTCGCATTGCAGGCGATATGATCGCCGAGCAGCTGGAATCCGGAGGCGAGGGGTCCGCCCGACGTCGACATGGCTTCGACAGCGGCGCTCGCGTCGCGAATGAACCTCGGGCACCCGATGTGGCAATGCAGTCAGCTGAACGACGGCGGGCGTTTCGATTCGGATCGGAATTTCATCGAGCTGCGATATTTCATCCACGCAAGCGGGACCAGCGCGGGGATCGCCTTGCTCAAGGTTCGCGCGATCTCTTGCGGAAGCAGCTTCGTCCCAAAGCCGATACCCGCCTCGAGGAACAGCGGCTTGGGTCCGCCTCGGACACCGAACCCCACATTGACGAGTGCGACCACGATGCAGAGCAGCAGTATCCCTACTATGGGCCAGCGCAAGGAAATCCGCTGGCGATACGCGAACAATCCGAATCCCATGGCCAGCGAAATGGGCAAGATCCAAAGAAAGAGCGCGACCAGGCCGGCGTTGATGTCCGCCGCGAGAACCGCGGAAACTCGAGCATCCTGAGGATGAGGCCAGATTGCGTGCGTCGCAGCTGCCACCGCCGCCATCAGCCCGATTCCCAAGCCGACGAAGCACACTATCGGTGCAAGCCCATAGGCAACGGGAAAGCGGTGCGACCAGCTTTGCAGTTCCTCCCGGCTCGCGAACCGTTCGATGATCGCGTCACTCGATCCGATGGCCGCATCGGCCCCGCGTCGTGCCTCCTCAGCCGACTCTCCGCGAGCGAGCGCCTGTTCCAGGAGATCACGATGGTGGGCCTCGATCTCGATCTCTGCGCGCTGCGCGTAGCGCCGCGCCACACCGCGCCGCACGAGTGCCTCACCGAGGTTCCGAAAACGGCGTTCACTCATGACTCGTCGCCCCCAAAATGAGTTCGACGCCGGCACTGACGTGCCGCCAGTTCTCGATCAGGCGCTCGAGTCGCCGGCGGCCGCGCGCGGTCACGGCGTAATAGATCCGTGTGCGCCCGTCGACTCGCTCGGAGCGGGCGCGTAGCAGCCCGCGCGCTTCCAAGGCGTGAAGTGCCGGATAGAGTACACCCTCGCCGAGATCCAGCGCGCCGCGACTGCCGAGCTTGAGCGCCCGAGCGATCTCGTAACCGTACATCTCCTGCTGCGCGAGTAGCCGCAGCACCACCAGCTCCGGCACGCCGGGCATCAGCGTCGGGATTCTCTCGCCCACGTGCCATTATACCTTGCCAAGCGAGGTATGCAACGCATACGCTCCGCTCGATGTTGCAGCCGGCGCTTCTGTTCGCAGACAGGTCTCCGGTAGAGATGACACGCATGCATACCCAATGAATCGAATCGTGCTGGACGCCCTGCGCCGGCGGTGGTTACGGACCCTGCTCGTGGGGCTGTCCACGCTGATCGCGTTCGTGCTGCTCGGCTTCTTTCTGGCAATTCGCCACGGATTTGCGACCGGACTGACGCAGGTGGGTGCTGATCTGCTGCTGCTCGAGCCAGTCGCCGGCAGCTCTCGGCTGACGATCGCGGTGTTGTCGGCCGTAAGATCTTTCCCCGGAGTACGCTCAGCCGTTGGAGATCGACAGCGTGCTCGGCAAGCGCCGCGGCGTAAGCCCGTCGAGCGATGTCAACCTGCACCTCGAATACATTCGCCGCTGGGCACATGACGATTTCATCGACTTTATGTTCGTGCGGGTAGAGGAAGCGCAACAGGCCGATGCAATGGCCCGCGCAATCGAGCTGAAATTTGTCAATAGCGCGACGCCGCTGAGCACGCAGAGCTTCGAGTCGCTGCTGCAGGGGATGGCCGAGCGACTCGCCGATGTCAACGCACTGACCTTCGTGGTCATCGGGGCGAGCCTGTTCGGTCTGTTCCTCATCTGTTTCAATACTTTGATCCATTCGGTATCGGAGCGGTTGGGGGAGTTTGCGCTGCTGAGGGCGGTTGGATTCGCTCCGCGGCGGCTCATAGGAATGGTGTTTCTCGAGGCGCTAGTTGTGATCGTCCCCGCCGCCTCCGTTGGCACGCTCTGCGCCCTGCTCGTCATCCGGGCATTCGCCGGGCAGAAACTGAACCTTCCGGGCATCATGCTGACACCCGCCGCAGTGGCGCAGTGCGCGCTCACCGCGCTTGGGCTCGCGATCCTCTCTTCGGTGTTGCCCGGGCTGCGGATCGTGCGTATGAACTGCGCCCGGGCGCTGCGCAAGGGGCCCTCGGCATGGGATTGATCGGAGGACTGTATCCGGCCCTGCGGGCCGCGCGTCTGCCGATCGCGGCGGCCTTGAAGGACATTTGAGATCGTGCCTGACTACTCAGCGCCCCTGCGCGTCTCGACGTGGTGGTCGATCCAGGCGATCAGCAGGTCCGCGATCTGGTTGCTGTTCTTGTCCTGCATCAGCATGTGGCTGTTGCCTTTGATGCCGAGGTCGGGCAAGTGCATCATCTCGGCATCTCCGCCGGCCTGCTCGAGCTGCGCGACGAACCTGTTGCAGCTCTCGAAGGCGCCCATCCAGTTGAGGGGCTTCGTCACATCGGCGAGGTGATCGCCGAACATGACGAGCGTCGGGATCTTTGCGAGCTTTGCGAGCTGCGCCTGCGTGAGAGGCGGGCAGCCCGTCTCGATCGTGACGAGCCCTCGAATGCCCGTGGGATCGATGAGGGCCGCTTGCTCGGGAAAGAAGCCGGATTCCGAGTGCCCCACGAGGATCGCTCCGTGCAGCTTCACACCAAGAGCCGCCATCTGCGTCCAGGTCGGATTCGCGTTCTGCGGCAGTGTCGAGTTGAGGTCCGGGATCATCTGCTTGTAGAGCTCGTCCACGGCCTCGAGCGGGAACTGCTCATCGGGGAACGCCTCGCCGAACTTGGGGCCGAAGCGGAACACCGTCCAGGCGAGCTGGTGGGTCGCATCGAGGATCGCCGGCATGCGTGCACTGGCAAGCGTCCCCGCGCGCACCGCGCTGAAGTCCGACGGATCAAAGCCTGAGCGGGCGCGGGAAACCTGGTCCACCAGGTAGACCGAGCGACCCTTGCGAAGGAAGTACTCGCTCCAGCCCATGCGTCCATCGGGGGTCGTCTCCCAGGTCTTGCTGCTCAGGCAGCAGCCATGCACGAACACGACCGGCACGTGCCGAGCGCCCGCCATCGGGATCTGGTACTGCACGTACATCTGATTGACGGTGATATCGCCGGTCTGCGCCGGGGCGGGGCCGTTCGAGGGCTGGCTCACGGTCTTGGTGACGCCGCCGACGAAGAAGCTGCCCTGCTCCTTCAGGACGAGTGGCCCTGTGAGTTGCGCAAAGGCCGGCGGCGCTGCAAGCAGCGCAGCGGCGGCGCACACGCGCAGCGCGATGAGGAGTCTTCCGTCGCCGGACAGCCCGAATGGTCGCCTGATCGTGCCGAGGTGAACGCGCATGAGCTGTACCTCCTGTAGTAGCTGCCATGGCGCTGAAATTGATCGACGTGTCGGCGGCAGAACTTCTGATTGAGCCCTGCATCGCCGCAGTTTCACCTGATCGCACTCCCAAATTCGGCAACGGCCGAATCCGGGCTTGCTTGTGGCGATGCGGCTACTGATGGTCCTCTCGCCGCCGGTGGTATCTCTTCGGATTCGTCATCGTCCTAACGACCGTCCGTCCATTTATACCATGTCGCTTGCATGGTGCACCGCATTCAGCCCGCCGGTGTCTTCGCCGATGCTGAAATGGCTGGGGGACTAGGATTCGAACCTAGGTTAACGGAGTCAGAGTCCGCTGTCCTACCACTGGACGATCCCCCAGTAACACAGTGCAGGCGCCGGGGCTGGCCATCCCCGCGCTGCAAGGATACGGATTACGTTGGAGGTATCCAACCCTCCTGAAGATGTTCGTCAGATGAACATCTTCAGGAGGGTTGGATACCTCCAGTGCAGTACGTCTCCTTGAACGGCGGCCCAGGCGGCCCCGGCGGCCCAGGTGGCCCGATGCTAGCGCTTCGAGTACTGGGGTCCGCGCCGCGCCTTGCGCCGGCCGACCTTCTTGCGCTCCACCTCGCGGGCATCCCGCGTCACGAAACCTGCCTGTCGCAGCGGCTTGCGCAGCGTCTCGTCGTAACGTATCAGAGCGCGCGCTATGCCGTGACGGATGGCGCCGGCCTGCCCGGTGATGCCCCCGCCGTCCACGTGCGCCACGATGTCGAACTTGTCGGCGAGCTGCACCGTCTCGAGTGGTTGGCGCACGATCATGCGCCCGGTCTCACGGCCAAAAAACTCCTCGAGCGGCCGATCGTTGACGGTGATGTGACCGGTGCCCGGCTGCAGGTAAACGCGCGCCGTCGAGGTCTTGCGCCGGCCGGTGCCATAATGTGAATTCTCTGGCATATCCCTTGAACCCCGTCTCGCGTGAGCCGTATCTCGCGTCAGATCTGCAGCGGCTTGGGCTGCTGCGCGCCGTGCGGATGCTTGTCGCCGGCGAACACATGCAGCTTGCGCAGCATGCGCCGCCCGAGCGTCGTCTTGGGCAACATGCCCTTGACCGCGAATTCTATCGCCCGCTCCGGATGTTCCTGCAGCAGCTTGCCGAGCGCGATCGACTTGAGATTGCCGAGGTAGCCCGTGTGGTGGTGGTAGAACTTATCGTCGAGCTTGTTGCCGGTCACCGCGATCTTCTCGGCGTGCAGCACGACGATGTGATCGCCCATGTCCACGTGTGGGCTGTAGTTGGCCTTGTGCTTGCCCTTCAGTCGCAAGGCAATCTGCGACGCGAGCCGGCCGAGCGTCTTGCCGCTGGCATCCACGACGTACCAATTCCCGCGCTCGGTCGCGGGCTTTGCGAACTGCGTCTGCATGATCTCCGGGTCTTCCGGCGCGCGCGGGCGGACCGCCTTTGGAAGGGCGCGGAAGTGTACTCAAGGATCACCACCATTGCAAAAGCGTACCGCGCGTGCCCGTGGCCGCCCCTGCCCGTCCTGCACCCGCCCCTGGCACCCGCAGCCGCGGCCGCACCCGCAGCCCGCGCCGCTTCGCAGCATGAGGCGCGCGCAGCTCTGAGGCATATATAATCCCTCCATGCCAGCCATGAGTCTGGTGGACCAGCTGCTCGTCGTTGCCGATGAGACGCTGCGCACTCTGTTCGCGCCGGCGCAGAGTGCCCGTGTGCTGCCCCTGCCCCCCGATGTACCGCTCACCGAGCCGGAGAAGCGCCATATCGCGGGCCTCATGCGTATCAATCATGCCGGTGAGGTCGCCGCGCAGGGGCTGTATCGCGGCCAGTCGCTCCTGTCACGCAGGGAGGCGACGCGGGAATTCCTGCGGCGTGCCGCTCGCGAGGAGGGCGATCATCTTGCCTGGTGTGAGACGCGACTGGAGGAGCTCGGCTCGCATCCGAGCCGCCTGAACGCCCTCTGGTATCTCGGCTCCTTCGCAATCGGCGCCGCGGCTGCAGCTCTGGGGGACGAGGTGAGCCTGGGATTCGTCAGCGAGACCGAGCGGCAGGTCGAAGGCCATCTCGCGTCCCATCTGGAGCGCCTGCCGGTCGGCGATGTCCGCTCCCGCCAGATCCTCCAGCAAATGAAATCGGATGAGACCGGCCATGCCCAATCCGCCCGCTCACACGGGGGGAGCGACCTGCCCGAGCCAATCCCGTGGCTGATGCGCTCGGTTGCCCGGCTGATGACCAGCAGTGCCTACTGGATCTGATCTGCAACACCACACCCGGCTCAACCTCGGCCGGCGCGCTCTCGGCCGGCGCGCTCTCGGCGAGCCCGCCTTCGGCCGGATTGCCTCGGCCAAGCGCCGCAAGGCTGCCGAACCGTGACGCAACCCGCATTCTGTTGCGCGCGTCTCTTGCAGCCGACAGGCTTTATGTAATAAATAGCGCCACCGTCCGGAATATGGATAACGACAGGGGCAGTCCAACACCATGGAAGAGAATGTCAGACCGCTGAGCGACATTCCTGCGATCAACCGATTTCTGAGCTACTGCCGCATCCGCACGGTGCCCTCGAAGACCGTGCTGATCCACGCGGGCGATCTGCCCGACGTGCTGTACTACGTCATCAACGGCTCCGTCGAGGTGATGATCGAGGACGAGGAAGGCAATGAGATGGTGCTCGCCTACCTCAACAAAGGTCAGTTCTTCGGGGAGATGGGCCTGTTCCACGAGCAACCGACGCGTAGCGCCTGGGTGCGCACGCGCAGCGCCTGCGAGCTGGCTGAAATGACGTATCCTCGCTTCCGCCAGGTGGCCACCGAGAGCCCCGGGCTGATCTTCGAGCTCGCCACCCAGCTCGCCACGCGTCTGGACCGCACCAACCGCAAGCTGGGCGACCTGGCCTTCGTCGACGTCACCGGCCGCGTCGCGCATGCCATCAATAATCTGTGCGAGGAGCCCGATGCGATGACGCATCCGGAGGGCATGCAGATCAAGGTATCCCGTCAGGAGCTGTCGCGCCTGGTGGGCTGCTCGCGCGAGATGGCGGGACGGGTGCTGAAGGTTCTGGAAGAGCAGGGCCTGCTGCGTGCCACCGGCAAGACCATAGTGGTCTTCAATGCGCGGCCGAAGATGAAGACCCGCCCGGTGATCGTGCCCGCGCGCGCTACCGGCGCCGGCCCGACCGCACTGGCTGGCCTTGCGGCCAGGACTGCCGAGCGCCCCAAGGCCGCATTCGCCGACGAAGACGATTAGCCGCGCTCAACCGCGCAGCGCTCAACCGCGCAGCGCTCAACCGCGTGCAGCGCAGCCGCGCTCAGCGCAGTGCTCAGCCGCGCCGCGCGCCGAGCTCGCGGCTCCCAGGCTCCGGCCGCGCAGCGCCGGCACGCGCTATCTCGGCGCGCATCGCCCGGATCGTCGCCGCATAGTCCTCGCTACCGAAGATCGCCGAGCCTGCGACCAGTGTGTCGGCCCCCGCGCTCACGACCTCCGCGACATTCTCGACCTTGATACCGCCATCGACCTCGATGCGCACCGCTCGTCCGCTCGCCTGCACCCTGCGGCGTACTTCGCGGATCTTGTCGAGCACCGAGGAGATGAACTCCTGGCCTGCGAAACCGGGATTGACCGACATCAGCAGCACCAGATCCAGCTTCTCCAGTGTGTAGTCGAGCCAGTCCAGTGATGTGGCGGGGTTGATCGCGAGGCCCGGGCGGCAGCCGTGCTCACGGATCAGGTGGATGGTGCGATCGACGTGATCGCTCGCCTCCGGATGGAAGCTGATATAGGTCGCGCCCGCGGCCGCGAAGTCCGGCACGATCCGATCGACGGGTCTGACCATCAGGTGCACATCGATCGGCGCGCCGATGCCGTCGCGCCGCAGCGCCTCGCAGACCACCGGCCCGACCGTCAGGTTCGGAACGTAATGGTTATCCATCACGTCGAAATGAATCAGATCCGCTCCAGCCGCGAGCACCGCCTGCACCTCGGCGCCCAGCCGCGCGAAGTCCGCGGACAGGATCGAGGGCGCGATCCAATGCGCAGAGCCCGGCGGCGGCTGCAGGGTCGGGGGTAGTGCCTGCAGCGGGACGTTTGTCCGCATCCGATTCTGCTTTGCCTGCGACATGCGATCGGCAGTCTAGCGCATGCCGCGCCGGGTGCGGATCAGCTCGTACGCAGCCTGAATCTCCTGTGCCTCCTCCTTGGCACGCTCGAGCATGGAGTCCGGTAATCCGTTAGCCGCCAGCTTATCCGGGTGGTGGCGACTCATCTGCCGCCGGTAGCACTTGACGACCTCCTCATCGGACATGCTGGGTTGAGCGGCGAGCACGCTGTAGGCATGGGCCAGCCGCTGCTCATCGCTGATGTTCTCCCCGCGTGCCCCGGAGCCGTAGCCTCCCCCGGCGCCGCCCGTGGTGCCCCCAGCCCCGGCTCGGAAGTAAGCGCCTCCGTACCCCGAGGCCCCGGCGCGCATACGAAAACGCAGCACGCCCTCTAGCCGCTCGAAGTCGGCTGCCCCCACGCCCAGCAGCCCCGCCAGCCGCTTGAGCCGCGCTCGCAGCAGCGGCGGCAGCCCATTGCCGGCCAGCGCTGCCTGCAGCTGGATTTCCACGAAAAAATACGCGAGCTGCGGATAGCCGGCGATCGCGACGCGCAGCCGCTTGAGGGCTGCATCCGCGTCGAAGCCTGACTGTTTGCCCTCGGTGAAATGCGCGATCGCCGACTGGATCTGCGCCTCCTGCAGGTGCAGCGCCTGCATCACTGCGCGTGCGGAGGCAATCTCCTGCTCCGAGACGCGGCCGTCGGCCTTGGCCATGTGACCCATGATGCGAAAGGTGGTCGGAAAGAACAGCTGATTGACCAGCCTGGGATCCGAGCCCGTGCCAAACAAACCGCCGCCGAGCAGATTCGACTGTGCCGCTCCCGAGTCGAACTGGTGACCAATGAACACGCCGATTGCCGCGCCGATGGGCCCGAGCGCGAGCATTCCGAGCGTGCCTCCGATGAGTTTGCCACCCCAGTTCATGATCGATCGTGACCGTCCTGACCTACCGAGGGTCGCGGCGTCTGCGTCGCAGTCCGCTCGAGGCTCGCGGCTGACCGCCACGCCTGGCTTGACCACGCCGTCGCACGGGCGGCAAGATGCCCGCCCCACCCGGCGCTACCGCTCGCGCCACGGTATGGTAGCAAGCCTTGGCCAGAACACCCGCCACGTCCACCGGGAGTGCGACGCCGTCACCTTCCGCGGCAGCAGCGGCAGCAGCGGCAGCCGCCGCCGCCACCGCAACCGCCACCGAGCGGCCGCTGTTCGAGACGCAGCTCTCAGGCCTCACTCCCCTGCATCGCGGTAAGGTGCGTGACCTCTACCGGGTAGACGACGATCACATGCTGATCGTCACCACTGACCGGTTCTCGGCCTTCGACGTGGTGCTTCCCGATCCGATTCCCGGCAGGGCCCACGTGCTGCAGGCGATCTCGCTGTTCTGGTTTGAGCGCACGCGTGATCTGGTGCCCAACCATCTCACCGGACGACCCCTCGCGGACGCCGTACCCAATGCGCGCGAGCGCGCCGCGCTCGAGGGACGTGCAATGATCGTGCGGCGCCTGCGAGCGCTGCCGATCGAGGCGGTGGTGCGCGGCTACCTCGCGGGCTCGGGCTGGCGCGACTATCAGACGAGCGGTCGCGTGTGCGGCATCCAGCTGCCGCCGGGCCTGCTCCAGGCGCAGGCGCTGCCCGAGCCACTCTTCACCCCTGCGACCAAGGCGGCGCTTGGCGAGCATGACCAGAACATCAGCTTCGAGGTGGTCGCCGGTATGCTCGGCGCACCGCTCGCCACACAGCTGCGCGATATCTCGCTCGCGCTCTATCGGATGGCCAGCGCGCACGCGCTCGCGCGCGGCATCATCATCGCCGACACCAAGTTCGAGTTCGGGCTGGACCCCGAGGGCCGCCTGACCTTGATGGATGAGGTCCTGACGCCCGACTCCTCGCGCTTCTGGCCCGCCGACACCTGGAAGATCGGCACCAGCCCGCCCTCCTTCGACAAGCAGTCTGTGCGCGACTATCTCGAGACGCTCCACTGGGACAAGCGCCCGCCGGCGCCCCACCTGCCGCGTGAGGTCATCGAGGCCACGAGTGCCAAGTACCGCGAAGCGCTCCAACGGCTCACCGGCGCGGAGAACGGGCGTCGCAGGGACTGAGCAACGCGTTGTTCTGAGGTAGGAGAGTCAGCGCCAATCACGGCGCGGCGGTGAGGGAAGCGATCGAACCTGGCGAGGGCCTTATGTATACATAAGGCCCTCGCCAGGTTCGATCGCTCCCTTCGTCACTGCTCCGATGAGCGCTGCCTGTCCTACCCCGAGCGATCGCGACGCTCAGTCCCGCATCGCTCAGTCCCTGCGACGCTCACTCCCCCGCGATGGTCATCGACTCGAGCAGCAGCGAGCCTGTCTGGATCGCACCCTTGGTGTCGACATCGCTGCCGACCGCAACGACCTGACGCAGCATGTCGCGCAGATTGCCGGCGATGGTCAGCTCGTGCACTGGATATGTGATCTGCCCGTGCTCGACCCAGAAGCCGCTCGCGCCGCGTGAATAGTCGCCGGTCACGGAATTGACCCCCTGACCCATGAGCTCGGTGACGTACAGACCCGTGTCCATGCGCGCCAGGAGCTCCTGGAAGCTGCCTGCTTGCCCCGACGCGACCAGCAGGTTGTGAATGCCGCCGGCATTGCCCGTGGTCCGCAGCTTCAGCTTGCGCGCCGAATAGCTGCCGAGCACGTATCCCTGCAGCACGCCGGCGCGCACCAGGTCGCGATCGCGTGTCGCCACTCCCTCGGCGTCGAACGGGCTACTGGCGATACCCTGCAGAATGTGCGGCCGTTCCACGATGTCGATGAACGCGGGGAAAACGGCCTGGCCCGCAGCGTCCAGCAGGAATGAGGCGCGCCGGTATTGGCTCGGTCCGCGGATGGCGCCCACGAAGTGACCAAAAATGCCGCGCGCGAGCTCGGCAGCGAACAGCACCGGCGCACGGCGCGTTGCCAGTCGTCGCGCGCCCAGACGCGCCAGCGCTCGCTCGGCGGCACGCTGCCCGACCGACGCGGCCGCCTCCAGCGCCCGCGGGTTGCGCGATACGGTGTACCAATAGTCACGCTGCATATCGGTGCCGTCCTGGGCCACGAGCGCGCAGCTCAGCGAGTGACTCGTACTGGCCAGCCCCGCGAGGAAGCCGTGGCTGTTACCGTAGACGCGCACGCCGCTGTGGGTGGTGAGGGTAGCGCCTTCGGAATTTTTCAGCCGCGCATCGCAGGCGAGGCCGGCGGCCTCGCACTCGCGCGCCAGTGTGATCGCCCGCTCGGGCTCGATGTCCCAGGGATGATGCAGCTGCAGATCCGGGATATCTCGCGCCAGTTCCTGTGGGTCAGCCAGTCCGGCGCACTCGTCTTCCGCGGTCTGACGTGCAATCGCCGCGGCTTTCAGCACCGTCTCACGCACCGCCGTGGGCGACAGATCCGCGGTGCTCGCTGAGCCCTTGGCCTTGCCGAAATACAGCGTGACCGCGAGCCCGCGATCGCGGTGATACTCCACCGTATCGACCTCGCCCAGGCGCACCGTGGCGGTGAGCCCACGCTGCAGGCTCGCGTCAGCCTCCGCCTGGCTCGCGCCGCTGCTCTCGGCCTCATCGAGCGCACCGGAGACTGCCTCCTTGAGCTCGCCGATACGCGACGCATCGACCTGCTGTGGCATGCTGCACCCTATGCCATCATTGAGCCACCGATTGTAGCAGCGCGAGCCGCCTGTACCGGATCCGCGCAAGCCCCCGTGACGCGACCCCGAAGCCGCCAGCCCTCCGCAACCCCGCCGCGCCTGCCAGCGCCGGCTCGAGCCGCCGACTCGCAGGAGGAGCACCAGGAGCGTCAGGAGCACCCGAGCCGCAGCGCGCGCAAGCGTGCGGCACTGGCCGCGCAGAGCCTGGGTGTGCAGCTCACGCGCCTCACGAGCGCGCAGCTGCAGACTCTGGCACTGCCCGATGAGCTGTTCGAGGCGCTGCTGACGGCGCAGCGGCTGCGCAGCCGCGCGGCGCTGGCGCGCCAGCGACAATACATCGGCCGGCTGATGCGGCAGGTGGACCTGGAGCCGGTCCGACGCGCGCTGGATGCTAAACTGCGCCGATGAAAACGCTGGTAGGCATCCTCATGGGGTCTGCCTCCGACTGGGAGACGATGTCGGCCGCCGCCGATGCGCTCGCTCAACTGGGCATCGGCTTCGAGACACGCGTCGTGTCCGCGCACCGTACGCCGGATCTACTGTTCGAGTATGCCGCCGCGGCCTCCGGCCGTGGGCTCGAAGTGCTGATCGCTGGCGCGGGCGGCGCGGCACACCTGCCGGGCATGACGGCCGCGAAGACACTGTTGCCGGTGCTCGGCGTACCGGTGCCCTCCCGCGCGCTGAGCGGTATGGACTCGCTGCTCTCCATCGTACAGATGCCTGCTGGAGTGCCGGTCGCAACCTTCGCGATCGGGGCCGCAGGCGCTACCAACGCAGCCTTGTTCGCCGCCGCCCTGCTCGCGCCACGCTATCCCGAGATCGCCCGCGCGCTGTCCGCGCAACGTACCGCACAGACCGCCGCGGTGCTTGCCAAGCCCGATCCGCGCCAGCAGGGCTGAGTGCTGGTGCTCCTCTGCGCACCATGCACATTTGCGCGACTCAACGATGACCATAGGAATCGTCGGCGCCGGACAGCTCGGGCGCATGTTGGCGCTGGCAGGCTATCCCTTGGGGCTGGACTTCCTGTTTCTCGATCGTGGACCCGACACGCCGGCCGGACGGCTGGCGCCAGTGCTCGCTGGACCACTGGATGATCCGGCGCTGCTCGGCGAGCTCGCGCGTCGCTGCGACATAATCAGCTTCGATTGGGAGAACGTGCCGGTCGAGGCGATCGAGCGCGCCGTGAGCTCGGCGCGCGGCGGGAGCGCCGCGCGCATCGCGCGCATCGCCCCTCCACTGCGTGCGCTCGCCGCCGCGCAGGACCGCCTGGCCGAGAAGCGCACGTTCGAGCGGCTGGCAATCCCCACCACGCGCTTCGCGGCGGTCGACAGCCGCGCCGCCCTCGAGCGCGCCGTGGCGAGCATCGGCCTGCCGGGCATGCTCAAGACGCGGCGGCTGGGCTACGACGGCAAGGGGCAACAGGTCCTGCGCCGGCTCGAGGACCTGGACGCGGCGTGGCAGCGGCTGGGCGCCGTGCCGCTGCTGTATGAGCAGTTCGTGCCATTCGACTGCGAGGTGTCGATCATCGGGGCACGTGCGCGTGACGGCAGCATTGCGATCTATCCCCTCAATCGCAACTTTCATCACGCAGGCATTCTGCGCCTGACGCTCGCTCCGTGGCCCGCGCCGCGTCTCGAGCGCGCCGCGGCGGCTGCGCTGCGCCGCGTGCTGCAGGCATTCCGCTACGTCGGAGTGCTCGCCATCGAATTCTTCGTGCACCGTGGACGGTTGCTCGCCAACGAGATGGCCCCGCGCGTACATAACTCGGGTCACTGGACCATCGAGGCATCGGTCACGAGCCAGTTCGAAAACCACTTGCGCGCGATCACGGGGCTGCCGCTGGGAAGTACCGGCCCGCGCGGCCACGCCGCGATGATCAACCTGATCGGCGAGATGCCCCCGGCACGCATGCTGCTCGCCGAGCCGGGGCTGCATTGGCACGACTACGGCAAACCTCCACGCGAGGGCCGCAAGCTCGGACACTGCACCATCGTGGAGGCGAGCGCTGCGCGCCGCACTGCGCGTGCGCGCGCGCTGCTGGCGCGCCTCTATCCGGATCTGGTGCCGCTGGTCGCACGGGCTCGGGCAGGTCGCGTACCGCCTCGGGCAGGTCGTGCCCCTCCGCCGCCACGGGATAGGGGGCGCATGCGGCGCGGCGCAGGCGCTCAGCGCGCCGCGGGCGAGCGGCCCGGTTCACGAGCGGCGCCGATGCGGCGTCCGCCGGGCCCGTAGTATCCTTCCAGGATGTACGCCGAGCTGTTCAGACTGCGGGAACTGCCGTTCCGACTGACGCCGGATCCGGAGTTTCTGTACCTCAGCAAAGCGCACGCCCGCGCCAAGGCGTACATGGAGTCGACTCTGTGGTTCACGGACGGCTTCGTGGTAATCACCGGGGAGATAGGTTGCGGTAAAACGACGCTCATAGAAACCTTCCTACACGAGATGCAGGAGGACGTGCTCGTCGCGCAGATCAATCAGACGCAGGTCTCTGCAATCGAATTCCTACAGACGCTGCTTGCACAGTTCGGCTTCAAACCATTTCAGATGCGCAAGGCCGAGCTGCTGGCGACAGTCAGGGATTTCCTGCTCGAGCAGCATGAGCAGGGCCGCAGAACCGTGCTGGTGATCGATGAGGCTCAGAATCTCTCGCAGCGCGTGCTCGAGGAGATCCGGCTGCTCTCGGGCATCGAGACCACCAAGGAAAAGGTGCTGCGCATCGTCCTGGCGGGACAGCCCGAGCTGAACGACAAGCTCGACGCCCCCGAGCTCGAGCAGCTCGCGCAGCGCATACGGCTGCGCTTTCACCTGCAGGCACTGTCCATTGCCGACACCACCGCTTACATCCTGCATCGGCTCGATGTGGCCGGCTCGGACCGGCGCGAGATCTTCGCCCCCGCGACCTTCGATCTCATCTACCGTTACACCGGTGGAGTGCCGCGGCTGGTGAACACGCTCTGCGATACGGCGATGCTCGCCGCTTCCAACGCCAATCGGGATACCGTCGGCCTGGAGGATGTGCAGGCAGCCATCAACGAGCTGCAGTGGGTCGAGTACGCTTCTCGCACCGGGACACGTCTGATGCGCCTGCGAGGCGACGGCAGCCCCGCCGTGTCGCACTTCGCCAGCCCCGGCAGCGTGGATGATCTCGGGGGCGATACCGGGACAGGTGCCGCGGCCGCCGACGGTGCAGACGCCACGCCGGGCGCGGCGGCTGCCCGTGGCCGGGAGCGCGCCGGCAACCACGACGGTCCTGCCTATGCGCGCATCCTGCTCGCCAGCGCGGGCCACACGATCAGCACCCACCTGCTGTACGCAGGCCGGCTGATCATCGGCCGCACCGCCGCCAACGACCTGCAGGTCGATAGTCGCTTCGTCAGCCGCCATCACTGCCAGATCGTGACCACACCGCGCAGCTGCATCATCGAGGACCTCAACAGCACCAACGGAATTTTTGTGCAGGGAAAGCGCGTGCGCTACCACCATCTGAACGACGGCGACGTCGTCACGATCGGCCAGCATGAGCTGCTGTACGTCGACGAGCGCTCTCAGCTGCCGACGCCGTCCGAAGAGCATGCCGCAACTACCGTGCTACCCGAGCACGGACAGCATGAGCACGGACATGAGCAGCTCGGCGAACCGCACACTCAGCTCACCGACACGCCGCAGGACTGAGGGCCGGGCGAGATTGCAGGCTGAGGCTGAGGCTGAGGCTGAGGCTGAAGGCGAAGGGCTGCAGCGCTGGTCGGGTCAGGGCATCCACGTGTCGGGCACCAGCTCGAGATGCGGAAAGTGACCGCAGTCCACCAGCTCGACGGCGGCCGCGGGCAGCAACGTATGCCACCTTGCCACGTCGGACTCCTCGGCCAGAGGGTCATACCTGCCGATCAGCACCCGGGCCGGCACCCCGGCGCGTATCGGCGCCCACACCTCGCGTGACAGCAACTCGTTCATGACGGCCTGAACAGTGGGTAGATCGAACAGGGGACCCTCGGCCGCCAGCGTTCGCATCACCGCACGCTGCTGGGTCGAGGAGGGACCCCAGTAGTGATCAAATAAATTCGGCACGGCGGCGATCTGGCCGAACAATGTCCAGAACGCCTGCCGGTCGGTAGAAGCTTCGGCTTCCTGGCTGGCCGCCTGCAGCTGCGTGTTCGAGAGTTGGCGCCCGAGACGTCGGCCCAGGCGCACGAACGGCAACCGCATCTCCAGGATGCCTGCACTGAAGGTCACGGACTCGATGCGCTGCGGGACGGCGACGAGCAGCTCGTGGGCCAGGAACGCCCCGAACGAGCTGGCGAGCAGCGCGATCGGCGCACCACGGCGCTCCGACAGCGCCACCAGTTCCGCGCGCGCCGCGGTAACGAGGGTATCGAAGGGCTGGGCAGCATCGGCCGCCACGCGCGGCTGATCCCACCAGTGTACCGGCAGGCGCTCACCATACTGGCGCCGCTCCAGCTCGGCGCTGAAGCCCGGCCCGCCGTGCAGAAACATCACCCGAGGGCACTGAGACCTGTCTCGCAGTTGCACTTGCATTTGCTCTCTCTCCGCGTCATCTATCGGGTACACTTCGCCCAGCGCCGCCGGCTCATGAAAGCAACCGACAGCACAGCCCAGCGTAGCGCACAGGAAGTGCCGGACATACATCCAGATCCACTGCAGCCGTGGATCCTGGAGCTGTACGCGGCCGCGCTGCAGACGCCGGTGGAGGACTTCCCCGCGTGGGCCGCAGCGATGATGCGGGCGCTGCCGCCAGGCACTCCTGCAGCGCAGACCTCGTTGTTCATGGCGCATCTTCGGGAGGCAACGCGTATCAACGCGCGCCTTCATCACGCTGTCGTGCGCGACCAGGCCGTGCGGGAACACGCCGTCGTGCGGGAACACGCTGCCGTGCGCGACGCGTCGGTGCCCGTGGGCCGCGCGCTGGTGGACTCGCGGCGCCGGCTGGTGCATTGGACAGAGCAGTTTGCGGTGCTGCTCGCGGGCTGCTCGACGGTGCTGCGGGACGGAGCCGTGCCGCGCACGTGGTTGCGAGCGAGCTCGAGGCGACCGATCGGGACTGCGAGCATCGAGCTGCGTGCGACCCACATCGGCGCCCACTGGACCCTGCGCGCCACGCCCCTGCCCGGCTGCGAGCAGTTGACGCTGCGCGAGCGCGCAATCGCCAGCGCATTCGGGGACGGCAAATCCTACCGCGAGGTCGCTACGGATATGGGATTGAGCCCCGCGGCCGTGCGCAATGGCCTGCAGCGCGCGTATGCGAAGCTGGGCGTCTGTAGCAAGGCGGAGCTGGCCGGTCTGGCCTTTCTCGCTGATACGTGAGCACTGCGACCTGGAATCCATCGAGATGAGCTCGCTGTCCGCCGATACTCTGCAGCTCTACCGGGAGGCCCAGCAGCGCTCGCCCGCGGAGTTCGAGCCCATCCTGTTCCGCCTCATCGGCGCATACATCCCGCTGTCCTCTGCCGTGTTTGCCGAAATGCAGTTCGGCCCTGCAGGAGTGCGCCCCTACGGCATGCAGCTGCATAACGAGCCCGAGCGTATCGCCGAGGAGCTGCCGCGCCTGAATCAGCGGCACGACGCGGTGATGCAACTCGTCACCAACCGGCCGCGCAGAGCTCATGCGGTGCTGCAAAGGCAGCTGTTCAGCCGGCCGGATCAGCGCGAGATGCTCGAGTACGTCCGCCGCTACGGGCATGCGAACGTGATGGCGATCGCCGATATCGCGCATCCGCGGGCGCGCGGCGCTTGGGTGTCGCTGTATCGCGCGCGCGAAGATCACGTGTTCTGCCCGGCAGAGCAGCGGCTGCTCACTGTGCTGATGCCGCACCTGGTGCAGGCGAACAGTGTCAATCGCGAGATCAATGCGGTACCCCGGATGCTCGGCGGCTCGATGGGTATGCGGGCCCTGGTCACGCACGCGGGCGTGGTGATTGCCGCCGGCAGCGGTTTTCGGCAGGCGGTGCGCAGGCATTGGCCGGATTGGCGCAGCGCGCGGCTCCCTGGCGATCTGATCGAGACCTTGCGTTCCAGCGGCGCGCCGGCCCAGGGCGCGACCGCCGGTATCAGCGTCGTGCAGCATCCCTTCGAGCGCCACCTGCTACTCGAGGCACGTCCAGCTCAGGCTGCCGCGGACCTGCTCAGCGTGCGGCAGCGGCAGATCGCCGTGCTGTTCGCACGCGGCTTCAGTCACAAGCACATTGCCCGCATGCTCGAGCTGTCTCCCGCCACCGTACGCAACGTCGTGCCGCACGTCTACCGCAAGCTGCACGTCAACAACCGGGTCGCGCTCGCGCGGCTGCTCCCGATCGAGACCGACCAGCCGCTGTAGCTTCGCAGACGAGCCGCGCCACTTCCCGCCTGGCGAGCTTTCGCCTGCGATCTCTGCGGGCAGGACTTGCGATCTCCGCAGGCGGTACTTACGCCGCCGGCATGATGCATTTGCATCCTTGCGCTGATCGGCGAAACCGCAGCCGATTCACGGAACCTCACAGCGCGCCTCCCTACGATGCGGCCCGAACGGTAACTCACGGGGTCACGAGAGAGACGAGCGTATGCACACACAGCTTCACGGCCGGGCACTGCCCGCATTCTCACGATTGTCCTGGTCGGTGCCGGCGCTGGCACTGGCGCTGATGCCGGCGCTGCTGGCGCTGTTACTGGCCGGCTGCGGCGGTGGAGGCGGGAGCGACAGCAGCACCAGCAGCAACGACCCCGGCAACCCCAGCGGCGGTCAGGCCACCGAACAGAGCGGCACCGTCGTGATGCCCAACGGCAGCAGCGGCGTCGCGATCGTGCACATTGAAGACGCTGACGGCAACCTCCTCGCTACCCCAACCAGCGTCAACCTCGCGGCCGCCGAGCCGGTGCTGCTCGTGGCAGAGCCGCCCGACTTCTCGCAAGGCGTCATCGCCGGCGCGCAGAGCATGCAGACGCTCAATACCGCCACCAGCTCGCCGCAGATCACCGACGATCTGGCGCTGCCCTCGGGCAGCGGCGCACCGATCGCGGTGTCGGTGATCGCCGATACGACCTTCTCCGTCCTGCAGACCTCGCAGCTCACCGGATTCCTGTCCACGTGCTTCACCGGGGGGCTCCATCTGGCGAGCCAGCCCACCGGTCAAGGCAGTGCCCAGGCGCTTGGCTATGTCGTCTCGCCCGACGGCACCGGCATGGTGGCGGCGATGGCAACGGGCGGTCTGCAGTTCTCCGCGCTCTCGCCCATGACCGGCGTGCACGGCGAAAACATCGATGGGACATTCTTCGTACCCGCTACAGCCCCGACCGTCACCGGCCGCGGAGCCATGGCCTGGGATCCGGGCTCGGACACCGTGCTCTACGGCGGCCCGGACGGGTCACTGACGGGAGTCGTAGGACTGAAGAGCGCCACTCAGCAGTACGCCACCATCTATCTGCCGAACACCCCCGCCGTCGCGTCCATCGCCTACGCACCCAGTGGGCAATATGCCGTGATCGCGACCGCGTCCGGCCTGTTTACGGTCACGGTCGATGCCGCCACCGGCACCGCCACGGTGGTCGCCGGTCCCATCGACGCCTCGTACACGCTCAACGGCGCGCAATACGAGATCGATCAGGCCCAGTCGATCGCGATCACTGCCGACGGCAACTATCTGGTCGCGCTGACCGACGAGCCGAGCGCCACCGCGGGGACGCTCGTGGTCATGCCGGTCGATGCCGCGGGCAACGTCGGCGCGGTGGGCGCGACGCTGAGTGGCTTCCTCGCGACCCAGGGGGTTGACGATCTGTTCGTGCATTGAGTGGCCGGCGTTCGCATGGAGTGATCTGCTTGCGCATACCGATTCAGAGCGGGCTGGGCCCTGAAGCTTCAATAGCGCTTCGCCATCGCGCTATCGCGCGCTCGCACCTCACGCGCCCGTGCCACCGACCGTCAACCCATCCACCCGCAGTGTCGGCTGACCTACACCCACGGGCACGCTCTGCCCTTCCTTGCCGCAGACACCCACGCCCTCGTCGAGCTTCAGATCGTTGCCCACCATCGCCACGCGCGTGAGCACGTCGGGGCCGTTGCCGATCAGCGTCGCGCCCTTGATGGGAGCACCGAGCTTGCCGTTTTCGATCAGGTACGCCTCGCTCGCCGAGAACACGAACTTGCCGGAGGTGATGTCCACCTGGCCACCGCCGAAGTTCACCGCGTAGATGCCTCGCTGTACCGAGGCGAGGATCTCGCCCGGATCATGCGGTCCGGGACGCATGTAGGTGTTGGTCATGCGCGGCATGGTCACGTGCGCGAAGGATTCGCGCCGGCCGTTGCCCGTGGGCTGCATGCCCATGAGCCGCGCATTCAGTCGGTCCTGCATGTAGCCTCGCAGCACCCCGTCCTCGATCAGCGTCGTGCACTGGGTGGCAGTCCCTTCGTCGTCGATGTTCAGCGAGCCGCGCCGGCGCGGCAGCGCGCCGTCGTCCACGACGGTACAGCCCGGCGCCGCGACACGCTCGCCCAGCCGGTTGGTGAACGCCGAGGTACCCTTGCGATTGAAGTCGCCTTCGAGCCCATGGCCGATCGCCTCGTGCAGCAACACCCCCGGCCAGCCCGGGCCGAGCACCACGGTCATGGGCCCCGCGGGAGCCGGCACTGCCTCGAGATTCACCAGGGCCTGACGCACCGCCTCGCGACCGAGCGCGAGCGGCCTGTCGGCCGCGACGAGCTCGTCGAGTGTGTAACGTCCGCCGCAACCCGCATAGCCCTGCTCGCGTCGCCCGGCCTGCTCGACGATGACGGTGACATTCATGCGCACCAGCGGTCGCACGTCCGCGGCGAGCACGCCGTCGCTGCGCGCCACCATCACCAGGTCGTACGAGGCGCTCACGCTCGCCATGACCTGGATCACGCGGGGATCGATACGTCGCGTCTCGCGATCGATGCGCTCGAGCCAGGCGATCTTGTCCGCGTCGGCGAGCGTCGTGCGTGGATCGATCGGCAGGTACAGCTGGTGTCCGCTGACGTGATGCCAGGCCCGCACCGGATGTGGGTTGCCCGTGCTCGCGATGGCGCGTGCGGCGCGCGCCGCCTCCTCCAGCGCCGGCAGCATGATCTCGTCGGAGTAGGCGAAACCGGTCTTCTCCCCCGCGAGCGCGCGCACCCCGACGCCCTGCTCGATGCTGGCGTTGCCCTCCTTGACGATGCCATCTTCCAGTGCCCAGCTCTCATCGCGCGACAGCTGGAAGTACAGATCCGCCGCGTCCACGCTGGCCCCGAGCACCAGCTCGAGGGCTCGCTCCACGCGTCCTTCGTCGAGCCCTGCGGGCACGAGGATGCCCTCGCGCGCCAGGCGCAGCGGATCGCCTGAGGAGCCGCTCGGCGAATCGGCGCCGCTGACCGAACCGGCGCTCGAGGAGTCGTCGCCGCTGGACGTGGTGCCGCTGGTCATGGTGCCGCTGGACGTGCTGGTGCTGGACATGGTGCTCCTGGGCGGTGCCGCCCTGACCAGGCGCCGCCGGTGGAGGGCAGCGCCTCGAAGCTCACAATACTCGATGCGACAGGGCAGGGAAACGCTGCCGGGTCTCTTCCTGCGCGGCCGAATCCAGCGCCGCAGTCACGATACCCGTGCCCTCGGGCAGCCGCCCCAGCACCATGCCCCAGTAGTCCGCGATCAGGCTGTCCCCATAGGTATCGCGACCGTTGGCGTGCCGTCCCCACTGCCCCGCCGCAACCACATAGCACAGGTTTTCGATGGCGCGCGCGCGCAGCAGCGTCTCCCAGTGTGCCCGCCCGGTGGGCACCGTGAACGCTGCGGGCACCGAAAACCACTGCGCACCCGCAGCCGCCATCAGCCGATAGAGCTCCGGGAAACGCATGTCATAGCACACTGACAGCCCGAGCAGGCCGGCTGGAGTGGGCACCAGCGCCGGGCGCGCGCCCGGCGCGATGTGGGCCGATTCACGGTAGCTCTCTTCGCGCCCCGGGATGTCCACGTCGAACAGGTGGATCTTGTCGTAGCGCGCCACGCGCCGGCCCTCGTCGTCGTACACCAGGCAGGCTGCCGCCACGCGCTCGCCGGGAGCGGGAGCGATCGGCGTGGTGCCGCCGATGATCCACAGGCCAAGCTGCCGCGCCCGTTCGCAGAGGAAGCGTTGCACGGGACCATCACCGTCGGGCTCGGCGATCGAGCGCTTGTCCGCGTCTCGCCGTCCCATGAAGGAGAAATTCTCCGGCAGCACCGCGACGCGCGCGCCCGCGTCGCAGGCCTGCTGCAGCAGGCCTGCGGCAACCTCGAGGTTCGCGGTGACGTCCGGCCCGGAGGTCATCTGCAGGGCCGCGACGCTGACCGGCGCAGCAGAATTCATCCTCGCCTCCACATCGGTACGCCCGCTTCGGCCAGCAGCACCGCCGTCTCGAACAGCGGCAGGCCCATGACTCCGGAGTAGCTGCCACGCAGCTCCTCGACGAACACCGCTCCGAGCCCCTGAATGGCGTAAGCCCCGGCCTTGTCGCAGGGCTCGCCGCTATCCCAGTAGGCGGCACACTCGGCGGCGCTCAGCCGCCGCAGTCGCACCTCGCTCTGCGACAGCAGCGAGCGTACCCCGTCGGTGCCGGCCAGCGCCACCGCCGTGAGCACCCGGTGCGTTCGTCCCGACAGTCGCGCCAGCATGGCGAGCCCCGCCGCGCGATCCGCTGGCTTGCCCAGCATCTCATCGTCGAGCAACACGGCCGTATCGGCCCCGAGTACCGGCAGGGCAGCTTCCAGCGCAGCCCGCACCTGCAGCGCCTTCTCGCGGGCCAGTCGCACGACGCACTGCTCGATCGGCTCGCCGGGCGCACGCCGCTCCTCGAGCGCGGCGGGTAGGGCGTGGTAGGTCACGCCGATCTGCGACAGCAGCTGCGCCCGCCGCGGCGAGGCCGAAGCCAGAATTACGGCTGGTGGCGGCTGCCCGAGCACGGCAGACTCATGCACGATGATAGGGATGTCCGGCGAGCAGACTCGCCGCCCGGTAGAGCTGCTCGAGCAGCAGCACACGCGCCAGCGCGTGCGGCAGGGTCAGGCGCGATAGCGACCAGCGCAGCCGGGCGCGGCCGAGCAGCTGCGCATCGATGCCGTCCGCTCCGCCGATGATAAATACCAGCTGCTCGCCGTTGCCGCGCACATCGCCGAGCCAACTGGCCAGCTCGCGCGTGCTCCACTCGCTGCCCTGCTCGTCCAGGGCCACGATGTAATCGCGCTCGCCGAGCAGCCCGCCGATCGCACGCGCCTCCAGCGCGCGCGCCTGCGCGGCCGCACCACTGCCGGCGCCGCGCCGCGCCGGGGTGACTTCCGTCATCGTCAACCGCCAGGGCGCGCGCAGGCGCCGCCGGTAGTCCTCGCACGCCGCATCCACCCAGCCGGGCATGCGCGTGCCGACGGCGATCACCCGCAGGCGCAATCGCAGGGCTCACTGTCTGGCGGCACGCACGCGCCGCGGCCGCGGCCGCGCCGTGCCTGCGCCGCGCGCTTGCCTTGCACCGGCACCGTCGCCGTCCTTCGGTCGTCCGGAGGCCGTACCGCCGTGCCCCGCGCCACC
>JASHPX010000178.1 GCA_030037905.1 Gammaproteobacteria bacterium
AGCGCGATCACCAACAGCACGATCGCACCACTCTCGCGCAGCCCCCGCACCAGCGGCGCGGACAGGCGCAGCTCTTGGGTGCGCAGCGCAGTACGCTCCTGGGTGCTCGACTCAGTCATCGTGGCGCGTCCTGCCGCGCCCCGGGGGCGGCGCAGCGCCGTGCGCAGCGCCACGCGCTTCACCACCGCACCACGCCGGGCCGGACCGTGCAGCCGATCCCAGCGAATGAATATATGACTTGGCCTTCGCGCCCTGCTTACTTACCATGCCGTTTCAGTCGATCGTGCTGATCGGTGATTGTACATGAGCCCACCCAAACATCGGCGCCTCATCATCCTCGGCTCGGGACCTGCCGGCTATACCGCCGCGGTCTACGCCGCGCGCGCCAACCGCAAGCCGATGTTGATCACCGGGCTCGAGCAGGGCGGTCAGCTCATGACCACGACCGATGTGGACAACTGGCCCGGCGACGTCGAGGGACTGCAGGGCCCGGCGCTGATGCAGCGCATGCGCGAACACGCCGCGCGCTTCGGCACCGAGATCCTCGCCGACCACGTCCAGCACGTGGATCTGAGGTCCCGTCCTTTCGTGCTCGCGGCAGATGCCGGTCGCTACAGCTGCGATGCGCTCATCATCGGCACCGGCGCCTCGGCGCGCTATCTGGGCCTGCCCTCGGAAACGCACTTTCGCGGCCGCGGTGTCTCGGCCTGCGCCACCTGCGATGGCTTTTTCTTCAAGAACCAGCGCGTCGCCGTGGTGGGCGGCGGCAATACCGCTGTCGAGGAGGCGCTGTATCTGTCGCATCTGGCTGCACACGTGACGCTGATCCACCGGCGCGAGCGGCTGCGCGCCGAGAAGATCCTGCAGGACCGCTTGCGCGAGCGCGAGCGCGAGGGCAAGGTTGCGCTGCTCTGGCACCATCGCGTCGATGAGATCCTCGGTGATGAGGCCGGTGTGCATGGGGTACGCGTGCGCTCGACGCTCACCGATCAGATCCAGGATATCGCCGTGAGCGGCATCTTCATCGCCATCGGCCACACGCCCAACACCGCGCTGTTCGAGGGACAGCTGGCGATGCGCGGCGGCTACATCGTGGTGCGCGGCGGGGCAGAGGGGGATGCCACGGCCACGAGCGTACCGGGCGTATTCGCCGCGGGCGATGTCGCCGATCATGTCTACCGGCAGGCGGTGACCTCTGCGGGCAGCGGCTGCATGGCTGCGCTCGATGCGGATCGCTACCTGGAGCAGTTCGATCACGCCGCCGCGGCGACTACGACGGGCGCGGCTGCCATGAACGCCGTGTGACCGACTCGACACAGCTGCGTGTACTCGAGCACATCGGCGAGGTCTCGGCCGGCGAGTGGAATGCGCTGGCCGGTGATTATCCCTTCCTGCAGCACGAGTTTCTCGCCGCTCTGGAGCACACCGGCTGCGTGAGCGAGCGCACCGGCTGGGTGCCGCAGCACCTGGTGCTCTACGATGCACGGGGCCTCGCTGCCGCCGCGCCGCTCTACCGCAAGGAACACTCCTGGGGCGAATTCGTGTTCGATTTCGCCTGGGCGCGCGCGGCGCAGCAGCGCGGGCTCGCCTACTATCCGAAGCTCGTGTGTGCGGTGCCCTTCACACCGGCCACGGGCCCGCGGCTGCTGTCGCGCACGGATCTGCCCGCGGCGCCGCTGCACGCGCGGCTGCTGGACTGGATGCGCGCCGAAGCCGAATCGGGTCGCGTCTCCTCGGTGCACGGGCTGTTCCTGGACGAGGCGGCTCGGGCCGCCTGCGAGCGAGCCGGCTGGCTCACGCGACGTGACTGCCACTTCCAGTGGCACAACCACGGCTACGCCGACTTCGAGGACTTCCTGCAGCGCTTCTCCGCCGAAAAACGCAAGAAGGCGCGACGCGAGCGGCGGCGCGTCACCGAGCAGGCAATAGAATTCATCACCCTGCATGGCGATGAGCTCGACGAGCCCTTGATAGAGCGCGTGCATGCCTTTCATGCGCTCACGTTCATGCGCCACGGCCACGTTCCCTATCTGAACCGCGCCTGCTTCGGCCGCATCGCGCACGCCCTGGGCAGGCAGTTCATCGTCAAGCTGGCCTGCCACGGCCGCCGGCCGATCGCCGCGGCGGTATTCCTGCGTTCGCGCGATACGCTCTATGGTCGCTATTGGGGTGCCGAGGACGCCTACCACAGCCTGCACTTCGAGACCTGCTACTACCAGGGCATCGATTACTGCATCCAGCATGGGCTCGCGCGCTTCGAGCCGGGCACGCAGGGCGAGCACAAGCTGGCGCGCGGCTTCACGCCGGCGTTCACCTGGTCGGCACATTGGATTGCGGATAAACCGCTGCGCCGGGCCATCGGCGCGTACCTCTCGCACGAGGGGATCGCGATCGAAGCCTATGCCAGCGAGGCCGAGGCGCACGCCCCGTACAAGAGCCTGCCGCGCCCCGTCGCCCCGCCCGAGTGGCCGGCGGCTCCGGCAGCTCCGGCGGCCCGCGAGCGCCCCGCCGGCACATGATCACCTGGCTGTCGCCCGACGATCCGCCCGAGCGCTTCCCGCCGCACGAGGCGGCACTCACCGACCCACCGGGACTGCTCGCCGCGGGCGGGGACCTGCGGCCCGAACGGCTGCTGGCGGCCTACGTGCGCGGCATCTTTCCGTGGTACTCACCCGGCCAGCCGGTGCTGTGGTGGTCTCCCGATCCGCGCGAAGTGCTGCTGCCCCAGCAGTTTCACCGCTCCAGGAGCCTCGCGCGCGCGATGCGCACCCGCGGCTTCACGCTGTACGAGGACCGCGATTTCGCTGCGGTCGTGAGCGCCTGCGCTGCCCCGCGCAGCGCCAGTCCCGGCACCTGGATCACCCGCGAGATGCAGGCGGCCTACTGCCGGCTGCACGAGCATGGCTGGGCACACAGCTACGAGACGTGGCGCGCCGGCCGCATGGTCGGGGGCCTCTACGGAGTGCGGATCGGGCGCGTGTTCTTCGGGGAGTCCATGTTCAGCCGGGAGACCGATGCCTCAAAGGCCGCTCTGGCCGGCCTGGTCGACCACTGCCCCGCGCAGGCGATCGAGCTGATCGACTGTCAGCTGGCCTCGGCCCACCTGCGCAGCCTGGGGAGCAGACCGATGCCACGCCGGCAGTTCCTGAGCTTCCTGCCTGCCCCCGGTACGCTCGCCGCCTGAGGCGCCGCGCCGCCTGCTTCTGCGCTGGCCGGGCGCTGGCCGGGCGCCGCGGCGGGTCAGTCAATGAGGGTTGCAAGGAATCCGGCGCGCATCGCATTGCATTGCCGGCCGGCTTTGTGCTGCAATTCGCGCCCGCAAGGGAGTCACGCAGCGCAGCATGCCGAAGGAAGATGCCATTCAAATGGAGGGAGAGGTCATGGAGACACTCCCGAACACTACATTCCGGGTCCGGCTAAAGAATGGCCATGTCGTGACCGCCCATATTTCCGGGAAGATGCGCAAGAACTACATCCGTATCCTCACCGGCGATCAGGTGACGGTCGAGATGACGCCCTACGACCTGACGAAGGGGCGCATCGTGTACCGCGGACGCTAGCCCGAGCTCACCACCTGGCCGGCAGCGCCCGGCGTAGCAAACTCGTATAGAGGGACGAACCCATTAGTCGAATACGTCAGACGTATTCGACTAATGGGTTCGTCCCTCTATACGGGGTTGTTTGGTCAGGCGCTGCCGACTAGGTGGTGAGCTCGGGCTGCTGCACCGGTATGCACTCGAGCTCCAGCGTGCTCTGGTCGGCGCTGACCGAGACACGCACCTGACCGCCGCTGGCGAGCTTGCCGAACAGCAGCTCCTCGGCGAGTGGGCGCTTGATGTGCGTCTGGATCAGGCGTGCCATCGGACGGGCGCCCATCTTCGGATCGTAGCCCTTCTGCGCGATCCAGTGGCGCGCCGCCTCATCGAGGGTGAGGGCCACTCCCTTGGGCTCGAGCTGCGCCTCCACCTCGATCAGCAGCTTGTCGACCACGCGTTCGATGGTCGCCTCGTCCAGGGGCGCGAACTGGATGATCGCGTCCAGGCGATTGCGAAACTCGGGGGAGAATATCCGCCGGATCGCCTCCATGCCGTCGCTGGCGTTGTCCGCCTGAGTAAATCCGATCGACGGTCGGCTCATCTCGTGTGCACCCGCGTTGGTCGTCATCACGATGATGACGTGGCGGAAATCGGCCTTGCGGCCGTTATTGTCCGTGAGCGTGCCGTGATCCATCACCTGCAGCAGCAGGTTGAACACATCCGGGTGCGCCTTCTCGATCTCATCGAGCAGCAGCACGCAGTGCGGGTGCTTGGTGATCGCCTCGGTGAGCAGCCCCCCCTGATCGAAGCCGACATAGCCCGGGGGCGCGCCGATCAGCCGCGAAACCGTGTGCCGCTCCATGTACTCGGACATGTCGAAGCGGACGAACTCGATGCCGAGCGACAGCGCGAGTTGGCGCGTCACTTCCGTTTTGCCCACACCGGTCGGGCCGGCGAACAGCAGACTGCCGACGGGCTTGCGCTGGTCCCCGAGCCCCGAGCGCGCCAGCTTGATCGCGGCGGCAAGCGTGCCGATCGCGTGGTCCTGGCCGAAGATCACGAGCTTCAGGTTACGCTCCAGATTCTTCAGCAGCTCACGGTCCGATGAGGACACATTCTTGGGCGGAATGCGCGCGATGCGCGCCACGACGTCCTCGACGTGCTCGACCTCGACCCGCGCCGGGCGCTCGCCCGCCGGCTTCAGCCGCAGCCGCGCCCCCGCCTCATCCACCACGTCGATGGCCTTGTCGGGCAGGTGGCGCTCATTGATGTGCCGGTCGGCGAGCTCCGCCGCGACGCGCAGCGCATCGGCGCTGTACTCGATGCCGTGATGTTCCTCGAACTTGGGCTTCAGACCCATGAGGATCTCGATGGTCTCGGCCACCGTCGGCTCGATCACGTCGATCTTCTGGAAACGTCGCGCGAGCGCGTGATCCTTCTCGAAGATGCCGCGATATTCCTGATAGGTCGTCGAGCCGATGCAACGGATCTCGCCGTTGGCGAGCACCGGTTTGATGAGGTTGGACGCGTCCATGACGCCACCGGAAGCGGCGCCCGCGCCGATGACGGTATGGATCTCGTCGATGAACAGCACCGCGCCCGGCTGCTTCTTCAGCTCGGTGACCACCGATTTCAGGCGCTTCTCGAAGTCGCCGCGGTATTTGGTGCCGGCGATCAGCGCACCCATGTCCAGTGCATAGATGGTGCAGTCGGCCAGCACCTCGGGCACGCGCCCCTCGACGATCAGCCGCGCGAGCCCCTCGGCGATGGCGGTCTTGCCGACGCCGGCCTCCCCGACGTAGAGGGGATTGTTCTTGCGGCGGCGGCACAGAATCTCGATGGTGCGCTCGACCTCGAGCTTGCGGCCGATGAGCGGATCGATGCGCCCCTCCTGAGCCTGCTGGTTCAGATTGATTGCATACTTCTCGAGCGCGCTGCCCGACTCGTTGTCGCGCTCACCCTCGACGCCCGTATCGTCGCGGTCCTTGTCGACCTTGGATTCGGCGGCACGCAGTCCATGCGAGATGTAGTTGACCACATCCAGGCGAGTCACCTGCGCGCGTGCCAGCAGGAACACCGCGTGGCTCTGCTTCTCGCTGAAGATCGCCACCAGCACATTGACGACCCCGACCTCCTTCTTGCCACTGGACTGCACATGGAATACCGCGCGCTGTATCACGCGCTGAAAGCCCAGCGTGGGTTGCACCTCGCGCTCCTCGCTCGGGGAGAGCCGTGGGGTGTTGGTCTCCACGTGGTGGCGCAGGTCGGTACCGAGCCTGTCGAGGTCTGCACCGCAGCCCTCCAGCACCTCGCGCACCTTCGGGGCGTCCAGAATCGCGAGCAGCAGGTGCTCGACCGTCAGGAACTCATGACGCGCGCTGCGCGCCTGGTGAAAGGCCTGGTTGAGGCAAAACTCGAGCTCGCTCGACAACACTGCTGCAACTCCGTCTGATGCTCAGGCCTCCTCGAGCGTGCATAGCAGCGGATGCTGATGCTCGCGCGAGTAGCTGGTCACCTGCGACACTTTGGTCTCCGCGATTTCGTATGTAAAGACTCCGCACACCCCTTTGCCGCGGGTATGCACCTCCAGCATGACCCGCGTAGCCATCGTCCGGTCCATGGAGAAGAACCGCTCCAGCACCTCGACCACGAATTCCATCGGCGTGTAATCGTCGTTGAGCAGAATCACGCGGTAGAGCGGCGGCTCGGCCGTCTCGGGTGGCGACTCTTCGACGACGACGCCGGTGTCGGGGCGATTAGATTGCCTGTGCTCCGTCACCGCTTAACCGCCCCGTCACAAATGCGCCGTACAAGTGCAGCACCGGTGCCATGAAAGTCTAATCCACTGTAGCGCGCTGTTGCATCTGCGCAATCGGCATCGAGCGCTGTCTGCAGGGCCGCACGCTCTGTCGGCAGGCAGCGACGCATGGAACCAAAAGAATTCTGCCGAAACAAATGCTTGAGAGCGCCTGCAAGCGCGCCGTATCATGTTAAGTTCAGGGGCTGAAGCCGAAGCTTGACCGTGAGTACCACCGCCGGAAACGATCCGCTCATGTCCGCCCGCACTCTGGCGCGTCTCGCCAGCGAGCGCGGCGCGCAGCTCGTGGTGCTGGTGCTGATCATCGCCCTGGGCCTCGACAGCGCCCTGATTCTGACCCGTGCCCTGGGTGGCGGCGCCACGGTACCACCCGCCGCCGCCCCCACCAATTCATTGCCCTTTGGTGCGGGCAACCACAACCCGCAGCTGCTGCTGGCGCAGGTGGTGGAGGCACATCTGTTCGGCTCGGCTCCCCTGCCGGCCGGCGGCGGCAATGCCCCGCCGACCACGCTGCCCCTGATCCTCACCGGCGTGATCGCCGATCCGGGCCATCCGAGCCGCGGTCAGGCCATCATTGGGTCGAGTGCGGCCGATGCCAAGCTCTATTCCGTGGGGGCCGCAATCAGCGGCGGCGCCCACCTGCATGCCGTGTACGCCGACCGGGTACTGCTCGAGCGCAACGGAGCGCTCGAGACCCTGACCCTGCCGCACACTCCCCTTCCCGGCACGGCTTACGTGGCGCCGCAGGCCGGCACCGGTGCGCTGACTGCTGCGAATGCGTCGCTGCTGGCCGGGGCGCTGCGCTCGCAGCCGGTCTTCAGTCAGGGCAAGCTCCTGGGCTATCGCATCTTCCCCGGTGGTCAGCACGGCCAGCAGATTTTCAGTCAGCTGGGCCTGCGGCCCGGGGATCTGGTCACGGCGATCAACGGCACCAGCCTGGACGATCCGACGCGCGCGCTGCAGGTCCTGCAGACTCTGTCGAGCTCGGGGAGCGCCTCGGTGACCGTGACGCGCGACGGCACGCCGTTCGAGGTCAACCTCAACCTCGCCAACGTGAGCGAGGACGAGCAAGATAGCGACAACGGCCAGGGAGTGGGTCCGCCGCCGATCACACCGATCGGGCCGACCATCCGCCGACGTGCATTCGGACCTCCCGGAGCGAACATGTACGGCGGCGCCGCGAGCGGCGCGGATGCTGCGACCGACACCGGTCGGGGGCCCATATAGCCCACGAATGCCGAACAGTCCTCAGACGTCTCACTCACGCCCGAGTAGCCTGATCAACGAGTCTCTTTAGCGACCTGTCAAATGCCAGAAATCGCATTCGCCCAGCTCGGCTCGGCCCGCCGTGGCCTGGCTCAGCCTGGCCCAGTTCGCCTCGGCCCAGCCAGGGCCAGCTCACCCCAATAGGCAGGAACTGTCATGTCGCATACATTCAAGGCTGCCCGCGCGCCCTCTGGGCGAGGCCGGCTGGTATTGATCCTGGCCATACTGGTGAGCACCGCGCCGCAGGGGGCTACCCTGGCGCTGGCGCAAACCGCCGATCCCGGAGCCACGCAAGGCGCTGCACAGAGCAATGCGCCTTCCACGGGCACGCCTGCTGCAGGCGCCCCTGCGCAACCGGTACTGCCGCGCGACGGGCAGAGCATCCAGGTGAACTTCAAGGATGCCGACATCACGCAGATCATCGATGAGGTCGCCATGGTCACCGGCAAGACCATGGTCATCGACCCGCGCGTACGCGCCCAGGTCACGATGCTGTCCACCACGCCCATGACGCCCGACGAGTTCTACCAGGCGTTCCTGGCGATCCTGCAGGTACACGGCTTCGTCGCCATTCCCGACGGCCCCGTCGTGAAGATCGTGCCCGACGTCAACATGCGTCAGTACCCCTCCATCGACCTGCCCGAGCACGTCAGCCCCACTTCCGATGAGGTGGTCACGCAGGTGCTGGCGGTCAAGAATCTGTCCGCCGCGCAGCTCGTGCCGGTGCTGCGGCCGCTGATGCCGACGAACGCGCAGCTCTCGGCAGTCGTGGGAGCGAACATCCTCATCATCTCCGATCACGCCAGCAACGTGCATCGCATGATGGAGATCATCGGGCGCATCGACCAGATCGGTAATCCGGACTTCGATGTGATGACACTACAGAACGCCACCGCCGACGACACAGCGCGGGTGCTGAATTCGCTGCTGTCGCAGAACGAGGCGGGCTCGGGCGTGAAGATCGTCGCCGACGACCGCTCCAACAGCATCATCGTCAGCGGCGACCCGGCGGTACGCCTGCGCGTGCGGGCGCTGATAGCGCAGCTCGACACACCGCTAGAAACCGGCACCGGTACCAGCACGCAGGTACGTTACCTGCGCTACTCGGACGCCACCGATCTGGCCACGCGCCTGAAGGAGCAGATGTCCAGCAACAACAGCCAGAACGGGGCCGGTGCAGCGCCGCGTCAGTTCAACGTGCAGCCCATTCCCAATGCCCAGGGCACCACCGAGCGCGGCGCCACGCCCACCTCCGCCACGCAGGCCGGACCTGCGACCATCTCGCTCGCGGGCGGCCAGGCCAGCATCTGGGCCGACAAGGACACCAACGCGCTGGTCATGACGGCCAATGCGCGCACCATGCGCGCGCTCAACGCCGTCATCGACAAGCTCGACATCCGCCGCCCCCAGGTGCTGGTGCAGGCGATCATCGCCGACGTGGAGGTCGACAAGACCGATGATCTGGGCATCAACTGGGCGGCCTATAACTCGAGCAACGTTGCGCTCGGCGGCTTCATCTCGCCGGTCGCGGGCAACTCGATCGTCAATCTGTACAGTGACATCGAGGGTGGCGCTACCGCGCTCGCGAGCAGCCCGCCCAGCGGCGGGGTCCTCGGCATCGGCAAGCTTTCCGCCAACGGCACCGACTTCGCGGTCCTGCTGAGCGCCCTGAAGGGCGATGCGCGCACCAACATCATCGGTACCCCCTCGATCGTCACGCGCGACAACCAGGAAGCCAAGATGGAAGTCGCCGAGGAGGTGCCCTTCCTCACCGGCCAGTACAGCACGGTGAACGGCACCGGCAGCGCCTTCCAGACCATCCAGCAGGAGGACGTCGGCACGCTCCTGGACGTCACGCCGACGATCAACGAAGGCAATGTGGTGCTGCTGAAGGTCGACGTGGAGAGCTCCAGCCTCTCGAGCAGCGCCTCGGGCGTCGCCGGCGACCCCATCACCAACAAGAACACGATCACGACCAACGTGCTGATCAACGACGGCGGCACTCTGGTGCTCGGCGGCCTGATCCAGGACAGCGTCACCAACAACCAGCAGTCGCTGCCGTTTCTCAGCAGCATTCCGCTGCTCGGCGAGCTGTTCCGCACGCGTAACAACGAGAAGACCAAGCAGGATTTCCTGATCTTCCTGCAGCCGCGCATCCTGCGCGACGATCAGACGGCGCTCATCGAGACCGACGCCAAGTACAACTACCTGCGCAACGAGCAGCGCGCGGTCGCGCAGGACCCCGCCGTGTTGCCGCTCGCGCCCTTCGAGCCCGTGGATCCCTTGCCGCCGGTCGTCAACGGCAAGATCGGTACGATGTTCGGCGCGGGCCCGCCCCCCGGCACGTACAGCTCCACCCCCACCAGCCCTGGCGCTGCGCCCAGCACGAGCCCGCCCACCACGACCCCTGACCCTCCCGGCCCCAGCGCTGCCCCGGCAGCGAGCGGAGCGATTCCTTGAACGCGAACCCGCGTGCCCCACCGGCATCCGGCATGCACGGGCCTGGCCCGCGGCGTGCGGAGGCATCGGCGGGCATGCCGGCTGCCGCGGGCGGTCGGCCCGCTGCACCGACGCCGCAGACTTCACGCAATGGGCACACGGCACAAAGCTCGCCGACCTTCCCCCCCGCCACGACTGCCGCGCCGGCCGAAACGCGCCTGCCATTCGCGTTTGCACGCCGTCATGGCGTGCTCGTGCGCGGCGTCACCAATGGGGTGGCCGACTGCGTGTACCGCGAGCCCGGATCGCCGCTGGCGATCGCGGAGGCGCGCCGCTTCCTGCGCCTGCCGCTGAAGCTCACCGCGGTGCCGCCCGAGGGCTTCGATGAGCTGCTGCGCAAGACCTACGAGGGCGGCAACAACGAGTCGATGCAACTCGGCCTCGAGGACAGCACCGACCTTGCGCACCTGGCTCAGGATCTGCCCGAGCAGGCGGACCTGCTCGAGAGCGATGATGATGCGCCCATCATCCGTCTGATCAATGCGCTGCTGACGCAGGCGATCCGCGAGAACGCCTCGGACATCCACGTCGAGCCGTTCGAGAACCGTCTGGTGGTGCGCTTCCGTGTCGATGGCATCCTGCGCGAGGTGCTGCAGTCCAAGCGCGGTGTCGCCCCGCTGGTGGTGTCGCGCATCAAGGTCATGTCCAAGCTCGACATTGCCGAAAAGCGCCTCCCGCAGGACGGCCGCATCAGCCTGCGTATCGCCGGGCGCGCGGTGGACGTGCGCGTCTCGACCATTCCGTCCGGTCATGGCGAGCGCGTGGTGCTGCGCCTGCTGGACAAGCAGGCGGGTCGGCTCGAGCTCGGCGCGCTCGGCATGCAGCCCGACACGCTGCGCCTGCTCGATGAGCTGATTCACAAGCCGCACGGCATCCTGCTGGTCACCGGACCGACCGGTTCCGGCAAGACCACCACGCTGTACGCGGCGCTCGAGCGTCTCAACGACAACACCAGCAACATCATGACGGTCGAGGATCCGATCGAGTACTACATCGACGGCATCGGCCAAACACAGGTCAACACCAAGGTGGAGATGACCTTTGCGCGCGGACTGCGCGCGATCCTGCGCCAGGACCCCGACGTGGTGCTGGTCGGAGAGATCCGCGATCTGGAAACCGCGCAGATCGCCGTACAGGCGAGCCTCACCGGACACCTGGTGCTCTCCACCCTGCACACCAACACCGCCGCGGGAGCGCTGACGCGTCTGCGCGACATGGGCATCGAGCCCTTCCTGCTCTCCTCGAGTCTCATCGGGGTGCTCGCACAGCGTCTGGTGCGTGTGCTCAACCCGCAGACGCGCCAGCCCTTCACCGCCGGCGAGTACGAGCGGCGGCTGCTGGCACTGACTCCCGAAGAGCCCTCTCCCGTGATGTATCGGCCGGGCCGCGACGCCGCCGGAGGCTACCACGGCCGCACCGGCATCTATGAGCTGATCGTCATCGACGATACGCTGCGCACCATGATCCACGATGGCGTCAGCGAGCACGAGATCGAACGCTACGCACGCAAGTTCACTCCCTCGATCCGCGAGGATGGCTTGGCCCGCGTGCTCAAGGGCGAAACCACCATCGAAGAGGTTCTGCGCGTCACGCGCGAGGACTGACCGGGCCATGATCGATTCTGCAAGGCCCTCTGACCTGACCCCCGTTTCATAGTCGCGGCACCATGGGGGCGTTCGAATACACCGCTCTGGATTCCCTGGGGCGCTCGCGCAAGGGCGTCATCGAGGGCGACACCGCACGCCACGTACGCAGCCTGCTGCGCGAGCGCCAGCTGTTGCCCGTCACCATCGAGGAAGTCGCGCAGCAGGAGTCGCGTCGCCAGCAGCGCTCGACCCTGCGATTCGGGCGTGGGGTCTCCTCGGCGGACCTGGCATTGTTCACCCGCCAGCTCGCAACGCTCGTGCGGGCCGGACTGCCGCTGGAGGAGGCGCTGCTGGCCGTCTCGCAGCAGACCGAGAAGCCGCGCGTGCAGAGCATCGTGCTCGGTGTGCGCGCCAAAGTGGTCGAGGGGCACACGCTCGCGGCGGGCCTCGCGGATTTCCCGCGTGTCTTTCCCGAGATCTATCGCGCCACGGTGTCAGCCGGTGAGCAATCCGGCCATCTGGACAACGTCCTCGAGCGGCTCGCCGACTACACCGAGAATCGCGAGCAGATGTACCAGAAAGTGATGGGAGCGCTGCTCTATCCCATCGTCTTGACCGTCATGTGCTTTGGTATCGTCTCGGTGCTGCTCACCTATGTCGTGCCGAAGGTGGTGACGGTATTCCAGTCGAGCCACGCACAGCTGCCCCTCGCCACCGTGATTCTCGTGACGGTGAGCGGTTTTCTGCAAAAAAATGGCCTCTGGCTGCTCGCCGCCCTGGTGGTGGCGTACTTCATCGGCAAACGCGCCCTGAAGGTGCCGGCGAACCGCCGCCGCTTTCAGCAGATGCTGCTGAACCTGCCGGTCGTCGGGCGCATCCTGCGCGGTTTCAACACCGCACGCTTCACGCGTACGCTGAGCATCCTGACAGCAAGCGCCGTGCCGGTGCTCGACGCGCTGCGCATCTCCGGGGAGGTGATCACCAGCCTGCCGATGCGCGAGGCTGTGACCGAAGCCACCGCGCGTGTGCGCGAGGGCGCCCCCATTGGCCGCTCGCTCGGGGCGAGCCGGCTGTTCCCGCCCATGACTGTGCACCTGATCTCCAGCGGCGAGTCGAGCGGGGAGCTCGAGACCATGCTCGAGCGCGCCGCCGCCAATCAGGAGCGCGAGCTGGAAGCGTTGCTCGGAGCGCTGATGGGGCTGCTCGGCCCCCTGCTGATCATCGCCATGGGCCTGTTCGTGATGGGCATTGTCTTTGCAATGTTGTTGCCAATCTTCGAGCTCAACGAGCTGATTCAGTGATCGGCCGCGCATCGCGCACAAAAAATTACAATTCCGTCAGCAGCTGACGACATCGGCGCGATCGATCGTTGCATCCGTGGATGTTTCGCATTATTTTCGCGCGGTCGCGGCAACATGGGTCTCGAACACCTGACGCATCATGGGCGCAAATCCGGATTCTGACGAATTCGACGAAGACGACGGCGAGGAGATCGCCCCCGAAGAGGAGGAGCTGGATCTCGCGCGCGCCATCAAGGACATGGACATCGCCAAGCGCCGCGGCGAGAGAGTCGGCGAGCCCGCATGGCGGCGCCTCGAGCAGCGCCTCGAGCAACGCCGCACGGCCGAGCAGATCAGCGACTTCGAGGATTACGACGTCGGAGCGCCGGAGGAGGACCCGGCCGGCCGAGCCGACGGGACCGCCAAGTCCGGCTCTCGCAAGTAAGCCCCGCTGCTTCGAGCTGCTTCGAGCTGCGTCGATAGGTATGGGGCGAAGTCGCCCCGGCCCTCGTGCACGGGACGTTTATGCACGGGGTGTTTAGAGAACGGCGGCACCCAGGCCGGCGGTGCGGGTGACGACGCCCCGCCGCAGCACGCCCACCACGACGCCCTCGATCAGCAGCGACTGCTCTCTGAGGTCGACGCGGATCGGCTCGAACTCGGCGTTCTCCGGCAGCAGCCAGGCAATGCTGCCCTCCTGCCGATAGCGCTTGACCGTCACCTCATCCTCCAGGCGCGCGACGATGATCTGACGGTTGCGGATCTCGCTGGTGCGATGAACCGCCACGAGATCCCCGTCCAGAATGCCCGCATCGCGCATGCTCATGCCCACGACTTTCAGCAGATAATGTGGACGCGGCGAAAATATCGCCGGATCGATCTGCAGGTGCTCGGAAATGTTCTCCTCTGCCAGAATCGGCCGGCCCGCGGCAACGCGCCCGATCAGCGGCAGACCCAGCTGCTCGCGCAGGGTGTCCGCCAGGCGGATGCCGCGTGAGGTTCCCGGCAGCAGCTCGATGACGCCCTTGCGGGCAAGCGCGCGCAGGTGCTCCTCGGCGGCGTTGGGTGAGCGAAAGCCGAGCTTCGCGGCGATCTCGGCGCGCGTAGGAGGCATGCCGCTTTCCCGGATGCTGCGCTGTAGGAAGCGCAGCACGCGCGTCTGGTTGGGGGTCAGATCTGACATATGTAATTATATACAGTAACGCGGCATGCCAGGCAAGCTCGACGTAGCGATCATCGGTGCCGGCCATAACGGGCTGGTCGCCGCGGCCTATCTCGCCGCTGCAGGGCTGTCCGTGACGCTGTTCGAACGCCGCGATGTGGTCGGCGGCGCGGCGGTCACCGAAGAGTTCGCGCCGGGCTTTCGTAACTCCACGGCCAGCTACACCGTCAGCCTGCTGCATCCGAAAGTGATTCGTGAGCTGAACCTCGCGGCACACGGGCTCACCATCGTGCCGCGCCCGATGCAGAACTTTCTGCCCCTGCCCGATGGCACGGCGTTGTGCGCGCCCGCCGAATTGCCTGCGCTGGCCGCGCAGGTGGCACGACATTCCGTACACGATGCCGAACGGCTGCCCGCCTGGCAGAGCTACCTGGCTGAGGCGCTCGAGCCGCTGCGGGATCTGGCGCTGCGCACCCCGCCCACGGACGTCGCGCGCTGGCCGGACCTATGGCGCCTGCTGCGCTGGGGAGGCCGCCTGCGCCGCTTGAGCGCCGCTCGCCAGCGCACGCTGCACGAGCTGTTCACTCGCAGCGCGGGTGACATCCTGGATGATTGGTTCGAAAGCGATGCGCTCAAGGCGCTGTACGGCTTCGATGCCATCGTCGGCCACTACGCGAGCCCCTACTCCGCGGGCAGCGGCTACGTGCTCCTGCATCACGCCTTCGGCGAGTTGCATGGCCAGCGCGGGGTATGGGGACACGCGATCGGCGGCATGGGCGCGATCACCCAGGCGATGGCGGCGGAGGCGACACGGTTGGGTGCGCACATCGAGACCGGCCAGGCTGTCGAGCGCATAGAGATACGCGACGGCCGCGCCTGCGGCCTGCAGCTCGCGGACGGTCGGCAGATCAAAGCCCGCCTCATCGCCGCGAACGTCAATCCGAAGCTGCTCTATCTGCGCCTGATCGACCCGCAGCAGCTACCCGCCGAGTTCGTCGCCGCCATGCGACGTTATCGTTGCGCATCCGCTACATTCCGCATGAACGTCGCGCTCTCCGAGCTGCCGCAATTCATCGCGGCCCCCGCCCCGTCCGCCGCGAGCGCCGCAAGCGCCGCGAACCGCGCGAGCGCCGCATCCGGCGCGAACGGCGATCATCTGGGCGCCGGCATCATCATCGCGCCCTCGCTGGGATACATGGACCGTGCGTTCGCCGAAGCGCGCCTGCGGGGTCATTGCAGTGAACCGATCATAGAGCTGCTCATCCCCAGCACACTCGACGATTCGCTCGCGCCGCGCGGCGCGCACGTCGCGAGCCTGTTCTGCCAGCACTTCGCTCCCGAGCTGCCGCGCGGCCGCTCCTGGGCGGACGCGCGCGAACCCATGGCCGACCTGATCATCGACACCGTGACCCGCTACGCGCCGAACTTCCGGCGAGCCGTCCTCGCGCGCAGCGCGCTCTCGCCCGCGGATCTGGAGCAGCGCTTCGGGCTGGTAGGCGGAGACATCTTCCACGGTGCTCTGGGCCTCGATCAGCTGTGGGCTGCCCGCCCGGTGCTCGGCTATGGGGACTACCGCTCGCCGCTGCGCGGCCTCTACCTGTGCGGCTCCGGCGCACATCCCGGTGGCGGTGTGACCGGACTGCCCGGCCACAATGCGGCACGCCGGATCCTTCAGGACTGGCCCACTCTGCGCCGCGTGCACCGCATGCGCCGTGTGCGCCAGCATGCGGGCACCGTGCGCTCCTCGCATGCATGAGCCGCCGCCGCTGCCGCGGGCACTGCTGCCGCTGCTGGCGCTGCTGCTGCGCCCAAATGCACACGTGCGTGGCGCGAGCGTCGAGTCTTAAGGATACGTTAAGGAACGCGCTGCAACGTTGGTTCGGCGTTGCCGGCACGCTATGCTGTCGGGGGCTTCCGACAGGGCCTGTGCCGACTTACTATTGCATTTGTAGGTCAAATTTGGTCAAGTTGCAGCCTCGCAATGGCGCTGCGTAGGAAAGCGGTGCGATGCGGATCCATTTGTTCAAGCAAAGGGGACTCGAATGAACAAGACAATCGTCGTGAAGCTGGCGGCTGCGGTAGCGGTCGTTGCGCTCGCCGGCTGCACGAACCTCAAGCCTATCCAAGATCAGCTCGATAGCCTGAAGACGCAGGTGAACCAGCTGCAGCAGGACGTGAACGCAGCCAAGACCTCGGCTGACAACGCCGCGCAGGCCGCGCAGGCCGCGCAGACTGCAGCGAATCAGGCCGCGCAAGCTGCCAGTGCCGCGCAGAGCACCGCCAACCAGGCGCTGTCGGCCGCGCAGGCCGCGCAGTCCTCGGTCGATGCGACCAACGAGAAGATCAACCGCATGTTCAAGCGCTCTGTATCGAAGTAGCCACAGCCCGGACCCAGCACAGGGCAAGAACGACGCCGCGCAGTGCGCGGCGTTTTCTTTAGCTGCAGCAGATTTCGGGCGCACCGGTAGAGGCGGCGCGCTCGCGGTCGCGCCCGCGGCGGCGTGGCGGCCGGTCCCGTCGCGCACGCTCCTCGTTCAATAGCGCAGCAACGCCGAGCCCCAGGTCACCCCGCCCCCCAGCGCCTCGAGCAGCAGTAGATCCCCGCGCTTGATGCGCCCATCGCGTGTGCCGATATCCAGCGCCAGCGGGACCGAGGCGGTGGAGGTATTGCCGTGCTCCTGGATCGTGACGATGACGCGCTCGAGCGGCAGCCCGAGCTTCTTGGCGCTCGCCTGGATGATGCGATAGTTGGCCTGATGCGGCACGAGCCAGTCGATCGCCGAGCAATCCATATGGTTCGCAGCCAGCGTCTCATCGACGATGCGTCCGAGCAGAGTCACGGCGACCCTGAACACTTCGCTGCCGTGCATGCGCACATAGTCCATGGGCGGCAGGCCGTTCGGCGCCGGCCCGGGCGCAGCCCCGCGCGCCGGCCCTCCAGTGCAATAGAGCAGGTGCTGATAGCTGCCGTCCGCATGCAGATGCGTGGAGAGGATGCCCGGCTCGCTGGAAGGCGCCAGTACCACGGCGCCGGCCCCGTCGCCGAACAGGATCGCAGTGCTGCGATCGCTGTAGTCGGTGATGCGCGAGAGTATCTCCGACCCCACCACCAGCGCACAGCGGGAATCTCCCGCGCGCACGAACTTGTCGGCGATCGCCAGCGCGTAGATGAACCCGCTGCAGGCGGCCTCGAGACTGAAGGCCGGGGCACCGCGGCAACCGAGCCGTTCCTGCAGCAGCGTACCGGCATTGGGGAACACCAGATCCGGTGTGGTGGTGCCCACTGCGATCAGATCCACATCCGCCGGCTGCATACCCGCCGCCGCCAGCGCAGCGCGCGAGGCGCGCTCGGCCATGTCGGTATTGGATTCGCCCGGCGCGGCGATGTGGCGGCGTTCGATACCGGTGCGCTCACGGATCCAGGCATCGCTGGTATCCATGCACTTCTCGAGATCGAAATTCGTCAGCACCCGCTCCGGCAGGTAGCTGCCGGTGCCGACGATTCGCGAATACACGCGCGTGCCCGTCGAGCGCGGCGGTGAGCTATTCCTGGCTCTCCGAGTCGGGCTGCTTCTCGAGCACGCGCTTGCCCCGATAGAAACCATCGGGGGTGATGCGGTGACGCAGATGCTGCTCGCCGGACTGCGGGTCGGTCGACAGCGCGGGCGTGCCGATTGCGTCGTGCGAACGATGCATGCCGCGCTTGGAAGGGGTCTTGCGGCTCTTCTGTACAGCCATGATCCTGAGCTCCTGATGCGGTCGCGTGACCGACTCGATTGAATGAATCCCTTACTCGAACCCGCCGGTCACTCGCGCTTGCCGCCGCGCTCGAGCAGCGCGCGCAGATCCGCGAACGGGCGCGCCATCGCCGGCTGCGCGGCGGGGCCGTCACGCGGGCCGCGCCCGACTCGCGTGACTCCGGCTCGCGTGACCGCTGCGTCCGCGGCAGCGGAGGGGCTGGTCACACCTTCCACGCCGCCGCTCTCGGCTGTCTGCGGCCTGCCCTGAGGGATATCGGCCCGCTCGATCGTGACCTCGCGCGCGAGCGGCTCGCACTGTGCCTCGTCCTCGTGTAACGGCACGATCGGCAGCGCCAGCAGCAGCTCCTCGGCGGTCAATGCCTCCAGCACCAGCCGTCCCTCGGGCGCCAGAAAAGTCTCCCAGCCGGCCGGCGCGCCCTCGGCTTCCTGCGCCGATTCGACGAGCAGCACCGGCGAGTCAGTATCGATGCGCAAGCGCATCGTCCCGAGACAGCGCTGGCAGGTCGCCGTCAGCTCGGTTTGCAGCGCGACCTGCGCCATCGCGTACCCCTGCTCGCGCCCGAAGGACATACGCGCATGCACCTGTCCTGCCCCGGCCAGGTACTCGGCCGGGAACCCGGGCAGATCCCGCAGCGGAAAATCCAGCTCGAACACCGCCCGCGAGTCGGCCAGCTTTCGGACGTCGCGTAGCTTCGAGGCAGACATGGGCGCAGGTATGATAGGTTCGCTCATGAGGCAAGTCAAAGACCATCTGCGCGACAACTATTTGATTCGGCGCCCTATTTCCTCCTGCGATCGCCGCTAGCGTGCTGATCCTGGCCTCCAGCTCCCCGTATCGGCGCGCCCTGCTCTCGCGGCTCGGCCTGAGCTTCGTGACCGAGGCCCCCGGTGTGGACGAGTCGCCTACCCCGGAGCTGCCCGCGCCCGAGCGTGCGCAGCACCTGGCGCTCGCCAAGGCCGCCGCCGTGGCCCGCTCACACCCGCACGCTACGGTCATCGGTAGCGATCAGGTGGCGCTCTGCAAGGGAGAGCTGCTCGAGAAACCCGGCAGCGCCGAACGCTGCCGCGAGCAGCTGCGCTGGGCTTCCGCCGCGACGGCGACCTTTTATACGGCCGTGAGCGTGCAGCAGCTCGAGCGCGCGCAGGCACTGCAGTTCGTGGACTGCACCACCGTGTATTTTCGCGCGCTCAGTGACGCGGAGATCGAGCGCTACATCGAAGCGGAGCAGCCCTGGGACTGCGCCGGCGGTTTTCGCTGTGAGGGCCTCGGCATCAGCCTGTTCACACGCATCGTCACCGAGGATCCCACCGCACTCATCGGCCTGCCGCTGATCGGCGTATCGCGAGCGCTGCGTCAGCTCGGCTATGAGCTGCCGTAGCTGCGCGCAGCGCCAGCGAGGCATCAGGAGCCGGCGCCGGTCAGACGAGACTTGGCGCACAGGCGCACATGTAAGTGACAGGTAAGTCAATCCCGCTACGCTGGCGCCTGCAGGGATGATCGACGCCCAGGGATGGGCGATTCATGATGCTTCCGGAAGTCTATGTCGTGCGTATCTATCGCAGACGCCGGGGTCGCAGCTTCCAGTTGGTCGGTCGGGTCGAGGCTCCGGGCGGGCGTCGTTGTGCTCGCTTCGAGAGCCTCGCTGAGCTGGTGGCCATCCTCCGCACGCCGCGCACACATCTCAGGCAAAAGCGCGCCGGCATCAGCTCGATGACCGAATGAGTGCAGCGGCGGCCACGGCGCGCACTCATCTGACAGCGGTTATGTTCAGTGCGGTCAGCAAGCGCGTCAGCCACGCTGCGCTTAGAATCGTGCGCATGCCCAGCAGGGAGGCGCCGCGGCGGCGGGATGGCCCCGCCGACGCACGTCGGCGAGCGCGGCCCGTGCCAGCGGCACTTCCCGCCAAGCTCACCCGACCTCAGGCGCACGCGATCGTTCCGCGACCGCGCATCTTCGAGAGGTTGCAGAATCCCGGCACCCGCTGCAGCTGGGTCACCGCGCCTGCGGGGGCGGGCAAGACCATGCTCGCATCGAGCTGGATCCAGGCGAGCGGGTGCATGTGTCTGTGGATATCGCTCGATGGGGGCGATGCCGATCCGGCCACGCTGTTCCACTATCTGGGGATCGCCGGCCGGCACCGCGCCGGCCGCAGGCGGGCGACTTTACCCGCGCTCACACCGGAGTTCCTGCCTGGCCTCGAGGTGTTCTCGCGCCGCTTCTGCGAGCAGCTCTTTCGACTCTATCCGCGCCCGTTCGTGCTCGTGCTCGACAATTGTCATTTGGTCCCGGCCGAAGCGCCGCTCATACAAATCCTGCTGGGCGCGGTGATTGAATCTCTGCCGGAGCATGGCCGGCTGCTGTGCCTGAGCCGCGAGCAGATCCCCGCGGCGCTGGCCCGCTGGCGCGTCGCCCCCGGGTTCCTCGAGCTCGGCTGGGAGGAGCTGAGATTTACGGATGTGGAAGCGATCGCCCTGGCGCGGATCGCCGCCCCAGCAGCCCTTCCCCTCATGGCCGCGTGCAATCGACAGGTCCGGGGATGGGTAGCGGGATTGAAGCTGCTGCTGCAGACACCGGGTGCCCTGGAGGGACTCAGGAAACCTGCGTCAGCTGCCCCGGCCACGGCCAGCCGCGAGCTGTTCGATTATTTCGCCGAGGAAGTATTCAAGCGCGCTTCGCAGGCGCGGCGTGAGTTCCTGCTGCGTTGTGCAGTGCTGACGGATATGGAGGCCCAGACCATCGCGGTGGTGAGCGGTCAGCCCGAGGCGGGGAGCCTGCTGGCCGAGCTGTATCGGGAGCGCCTGTTCATCGAGCGCCGCGACCTCGCGGCCGGATTTTCCTATCGCTTTCATCCGCTGTTCCGCGAATTCCTGTACTCGATGCTGCGGCGGCAGCTCGGCGAGCGTCAGGTCGCTGCCCTCGAGGCTCGCGCGGCGCGTCTACTCGAAGAGCGCGGCGAGCTCGAGGCAGCCACCGCCATCGCGCTGCGCGGTCCGGATGCGTCGCTACTGATGCGCTTGATCCTGCGCCAGGCGGGCGCGTTGTTCGAGCAGGGCCGGCTGCCAACGCTGGAACAGTGGATCGGTGCAGTGCCCGAGGCGCTGCGCATGAGCAACGGCTGGCTGCTGTACTGGTTCGGCGTATCGATGTCGCTGCGCGAGCCCAGCCGCGGACGCGCAGCCCTGGAGCAGGCGTACGCGCGCTTTCAGGAAAGCGGCGAACGCATTGGCGCCTGGTTGGCCGTGACCGGAATCATCTACAGCTATTTCATCGTCTGGGGCAGTGAGCTCGAGCGTACCGCGCACTGGGTGGCGGTCTTCGAAGACCTGTTACAGCAGAATCACGGCGCGGTCCCCGATCAGATCGAACTGCAGGTCATCTCGCTGCTGGGACACATGGTCAGCCATTGTCCCGAGCACCCGGTGTCCCGGCACCTTGCCGCACGCGCCCGCGCGCTGGCACCGCGCCTGGACGATCCCACGCAACGCTGCACCGTCGGCTCGATCGCCGTGGGCTTCCTGACCTGGCAGGGCGATGAGGTCGCCGCATGGGCGCTGCTCGATGAGCTGCAACGCGGCCGCGATGAGAACGCGCCGGCCACGCTCGGATCGCTGGTGTTCGACATCTGGCAAGGCATCCTGCTGTGGACGGCTTCGGATCACGAACGGTCGCTGCAGATACTGACGACGACACGCATGCGTTGTCGCAGCTCGGGACTGCGAATCTATGAGTGGCACTGCATCGCCCACATCGCGATGAGCGCGCTCAGCATGGGAAATGTAGAGCTGACCGGCCGGCTGATGGCGGATCTACTCTCGGCGCTGACGCCCGATCACGTCAATGTCTCGCTGATCTCGCGAGCCCTGCAGGCACTGTATCTGGCGCTGTCGGGCAACGCCGCTGGCGCACTGACACTGGCGCGTGCGGTGCGCACTTCCACCGTCACCTTGCGCGACGCACCGTGCTCGGCCGCGTTCGTCCTGTGCTTCCTGAGCTCCGCGATGCTGGAGGCAGCAGCCCTGGAGGAGGCGGCCGAGTGCGCTCAGGCAGCACTGGTATCCGCGGGTAACCTACCGAGTGACCGTTGGGCTTTCGACGCGCAGATGCTGCTTGCCGGTATCGAGCTGGAGCGAGATCGCCCGGATGCGGTCCTCGCATGGCTGCGAGGGGCCCTCGGTATTGCCGCCAGGCGCGGCTTTCATGGCGGGCTCAGCTTGTTCCAACCCCGGCGCACGGCGCGCCTGCTCGCACTGGCATTGCGTCACGGCATCGAGCCGGAACAGGCCCGGCGCCTGATCCACCGCCGCCGGCTGTCCCTTCCCGAGGACATCGACATCAGCATCGCCGGCCTCTGGCCGCTGCACCTGCGCATTCGTGCGCTGGGCCGATTCACGATCGAGCTGGACGGCCGATTGCTGATCGAGGGCGCGGGTGCGACGCGCAGGCCCCTGGAAGTTCTCAAGGCGCTGATCGGTCTTGGACCCGCCGGCGTCGGCTTCGATGCACTGTGCGCCGCGCTGTGGCCGGACCTGGAAGGTGACGCAGCGCGCAATGCCTGTCACGTCGCGATCCATCGCCTGCGCAAATTGCTCGGCGATGAGGCCGCCATCGAGGTGGGACCGGAGCAGATTGCACTGCGTCTCGGCAATGCCTGGATCGATGTGGAAGCGTTTCGCCGCGGGGCTGCGCGGCTGCACGACATGCTCACAGCCGCAACTCCTGCAAAGGCGCACGCCGAGCAGGGGT
>JASHPX010000015.1 GCA_030037905.1 Gammaproteobacteria bacterium
AAAGGTTCGTCCCACCAAGAGTACTCTGCTCGGCCTGCGTCGCGAGCTAGTGACGCTGCTACATGGTCATGACCTGCTCGAGCGCAAGCGCGAGTTGCTCACGCGCCTGGTGCGAACGCGCCTGAGCCAGTACCGTGAGCTGCGCCGGTCGGCCAGTAGCGCGCTCCAAGATGCTTACCATTGGCTAACCGTTGCGCATATGCGCATGGGTAGCACGCAGTTGCGGCAGGCGGTACTCGGCCTGCGGCCCTCGCTGGCCGTGCACATACTTCCTCGCAGTAGCATCGGAGTCGAGTATCCAAGCGTCAGCGTACAGAGCGAGCCTCTGCAACCCATCGGCCTGATGTGGACGGACTCGAGTTTTGACGAAGCACGCGCGCGCATGGCCGCCATAGCCATACTGCTCGCGCAGGTCGGCGAAGCCGAGACCGCGCTCTGGCGCTTGTTGGCTGAGCAACGCAAGACCCAGAAGCGCGTTAATGCCCTGAAGTACAACGTCATCCCGCGCTACCAGGGCACGATCCGTTACGTCGAGTCATTGCTTTCCGAGGAAGAGCGCAATTCTTTGTTTCAGTTGCAGGTGCTGCGCCGCACTCAGGAAGCAGTTGATGGCGTCTGATCTCGCTTCGTCTCTGCCCGAAGCCATGGGACTGATTGGAGGGCTGCTCGCGTACGTTGGGCTTCCTTCTGCCGCAGCCAATCACGAGCTAGGGTTGGCCGCTGGTACCTGCTACCCGGATAGATAGAGGGTTGGACGCTCGGGGTCGCACCGAGCGCTTCGCATCGCTCGTCTGCTGCTGGCTAAGGGTTGTTGAGGCTTTGGAAAAGAAGACACAACCCGCAGCGCTCTCCGCGGAAGACTTCCCTGTGCAAATAGCGGAAAACCCTTATTACAGTGATGGTTTGCCGAACTGGTGCGGGCCGTATGGCGACACATAATTGCTAGCGTATGCCACTTCGACTGACTGCATCGGAAATAGCACTGCGGCTTGGACTCACGATGCTGGCGGCACTCCTCGTCGGCTACAACCGCAGCGAACACGGCAAGGCGGCCGGTATGGCGACCACGGTGCTGGTCACGCTCGCAGCATCGGTTGCAATGATCCAGGTGAATCTGCTGCTACCGCTGGCGGGTCGTGAACCCAACTCCTTCATAATGAATGATCTCATGCGTCTGCCCCTCGGTATCCTCACGGGCGTAGGATTCATCGGCGCCGGAGTCATTCTGCGGCGTTCGGACCTCGTCGTGGGAGTAACCACAGCGGCTACTATGTGGTTAATGACGGTAGTCGGGCTCTGCCTTGGAGGTGGCCAGATCGTTATCGGTATGGTTGCGACCATACTCGCGCTGTTTGCGTTGTGGATCGTTAAGAGTTTCGAGGTGCGGCTACGTCGTGAATTCCGGGCCCAGTTCTCGATCGACGTCGACGGCAGCGGTCCGGCGGAGCCTGAGGTTCGGCGCCGCGTCCAGGCTAGCGGGCTCGCAATCCTGGCAAGTCATTGCACCATGAAACCCGTCACCGCTCACCGCAGCTATTTCTATGAAGTACAGCAGATCCGAAGCTTTCATGAGACGGAGACGCCGCAGCTACTCACTGAGCTTTCGAGCGTGCCCGGGGTGCTGAAGATCGCTTGGCAAGGGCTGCCTTAATCCGCACTGGACGTGCAGTTAGACAGCCCTCTTCCAACCAGCCGCAACTCGACTGCCTGCGGCATCAGACTGCGTTTCGGTTCAGGCATTCAAATATCGAGCGAAACCGGAGGAAGGCCAGCAGAACGTTCAATGCTCTGCGCACGACATTTGTACTTAGCCTGGACCGCGACATCTGTATTTGGCTCAAGCACTCAAGATTGGATGTCGCTGCGCCCCCGGTGCCTTATCATCACTGCGATGACTCTTGATCATTGCGGTGCCACCAGCCGCCGCCCAGTGCCTGAAATAGCGCAGCCGTATCTGCATATCGATTGGCCTCGGCCTGCACGCGACTGAGGCGTGCTTGTTGCCAGGCACGCTCTGCAGTCAGGACCGTCAGGTAGTCGGCAGTTTCCGCGCGAAACTGGCGGCGGGCAACGTCTAGGCTAGCAGACGCCGCCCGCTCGGCCGTCTGGTCGGCAGCCAGAGTATCAGCGTCGGATTGCAGGGCTCGCAGGGTGTCGGCGACATTCTGAAAGGCCTTCAGTACGGTGCTGCGGTATGCATCGCCCGCCTCGTCCAACGCGGCGACAGCGGCCCGTTTCTCGTGCAGCAGGGTTCCGGCGTCAAATAGTATCTGGCTGAGACTTCCGGCGGCGCTCCAGATACCTGTGCCTGGATAGCCCGAGAATCCCGTGGCGGTGGCTCCGAACGTCCCCGTGATGGCGAACTGAGGAAGTTGATTGGCAATCGCAACCCCCACCTCAGCGGAGGCGGCGTGAAGCTGCGACTCGGCTGCCCGAACATCCGGCCGCTGCTGCACGAGCCGTGACGGCAGGCTAACAGGTAGCTCGCGCGGCAGCGTCAGGCTGTCGAGACTGAACGTCTCGCCGATCTCGCGGCTGGGCAGCTGCCCGGCGAGTGCGGTGAGCTCATCCCTGGTTAGCGCGAGCTGCTTCTCGAGCGGCGGCAGCGTCGCGCGTGCCTGCGCTAGTGCCGACTCCTGCAAGAGCACATCCGCCTGGGAGACCACCCCGACACGGAACCGGTCGCGCATCAGGTTGAGCTCGTCGCTTTCGATCCTGAGAATCTCGCGCGTCGTGTCGATCTGGCCGCGCAGTGATGCCTCCTGCACGGCGGCGACGACCACGTTGGCAGTCAATGTAAGGTCGTTTGCTTCAAGCGCAAAGCGCTGAAAGTCGGCCTGGGCAGAGAGCGACTCGATCCGCCGATGCGTGCCGCCAAAGACATCCGGTGCATAGGACACTTGCAGCGAAGAGGTGATCAGGCTGAAGGTGGGTGTGTACTGAGGCTCACCGATGATGGCACCGCTCAGGCGCTCGCGCTCCGGTTCGATGGCAGCCGCGACCGTAGGAAAGAGCACGCCGCTTGCGGCCATGACCTTCTCGGTAGCCTCCCGCAACGCAGCCTGCATTGCATCCACATCGGGATTATTGTGCAGAGCCTCCTTGACGAGATCGTCCAGAGCGGGGGATCGAAACAGGGACCACCAATCCCCCGGAATATCGAGATCCTGAACGAAGTGTTGTGGCTCGCCTCCCCGTGTGGGAGCGGAGGCGGTGGTCTCCGGCAGTGGCTGTGGCGTGTATGCCTTGACATCCGGCGGTGCCGGACGCCGGAAGTTCGGCCCGACAGCACAGCCGCCGGCAGCCATTGCCAACAGGACGGCGGCTATGGCCGGATTCAATCGACAGCCCATCGGCGCTTTATAAGTCCTGCGAATGCCCGAAGGCATCGCTATTTACACGTATTCCCGATGAGGCTCTGGAAACGAACAATATCCACATTCCAGCCAATCCAGATGTACCCATGAACCGACGATACGCTTTTATAGCGGTGATCGTGCTCGTGCTCGCAGCGGTCAGTTTCGGCCTGTGGCGTTGGCACAGGTTTTTGGTGGCACGATCGGCGGGACCACCGCACGTCACCGTCTCCGGCAATATCGAGGCGCACGAGAGCGTCTTGAGCTTCACGCAGGTGCAGGCGTCCATTGTCGAGCTACCTTTCGACGAGGGCGCTTACGTTACCCGTGACACGGTACTTGCCCGCGTGGACGATCGTCTCTATCAGCAGCAGATCGTGATAGACCGCGCCAACGAGCTGGTTGCCACCGCACAGGTCGCCGTTTACGACAGCAGCGTCGCTGCTGCACGCAGCAATGTGGCCAGTGACGAGCTCGATCTGCAGCAGAAGCGCCTGGACGCGGCGCGCGCCGAGGAGCTGGTGAAGACAGCCGCGACCTCTGTGCAGGCACGCGACTTGGCCCGCACCGCGGCGGAGCAGTCAGCGCAGAGTCTGACCCGCGACCGCGCGCTGCTGCAAGTTGCAATCACCAACGTCGCGCTCGCGAAGGCCAGCGAAGCGCAAGCGGCTGCAAAGCTCGCGCTTGACGAGGTCACCGTGGGCTATACGACGCTGCGTGCTCCCTTCGATGGCGTCATTGCCGTACGGGAGGCGGAGCGGGGACAGCTGGCGGGGCCGGGGGTGGCCATCTTCACACTCGATGATCTGGATCATCCCTGGCTGCGCGCATATGTGAACGAGCAGGATATCGGCAGAGTACGCTTGGGAGAGCCCGTTCAGATCATGACGGACAGCTATCCGGGCAAGAAGTACCAGGGGCGCATCAGCTTCATTTCGTCTGAGGCCGAGTTCACGCCCAAGACTGTCGAGACAAATGCCGAACGTGTGACGCTGGTCTATCGCATTCGCATCGAGGTTGCCAATCCCACGCACGAGTTGTTGCCCGGGATGCCGGCCGACGCGAGCATCGAGTTGCTGCCGGCGGGAACATGATGGAGGCTGCGGCGGGTCCGGCCGTGATGGTGCGGGCAATGGTGCGCAACTTCGGTGCGGTTGCTGCCGTGCGCGGCGTGAGCTTCGAGGTGGCTGGTGGCGAGATCTTCGGACTGGTCGGACCCGATGGCGCGGGCAAGAGCACCATCAT
>JASHPX010000179.1 GCA_030037905.1 Gammaproteobacteria bacterium
ATGGAGTGCCAGGCCGCATCCTGCAGGCGGTCTGGAACGGTACGCTGGAACTGCTTTCGAGCGCTCCGCTACAAGAGGAGCTGGCCGGCGTCCTGGAATACTCCAAGATTCGTAAGCGTCTCGAGACGCAGGCCGTGGACGTCAAGCTGTTCCTGGAGCTGATGCCGTTCTTAACCACGAGCGTGACCTTGGGGGACGTATCGGTGCCCAGGCCCCGCGACGCGGATGACTGGATGGTCCTGGCCACGTTCGTCGCCGGACAGGGGAATTGGCTCATCACGGGCGATGGGGATCTACTGGCACTCGCGCCGCGCTTCCCGATCATTCGGCCGGCCGAATTTGTCGAGCGATTTCTCGTATGAGCGGCCGCTCGAAACCGGTGCGCGCAGAGGACGCCGACGGCGGGAAGCTGCGCATCGGGGATGACTGGAACGCCATGCGCAACGCAGACGGGATCGCTGGAATCGGGCTCATGTGAGGGACTGAGAGCCGGACGGTAGTGGTACGGTCACCCGCTGCCAGACCGGCTGCGAGGCGAACTTCAGAAATCCCGCGCGGTCGGGCAGCTGCTCGATCTCGGAAGCCAGCACGGCATCCTCGACGGCGTAGTGCTCGCTGTCGGTGCGCGTTTGATGGAAGACGCCGCCGAGGCGCGCCGGGCGGGTGAGTGATTGGGTGTGTCGGACGATCTCGCGCCGGCCGATGAGACGCGAGGCGAATTCGGCGGTGCCGCCGTGTTCGCTCGCGGAGCAGCGCAGGATGAGGGTGTTGCCGCAGTTCTCGATGATGGTCTGGGCCTCGGCATCCCCGTAGAGGCCGCGCACCTGCGCGATGCTCTGTAGACCGAGCACGCAGCGGCCGCCGAATTTGCGCAGCCGCGCGAGGGCGTCTTTGAGGCCATCGATGGCGCCGAGCGCGTCGAGCTCGTCGAGCACGAACCAGAGGCGCGCGGTGCCCTGCCCCGCTGGCTCGGCAGGCGGTGAAACGGCTCGCTCTGCGGCTTGCGGTGCGTCTGCCGCTGCATCCATCGCCTGGAAGACGGCGAGGCGCATCCAGGCGCTGATGAGTTGGCGCAAGGAGGCGATCTGGCCGGCGCGGTAGGGTAGGAACAGCACTCCCCTGCCCTCGCGCACCCAGTGGCGCACGGACAGCGGTGCGCCGTGCGTCTGGCGGGCCAGGGGCTCGAGCGCGGAGAGGTGCGCGGCGGCGATGGAGCGCACGGATTCAAAAAATTTGACGTTGTCGGCGCCGAGAAACGGCGCCGCGGGCGTCGCGGCGAGCAGGTCGCGTAGCGCCTCGACGGGCGCCAGGAAGAGCAGTTGATAGAGACGCGCGAGGGTCGGCTCGCCGGTGCGGTGCAGCTGGCGCAGCACGGCGCTGATGAAGGTGCGCGCGTACTGGCGCCAGTTGCGCTCGGGGCCCTCGTGGTCGGGGACGAAGGCGCGGGCGAGCTGCTCGGCGTCGTGCGGGTAGGTGAGCTCGGCGAACAGGTCCCAGCGCGCGGCGCGGGGATCGAAGGGATTGAGAATCCGATCGCCGCGCGCGGGATCGTAGAAGGCGCCGAGGTAGCTCGCGTCGGGGTCGGCGATGAGAGCCCGATCGCTGCGCGCGAGCGCGCCGGCGAGCAGTTCGCGGATGGCGGTGCTCTTGCCCGTGCCCGTGGTGCCGAGGAGCTTGAAGTGCTTCGTCTCGTCCGCGGCGGGGATGGGCACGCCGGCGAGGGTGAGTGTCGAGGCGTCGGTGGGTGGCCGCCGGGTGTGCGCGGCGGTCGATAGGCGCGTGCCGCGCAGGTGCAGGACGCGGGGGCGGCGGCGCGCGAGGACGCGGCCGGTGACGGCGCCGATGAGGACGACGAAGGGCACGCCGAGCAGAAAGCGCAGCGCGCGCGGGACGCTGGACAGGGCGAGCTCCTGGACGAGCGCCCAGAGGATGAGCGCGCCGAGCGTGGTGGGAAGGGCGACGACCGCGAGCGGCAGGAATGCGGGACGGGCGGGGCTCGAGTGGACGTTGCCTGCGCGGCGCACGCCGAGCCAGAGGCCGAGCGCGGTCAGCCCATAGACCAGCAGCAGCCCCGGCGTACCGCGATCGAGCGCGCTCAACATGGCGGTGTCCGCCGGCGCGATAGCGCAGTTGGCATCCGGTCCAGGCGCGCGAGGTGCGCGCCCCCCTCCCCTGGCGCGCCAGTGTGCGCGCGGGGGACGGGGGCGTCAAAACCAGCTTGCCGCCGTAGCGGGTGCAGGTTTCGATCTCGATCCCAAACACGCGCTCGAGCCGTCGCGCCCAGTTCATCGCCACAGCGCGCGGGGCCGGGGACTACTCCTGCTCGCCGGCTGCGGATAGAGGGCGGGAACACGGCATGTCGTGCGAGAAGGATTCGAACCCACCGCCTGACCCCGTCCCCAGCGCCAGCCCCGGCGGCCCGCATCGAGGCTGGTCCGAGAACGCCGGCGTGAGAACTCTGCTCGTGCATGCGCTGCATGACAATGCCAAGCGTTTCTACGAGCGTCACGGGTTTCAGTCCTCACCGATACATCCGATGACACTGATGCTTCGATTGAGCGCCGTGCAGGTGATGCAGCGACAACCGGGACCTCCGGCTCCTCGATGCTGGCGATGATCTCGAGCTTGCCGCTGCAGAGCGTGCTCATGGCCAGCAGGTAGGCGGGCCGCGCCACCATGACGCGCAGGTGCGCAAGCTCGAGGAAGGGGGCGAAGTCCGCCGCGCGGCTGTTGCGCTCCCAACATCGGTCCCGTTCCACAGGACGCGGCCTTCGCTCGCATGCGTAATGGTCGCCAGGACGCTCATCAGCGTGGTCTTGCCCGCCCCATTCGGCCCCTACTGCGGCTACGCGGTGTGCAGGCAATACGAGCGTTGAACGCCCGCCCACCAGACGATCAGCCTCGGTCACTGTAACCTGCCATTGCGTGTATACTACTCCGTATACGCGTCTACACGGAGGCGGCACGGTATGCCTTTGAACATACGCAGCGAACAGGTCAACCGGCTCGCCGAAGAACTTGCGGCGCGTAAGCACTTAAACAAGACGGATGCTGTCAAGACGGCGCTGGAAAATGAACTGCGGCGCCTTGACGAGGCACTGCCACTGCGAGAGCGGTTGCGTGCGCTCCAGGAGCGCGTGCTGGCCCGACCGTCGACCGGATTAAAAGCCGACAAAGCATTCTTTGATCAGCTGAGTGGTGATACCGCGAAGATGCACCGTGTTCGTTGATGCTTCCGCGATCATCGCTATTCTGACGCGAGAAGCGGACGCCGACTCATTGGCGGATCGGCTCGAATCCGCGCCTTCGCCCATTACCTCGCCGATCGTCATACTCGAAGCTGTCGCGGGCATCTGCCGAAAACGACACGCCAGCGTCGACGAAGCCGCAAAGGACGTGGATGATTTCCTTGCAACCGCGGGAGTACAAGTCGTACCGATCACCACCACGGAAGCACAGCTGGCGATAAGTGCCTTTTCCCGCTACGGCAAGGGACGCGGGCATCCAGCCCGGCTCAATCTTGCCGACTGCTTCGCGTACGCCGTGGCAAAGAACTATGGAGCGTCGCTGCTTTTCAAGGGCAACGACTTCGGCAAGACCGACATCGGTGTCGTGACCTCGGCCCGCTGAGGCCAACCCATTCAGACGTAGTGTGCGCGCCGCGGACGTCCGAAGGAGCTTGCCGTCGATCACCGCAACCTCAGAAGTGCAGCGCAGACCCTGGTGAAATCATTCAACGACCATCCGCCTGACAGCTGGATTCTTTTTGCCGTCCCGGGTTGGGGATCGGCAATCGCCGAGGCGATGCTCGCCCTCTGCGGCGTGATTCCAATCATAGAGGACGTGACCGGCTTTGACCGACCGGGAGTCGCCCGCGAGCGCCTGTTGCGCGTCAATCCCCTCGCGCAAGTGCCTACTATCA
>JASHPX010000180.1 GCA_030037905.1 Gammaproteobacteria bacterium
TTGTCACCGAGGGGCGCATAGCCGCCCATCCGTAACCCATACTCGCCGCGGGCTCGGGAGTTTGCAAGCAGCCGGCGCGAGAGCGGCTCAGGGGTACAGCGGGGCCAGCGCCTCGCCGCCGCGCCTCGCGCGTCTGCCCGCTGCTTCGGCTGCATTCTGCGCACGCAGCGCGCCGAGCGATGCCAGCAGCTGCTCGCCCTTCCAGGGCTCGCCCACATAGCAGGCACGATCGAGCTCGCGCAGCAACACGGTGAGCTGCGGATCGAGCAGGCGCGACAGCTCTCCGAGCCCGCGCGGCGGGGCATCCGGCCACTGCGCAGCCGCCCAGGCGAGCAATGCCTGTCGGGCCGCGAGCGCGTCTGCCCGGCGACAGGCCTGATCCAGAGCGCTGCGCGCGCGCGCCGGATCAGCGCCGGGCTTTGCCGGTGCGCCGCGCTTGGGCTGCGCCGGGGTCGGATCACCGCCGGGCCGTGGCACGCGTGACAGGCGCATGGGACGGCGGCGGCGAGCCGACCACGCCCACAGCGCCAGCGTGAGGAGCCACAGCGCGGCGAGCGCAACGCACGCCCAGCGCCAGTCGCTCGAGCTCACCGTCGCACTGACCGGTGTGGCTGCGCGCGGCGCTGCGTGAGCCGCAGGAACAGATGCGGGAGCAGATGCCGGAGCCGGAGTGGATACCGGCGCCGGAGCAGAAACCGAAGCAGGTGCCGGCGCGATAGACGCTGCGGGTGATTGTGCAGGTGCGGGCGCCACCGCCCCGGCAGCGGGCAGGATGTGGAGCGTTTGGGCGGGTAATGTCGTCACGCGCGGCGCATTGGATTGCGTATCCCACCAGTGCACGGGCAGCGCCGGGATGGTGAAACTCCCCGGCTGGTCTGCGATCAGTGCGATGGTTTGGTCACGGCTGCCGATCAGCGAGCCGCCCCGGACGTCGTCGTGCAATTTGGGCTGGTCGGGATAGGCATTCACGCCCGCGGGCAGCTGCCATAGCGCCGAGAGGTCCGGCAGCTGTGCGGCGGTCAGACCCTGTGCCTGTAGATGCAGCTGTACCGTGACGGGGTCGCCCGCATGTGCGCGCAGCGGCGCGGGTTGCCATTGACTGGTCAACGTGACTGTGCGCGCCGGCAGCCAGTAGCTGCGTGCGACCGCGGCGGCCGGTCGTGCGCGCACGTTCAGCACGATCGGCTCGCCGTGCAGGCGAATCGGTCGGGTAGTGACAAATCCTCCGAACGCCCCGCCGCCGAAGAAGCGCGCGAACGGGTCGTTGGCCGCGGGATTGATGCTGCGGTTGTCAGCCACCTGCGCATCGAGCACCGGCCCCGCCAGCGTGAGCGTGCCACTGTGCTGCGGGAACAGCAGGTAGTGACGCGTCACGACGCGATAGGCGATGCCGCCGCGCTGCTCGCTGCTCTGCTCGTCGCCACCGAGCTGCTGCACGAGCACGTCGGAGCTGCCGCCCAATGTGAGAGCCGCATGGTAGAGAGTCTCGGCAGTGTACAGTCGCACGGTCAGGTGCACCGCGGCCTGCACCAGCGGCTGGCTCGTATCGAGCGAGGTCTCGAGAAATTCACGCGGCACGCCGGAGGCAGCCGCGCCAGCGGTACCGGCCGGGGAACCTGCCGGCCCGGCGCTGGAGCTACCCGCCGCCCCCGCCGATACGGTCAGGCTCAGCGCCGGGCTTTGCTCATTGCCCCAGCGTAGCGGTGGAATCTGCAGTTGCCCGGCATGCTTCGGCGAGAGCGTCACGGTCAGCTGCGCGGTGGAGGAGGCGACACCGTTATTGATTTCGAAGCTGGAGCTGCTGGCGGTGCCGAGCACGTCGAAATCGCGGTTCAGCGGCGCAAGATCGGGTTGCCCACCTGCCTGTCCGGTACGCTCGAGCGTGAGCTGTACCGTGTCGCCCGGCGCGATCGCGCTGGCGCTCAGCGAGGCGGTCACCGCGGCATCGGCCGCCGAGCTTGCCAGCGCGAGCGCCAACGCCAGCGCCGCCGCAGCCGCCCATCGGACGGGTGAGACAGTCCGACCGCGACCGTACGACCGGCGCCTGCTTCGCATCACTGTCCGCCCTGCTGTCGCATCAGATGCTCGATCAGAAATTTCCTGCGCAGCAATTCACCCGGATCATCGGGCAGGCGGCGCAGCCATTGCGCCAACGACAGGGCTTGTTCTGATTCGGGCTTGCTTTGCACGGGGTTTGCGGTTGCGGATCTCGCAAGATCGCGAGCTGTCTGTCCACTGCCGGAGAGCGGCTGCGCATTCACCCGCTGTGAGGCCGCTGCGCTCGAATCGGATGAGTCAGTGCGGGCGAGCTGAGCGCTGTCCTGTGACCCGGCGCTGCCCGAGCGCTGGGCGGCGCCTTGACGCGCCAGCTGCGCCTGCTGTCCTTGTTGTGCCTGCTGTCCTTGTTGTGCCTGCTGTCCTTGCTGCCCCTGTTGGCCCTGCTGTGGCTGTTGGTTCTGCTGTGACTGTTGACCTTGCTGTGACTGCTGTGCCTGCTGGCCTTGCTGTGGCTGTTGGCCGCCCTGCCCCTGCCGCCCCTGCTGTCGGCTCGCCTGCGGTTGCTTCGGTTGCTGTGCCAGCGCGCGGGCCACCAGGTCGCGATTGCGTCGCGCATCGCGATCGTGCGGCGCCTTTGCAAGCGCGGCGTCGTAGGCGCTGAGCGCAGCCGGCAGCTGCCCGGCGCGCGCGAGCGCGTTGCCGCGGTTGTACTGCGACTCGGGATCCTCGAGGTGCGCGAGCAGCTGTGCAGCTTCGCGATAGTGGCCCGCCGTCAGGTCTGCGTAGGCCTGCCGTCGCGGATCCCGAAAGCGCTGCGCGGCGGCCGCGGCATGGCCCGACTCCAGCAGCCGCTGGCCCTGCTGCTCACGGTTCCACCACAGATCGGACCAAATGCCGCCGAGCGAGCCGGCCTGTGCCGCGACGGGCAGCGATGTGCCCCCGATGACAGCGGCGAGCAACCAGACAGGGATGCCGGACCCTCGGGTGGGGTACGTCATACCCACCCCCGCCGTGCCAGCAGCGCCGCGAGCAGCAGCAGTGGCGGCAAGAGCCAGATGCCATCGTTACGCCAGCGCGCCACCCGCAGCTGCGGCTGCAGCGCTGCGGACTCGGCGTGCAAGGCGCGCGAGCTCGCCGCCTGCAGCGAGGCGATCAGCGAGGGGAGCTGTTCGAGTGACACATACTGGCCCCCACCCGCGCGCGCGACCCGCCGCAGCATGTCCACATCCAGGCGCGACAGGACCACGTGGCCGGCGCTATCGCGCACGAAACCGCCATTGCCGTCGGGCTCGGGCGCGCCGGAGCGGCTGCCGATACCCACGATGTTCACGGCGACGCCCTGCTCGCGCAGCTGCGAGGCGACGCTCAGGGTCTGCGCAGGATCGGCAAAACCATCGGTAAATACGATGACCTGCCCGTGGCTTCCCTGCCCGCTGTGCAGCAGCTGCGCCGCCTGTGAGAGTGCGGGCGCGAGCTGATCGCCGGCTTCGGGCATGAGAGCTGGGGAGAGCGGCCCCAGCAGCAGGCGCACGGTGGCGAGGTCCGTAGTCAATGGAGTGACCGTGTAGGGTTCCCCGGAGAACGCCACCAGTCCGACCCGCGCATCCTGCGCGGCGGCAAGCAGGTCCTGAATGGCGTAACGCGCCCGCGTCACCCGGTCGGGCGCGACGTCGGTGGCTGCCATCGAGGGCGACAGGTCCAGCACCAGCACCCACGACGCAGGCGCGCGATAGACCGCAGTGGGTTGGCGCTGCCAGGTGGGACCTGCCAGCGCAAGCGTCGCCAGCGTCCAGGCCAGCGCCACGAGCGGCCAGGGAGACAGTCGGCGCGCCGGCCCATTCTCAGCGAGTCGCAGCAGCGATAGCAGGTGCGCGTCCACGAGCCGCGACCACTGGCCATCGCGAGCGCGCCGCCGTGCCAGCCACAGCGCGAGCAACCACAGCGGCGGCAGCAACGCAAGCCAGACGGGACGTAGGAAATGAAAGCCGGTCATGAGTTTCAGGCCCAGCGGCGCGCGGCGGCCCAGGCGGCCGGTATGCTCAGCGCCAGCGCCAGCGCGAGCGGCCAGGTGAACCATTCATCGGCCGGTCGCAACCACTGCTGGCGGCCCGTTGCCGGCTCGAGCGAGTCGATCTGCCGGTAGACGCTCTGCAGCGCATCGGCATCGGTGGCGCGAAAGTAGCGGCCCCCGGTGATGCTTGCGATTTGCTCGAGAGTGTTCTGGTCCAGGTCTGTATTGCCCGTGGTCAGACCGAAGATGTCCTGCCTCGCGGCCGCGCCAACGCCAATCGTGTAGATCCGCAGCCCCAGCTGCGCGGCGAGCCGCGCGGCCTGCGTCGGGGACATCACCCCGGTATTGTTGCCGCCGTCGGTGAGCAGCACGAGGATCGCCCGGTGCGCAAATTCGTTGCTCTCGGCGCCGCTCGCCGCGCCGCTCGCCGCGCCGGTGCCGCTGCCGCCGTTTGCGGTGACTGCGCGATCGGCCAGCAGCCGCTTGATGGCAAGTCCGATCGCATCGCCGATCGCGGTCTGTGGGCCCGCGATTCCCACGGCAGCCTCGTCCAGAAAGCGATGTACCGTGGTCAGGTCGGAGCTCAGCGGGGCCTGCAAATAGGGCCGTGTGCCGAACAGAATCAGACCCACGCGGTCGCCCTGGCGGCCGTCGATGAAGCGTCCGGCGACATCCTGTACGGCCTGCAGGCGCGTCTGGCCACCCCCCATGTCCGGAGTGGCCATGGAGCCCGACACATCCACGGCCAGTAGCACCTGGCGCGCCTGCGTCGACACGGGCACCGGTGGCCCGAGCCGCTGCGGCCGGGTCGCGGCCCCGACCAGCAGCAGCCAGATGAGGGCGAACCACCAGGCACCTCGGCCCATGCGCCCGAGGGGTCCCGCGGCACCCGGCGTGGTTGCAGTCACTGAGGCGGTGAATGGGAGAAATAATGCCGCGCCGCCCGGCTGGGCCGCCGCGCGCAGCCGGTACAGGATCCACGGCAGCGGCAGCAGCGCGAGCATCCACGGCCAGGCGAGATGGATCATGGGCGACCCGATCTCATGTGCCGCTGTTTCATCGGTGCTTGGGCCTCAGCGCGGCTCGTGCTGCCCGCACTGGGCGCGCCGTGCGCACGCGCCCGGCGCACGAAGCCTTCGGCACCGGCGAGCCAACGCTCGCGCGCATCGGGCTGCTCGGGCACCACACCGCCGAAGGCGGCCACGAGCAACGAGCGGCCCGTCTCGTCCGCCAGCTCCGCGGCGCCATGGCGCTGAGCGAAGCTCAGCCAGGCCGCGCCGCTCAATCGTGCGACCTCGCCGCGCCCGAACACCGCCAGCGCATAACGGCGCAGCACGTTCTCGATGGCGCGCGCGCAAGCCGCGATGTCCGCCTCGCCGTCGGCGCGTATGCGCGCGAGCTCACGCAGTGCCAGGCGTTGGCGCGCCTGTCGTGGGCGCCAGTACCACCCGCCGAGCAGTGCCAGGAGCGCAAGCGACAGGCCCGCGAGCGCCCACCAGCCTGGCGCGGGCGGCCACCAGCCGGGCGCTGGGGGTGCATGCGCCGGGGCCAGCTGCGTCAGCCAATCCGGGCTCATGCGCGCATGCTCGAGCGGCCGCTCATGCTCAAGCGGCTGTGGCGCGTCCCTGCAGCAGCGGCCGCAGCGCATCCTGCACGGCCTGATGTGTTTCCAGTCGCACGATCGGCGCGGCCAGCCGCTGCGCGAGCTGTGCGAGGCGCGTCTCGCGCTCGCGCCATGCAGCGAGCCAGCGCGGCCGCAGGCTCGCGCCATCGAGCGTACGCACCCGTCCCGGCAGCCCGCCGCGAAAGCGACCGTCGGGCAGCCCCTGCTCTTCGAGCGCATCGGTGATCCAGTAGAACCGGCACTCGCAGCCGACGCCGAGCGTCGCGTAATGCGTCTGCAGCGGCTCATCGAGCGCGGCGAAGTCACTGATGGCGAGCACGATGCTGCCGGGACGCGCCAGTGTGGCGAGCGCGCGCAGCGCCTCGTGCATGCTGGTGGCACCGCTGGAGCGTGCGGCCTCGCTCCCCGTCTCGCCGCCCGTACTGTGTGGGCTCGCGGGTGCGGTGGGCTGCATCGCCAGCAGCGCCTCGAGCAGTGGCAACACCCCGGCCTCGCGAGCCCGCGGCGGCACGATGCGCACGGTCGAGCCGGCGCGGGAGCCGGGGCTGGGGCCGAGGTCCGCGCTGGCGCTGACGCCGGGAATTGTGCCGCCGACGATCATCGCGCCGACACGGTCGGCGCCCAGCGCCGCGACCCACGCCAGCAGCGCCGCCGCGCGCACCGCGAGTGCGGACTTCAGCTGCGCGCGTGTGCCGAAGAACATCGCCGGATCGAGATCCACCAGCAGCCACACGGGCCGCTCGCGCTCTTCGCGATACAGCTTGGTATGCGCTCGTCCGCGGCGCGCGGTGACGCGCCAGTCGATGCTGCGCGGGTCATCACCGGGCACGTAGGGGCGCACTTCCTGGAATTCCACCCCGCGGCCACGATGGGCACTCGCATGCAGGCCGGTGCGTGCGCTGCGGCCGATCCCGTGCGCCGGCAGCCGCAGGCCCTGAGCCGCTCCGCGCAGCGACAGCAGCTCGGAAAGATCGGGCAGTGGCCGCAGCGGCTGAGGCGGCGGCTGCAGCGGCGCGCCGCGCATCATGGTGCCGGGACCTTGCCCAGCAGCTCCTCGACGCAGGCCTGCGCGGTGACCCCGCGTGCTTGCGCCGTGTAGTCCAACAACAACCGATGGCGCAGCGCGTCCGGAGCGACGCTCTGCACATCCTCGGGACTGACGTAATCACGTCCGTCGAGCCAGGCCGCTGCGCGCGCGCCGCGCTCGATGGCAATCGCGGCGCGCGGGCTGGCGCCCCAGCGCAACCATTCGGCGAGCTGCGCACTGTAGGGGGCCGGGCGGCGCGTCGCATCCACCAGCGCCGCGATATAGTCGGCCACCGGCTCGGAGAGCGTGAGGCCCAACAGCTCGCGTCGCGCGACGAACACGGTCTCCTGGCCGAGACGCTGGGCGGGTGGCGGCACTTCCTGCTGTGTGGCTGCCTCGTGGCGCGCGAGTCGCATGATCTGCAGCGTGGTCGCGCGATTCGGGTAGTCGACGCGCGTGTGGAGCATGAAGCGATCCAACTGCGCCTCGGGCAGCGGATAGGTCCCTTCGTGCTCGATCGGATTCTGCGTGGCCATGACCAGGAACAATCGCGGCAGCGTATAGGTCGCCGCGCCGACGCTGATCTGCCGCTCGGCCATGGCCTCGAGCAGCGCCGACTGCACCTTGGCCGGTGCGCGATTGACCTCGTCGGCGAGAATCAGGTTGTGAAACAGCGGGCCGCGCTGGAAGCGGAAGGCGCCTTCCTCGGGTCTGTAGATCTCCGAGCCGGTCAGGTCCGCGGGCAGAAGATCCGGCGTGAACTGCAGGCGGTGGAAATCGGCCTCGACTCCCTGGGCGAGCGCCTTGATCGCGCGCGTCTTGGCCAGTCCCGGCGGCCCTTCCACCAGCAGGTGCCCGTCGGCCAGCAGTGTGATCAGCAGCCGCTCGATGAGCGTCTCCTGCCCGAGCACCTGGCTCGTGAGGTATTCGCGCAGCCGCTCGAATTCCGCGCGGGCGGGGCTGGCCGCATGGCCTTCGGACTTGGGGTTCTTCGCCGTGGCGAGGTTGCTGATGCCACCATTCATTATTTCCCTCCTGAGCGGGTTGGCTCGAGTCGGCAGGGCCGGTGTGCGGCGACTCACGGCCCGCGAGGGCGTTGACTGTCGGCCTGCGCTCCCGGTTCCCTAGCGCGCCTGCGCTGCGTCAGGATGTGAACCAGTTCCGGCCGCGAGGGCTGCCACGGCGCCCTCCAGACGCGGTGCCCTCCACGCCCTGGGCCGAGTTGCGCAGCGCGGCGAGCCCGGCGAGCCCAGGGGAGCCCGACCAGCCCGATGAGCTCCGAGGAGCCGGGGGAACTCGTCAGATTGGATTCTCCAGGCTGAACATTTCGTGCTCGTCGTCGTAGGCGAATACCTCGCCGTAGCGCGCCAGGCTCACCACCGCCCGCAGGCTCTGCTCCGCGTCGTCCTCGGTCATGAAGTCCTCGAGCTCATCGACGAAGCGGCTCTTACGCGCTGCGTGCGAGGCGCGCTCATCGAGCACGCGGCGGATGTGCTCGGCCAGCGGCACGTAGTTCAACAGGTGGCGCGCGAAGATGCGCTTGCGCTCATCGAGCGCTGCGTTGGCGAACGCCATACCCTCGGCCGTGAGGCGAATATCACCGCCCTCCACCTCGGCGAAACGCATCACTTGCAGTGTCTCGGCCACGGGAAACAGCTCGTCGATCTCCATCTGCAGGTCGGAAGCAATCTTGGGCAGATCGGCCGTGCCGTTGAACGGCGCCGCGGCGACGGTCTCGATCAGTCCCGAGAGCAGATTGGAGGACACGCGCGGCAGTACCGTACCGATGGTGAGGCGCGGGAAGCGCTCGGCGCGCGCGCCCTGGGCCGCGGCCTGGGGACGCGAGGTCATGACCACGTAGATGTGCTCCACGAGGTCGCGGAACTTGGAATCCAGGCGGTTGCGCGGTTGCGGCAGGCCGACCGGAATCTCCCCGAGGATGCGGCCGGGATTGCTGCCGAACACCAGGATACGGTCGCACATCAGCACCGCCTCCTCGATGTTGTGAGTCACGAGGATCACGCCGCGGATGGGCAGCTGTTTGTTGGCCCACAGGTCCAGGAAGTCGGTGCGCAGCGTCTCGGCCGTGAGCACGTCGAGGGCCGAGAACGGCTCGTCCATCAGCAGGATGTCGGGATGCACGACCAGCGCTCGCGCGAATCCGACGCGCTGGCGCATACCGCCCGACAGCTCGCGCGGATAGGCGGACTCGAATCCATCCAGCCCGATCAGATCGATCGCCGCGAGCGAGCGCTTGCGGATTTCGGCCTTGGGCAGGTGCTGCGCTTCCAGTCCGAGCGCCACGTTCTCGAACACCGTGAGCCACGGGAACAGTGCGAAGCTCTGGAACACCATGGCGATGCCCGAGGCGGGACCTGCGATCGGCCGACCGCTGAAGGACAGTTGTCCGGCGCTGGGGTCCGTGAGTCCGGCGATCAGCCGCAGCAGCGTCGACTTGCCCGACCCGGAGC